>REEA01000095.1 GCA_007695305.1 Bacteroidia bacterium
TTTAATCAATTAGATACAACAATTTGTTTGCTTTTTGTGAATAATGCAGGCTAAGTTTAGAAACAATAAAATTCAACTGCAAGAAAAAGTCTGATCATACAAAAGCAAGTCTTCAGCAAAAATACATGATTTGCGAGAGTCACACAAATAAAAGCCTGATTTTGTTTGCGTTAGGTCAGATTTGATAGTTAAGCGGTAAGTTTATATACTTCGGTTGTGCATAACATTTGTATCTTTACCAGGAGTTTAATAATGCTTTTAAATGGTATTGATCCAATCAATTTCGGGAATCAGGGGCACAATAGGTGGACGGCCGGGAGAGGGACTGTCGCCGGTTGATGTGATGACATTTGCCGGTGCCTATGGCATGTGGCTGAAAAACAGAAATCCGGACACTCAGCTCAAGGTGGTCATCGGCAGGGATGCCAGACTATCCGGTCCTGTGATCACACATATTGTTACAGCTACCTTGCAGGCCATGGGTATAGATGTGATAGACCTGGGACTATCAACAACACCCACTGTGGAATTGGGGGTAAAGCACCATACAAGCCACGGGGGCATTGTTATAACAGCCAGCCACAACCCCAAAAACTGGAACGCGCTCAAACTGCTCAACGAAAAGGGTGAGTTTATGACCAAAGAGGAGGGAGAAGCCATGCAAGTGTTTGCTGAACCGCTTGCTTTTTCTTTTGTTCCATCAGACATGCTTGGCCGTTACATTACCGATGAAAAAATGCTTGAAAGACATATTGATATGATCAGAAATTTGCCGCTGGTTGATACGGAAGCGATAGCTGCTGCAAATTTCCATATCGTTGTTGATGGGATCAATTCATCCGGAGGGGTTGCCGTTCCGGCTCTGCTCAGGGCCCTGGGTGTGCAAAAAATCACGGGGCTGCATTGTGAACCTACGGGACTGTTTCAGCACAATCCTGAACCTTTACCGGAGCACCTCCATAGTTTGTCAGCCGAGGTTGAAAGCACAAGTGCGCATCTTGGCATTGCTGTTGATCCCGATGTGGATCGACTCGCCATGGTGTGTGAAAATGGTGATATGTTTGGAGAAGAATACACACTTGTAGCAGTGGCTGATTATGTGCTGTCCAAAACCCCTGGTAATACCGTCAGCAACCTGTCATCCAGCCAGGCCCTGGCAGAAGTGACCAAAAAACACGGCGGTTTACATTTCTATTCACCTGTTGGTGAGGCCCACGTAGTGGAAGCCATGAAAAAACACCATGCCGTCATTGGTGGGGAAGGAAATGGCGGTGTAATATATCCCGCATTGCATTATGGAAGAGATGCCCTCGCCGGTATTGCCCTGTTCCTGTCCGCACTGGCACTCCGCGGGATTTCTGCAAGCCGCCTGAAAAATACATTGCCGCAATTCCATATCTCAAAGAATAAAATTGAACTACCCGAAGGGGTTGATATCGGAAGCATTATCGGCGAGCTGGCCCGGAAATACCGTGAACAGCCACAGGAAACCATTGATGGGTTAAAGATTTGGTTTGACAATCAGTGGGTACACTTGCGTGCTTCAAACACAGAACCCATCATCCGTATGTATACGGAAAGTGACAGCATGGTGAAGGCTGAAAAGTTGGCAAAGCTTATACAATCCGACATCAGCGGGGTGATAAGAACGATGAGATGATGTCCAACGCCTCATCGATGCCTGTTACCTGCTCAATGTTCATGGCCAGCTGGTCATTTACCTCCCTTATGCGGGTGCGCTTTGGATGCCTCTTTGCATAGTCGAGCATATTGCCGAAAGTCGCACCCCCATAATAATCCGTCATTTCACTACCCGGCAAATAACCAATCAGCTTGCCTGCTTTTAAAATGATTTTTTCGAAACCTGCTTCTTGTGCATACTTTCTCAGACGCACTGCCTGTAATAATCCTTTCACGGACTCAGGCAGCGGGCCGAAGCGATCAATCATTTTTTGCGCAAATGTATCCAGCTTAGCCGTATCCGTGATGCTGTCAAGTTCCTTGTAGAGGTTTAAACGCTCTTCAATATTCCACACATAATCCGTGGGGATCATTAACCCAAGGTCTGTCTCCAGGTGGCAGCGAATCGACTGCAGTCGTGTCTCAGCACTTTCATCCTTAAAAACATCCCGGAATTCCTGCTCCTTTAATTCGGCAATGGCCTCATCCAATATTTTGTGATAGGTTTCAAGGCCCACCTCGGAAATAAAACCGCTCTGTTCTGCTCCCAGGAGATTTCCTGCACCGCGAATGTCAAGATCCCGCATGGCAATATTAAAGCCGCTTCCCAATTCAGAAAACTCTTCAATGGACTTCAAACGTTTTCTTGCTTCATCGGTGAGTGCACTCATGGGTGGCGACAAGAGGTAGCAAAATGCTTTCTTATTGGTACGACCCACCCGGCCGCGCATCTGATGCAGGTCGCTCAACCCGAAATGATGTGCATTATTGATGATGATTGTATTGGCATTGGGAATATCAAGTCCTGATTCAATGATGGTGGTAGAAACCAGCACATCATACTCACCATGGATAAAATCCACCATGATTTTTTCCAGCCGCGTACCTTCCAGCTGTCCGTGACCCACTGCCACACTCACTTGCGGGCAAACCCGCTGCACGATAGCCGCCACATCCTGAATGTTTTGCACGCGGTTATGCACGAAATATACCTGCCCGCCCCTCGATATCTCAAATTCGATCGCTTCCCTGATCAATTCTTCATTGAAAACATGTACTTCGGTGATGATAGGATACCTGTTTGGCGGAGGGGTGTTCAGAAATGAAAGATCCCTGGCCCCCAGGAGAGAAAACTGAAGCGTGCGCGGTATCGGGGTAGCTGTCAGCGTTAATGTGTCCACATTGATACGAAGCTGCTTCAGCTTTTCTTTGGAAGCAACACCGAACTTTTGCTCTTCATCTATGATCAGCAATCCAAGGTCTTTAAAGGCAATGTCTTTGCTGAGCAAACGGTGTGTCCCGATCAGGATGTCCACCTGTCCTTCCCTTGCCCCGTCCAGGGCTTTTTTTCGCTCCTTCGTTGACCTGAAACGGCTGATATAATCCACCGTGCAGGGGAAGTCTTTCAGCCTGTCGGTAAAGGTATAGTAATGCTGCAGGGCAAGAATGGTTGTGGGAACCAGCACCGCAACCTGCTTGGAATCATTAACGGCCTTGAATGCCGCCCGAATGGCTACCTCTGTTTTGCCAAATCCCACATCACCGCAAATCAACCGGTCCATTGGTGTTGGTGATTCCATATCAGACTTAACTGCTGCGGTGGATTTCTCCTGATCAGGGGTGTCTTCAAAAATAAATGAAGCTTCCAATTCATGCTGTAAATATGTATCAGGAGAAAAGGCAAATCCTTGTTGCGCCTTTCGTTTGGCATACAGGCTGATCAAGTCCTTGGCAATATCCTTGACCTTGTTCTTGGTTTTGTTTTTGAGTCGTGACCACGCATTGGAACCAAGCCTGTGAAGCGTAGGTGCCGTGCCTTCTTTTCCCGTGTATTTGGAAACCCTGTGAAGGCTGTGAATACTTACATACAGGATGTCATTGTTTTTATATACCAGACGGATCGCCTCCTGTATCCGGCCCATCACTTCTATTTTTTCCAGACCGCTGTATATGCCGATGCCATGGTCAATATGTGTCACATAATCTCCCGGTTTGAGATTCCGGAGTGCTTTTAATGTCATCAGCTGTTTGCCGGCGAATTTGTCCCGGATACGATACCGGTGATACCTGCCGAAAATCTGATGGTCTGTATAGCAGGCAATTTCATTGTCATGGTCAATAAAACCTTCGTGAAGGGTTAACAGCATCCCTTCATGACGGAAATCAATATCGTCTTTATCATCTTCTGCAATGGTTTCAAATATGCTCTCTATTCTCCTGATTTGCTTTGGACTATCATATAATATAATGTTTTTTATTCCTTGCCTGGTGTTTTGGCGTAGGTTACTGATAAGCAAGTCAAAATGTTTGTTGAAGTTTGGCTGAGGTGCATGGGAAAAGGTAATCCTTGTATCGGAGTCCTTAGCGATCAGTTTTCTCCGGAATTCAACCAGACGATGTTTTTGCAGACCCGACAAAAACTCCACATAGCTGATGTAGTCCGTGGTGTTAAAATGGTCTTCTTCCATACCATTGCGGATGATTTCTCCGCAAAAGGCCGTGTCTTCCGACCAAATAACGGTATTACCGGGCAAGGCTTCAAGGATACATTCCGTCAGGTTTGCTTCTTGCTGCATTGCCCGGATGTCGGGCAAAATACTGATCTTTTCCTGAATGGCAACAGAAAGTTGTGTTTCTGTATCAAAGGTCCTGAGGCTTTCCGTTCGGTCCCCCATAATTTCAATACGAAAAGGAAAATCGTTTGAAAATGAATATACATCCACAATACCCCCTCTTACAGAAAACTGCCCCGGTTCAACCACGAAATCCACATGCTCAAACCCATATTCTATCAGAACATCCATCAAAAATTCCACGCTGAGGTTTTCGCCGTTTCTTAAGGTGAGGATGTTTTTCTTAATGATATCGCCTGCCACCACTTTTTCGGCATAAGCTTCGGGGTAGGTAACAATGATGGTTTGGCCGGTTTCGGCGCTCAAGCGGTTCAATACTTCGGCGCGCAGCAGAACACCGGCTTTGTCTTCTTCTTTTGAATGAAGGGGTTTTTTATAGGAAGAGGGGAAAAAGAAAACATGCCTGTCCTCATAGCTTTTGTCCTTTTCACCCATGAGGATTTCCAGGTCATTGAAAAAATAAGCAGCTGTTTCTTTGTTGGAAAGGATAAACAGAAAAGACTTTTTTGTTTTCTGTATAGATGCCGCCGCAATCACAGCCGCCGACGATCCTGCCAGCCCGCTGACGAAAGCCACGTCGGGGCGGTCGGACTCGCCTGTGAAAGCTTCCAGGTCATGAAAACCTTTGCTGCTGGTAAAAAGGGCAGGAAATTTTTCTGTTCGCGACACGCCGGTAAATATTTATGCGTATTCTTTCATGAAGGCCTCCACCTTTTCCACCATATTCTTCGGTCCCACAAAAAACGGTGAACGTTGGTGCAATGTTTCCGGGTCAATCTCCGTGATTCGCCGGTATCCGTCACTGGCTTTGCCACCTGCTTGTTCAGCTATGAAAGCGATTGGACTGCATTCATATAACAGACGAAGTTTTCCGTTGGGTTGCACGGTGGTTCCCGGGTACATAAAAATGCCTCCTTTAATGAGATTCCGGTGAAAGTCGGCTACCAAAGAGCCAATATAACGTGATGTATAAGGCCTGTTTGTCTCCTTATCGATTTCCTGACAATATTTTATATATCTTTTCACGCCCTCGGGAAAATAAATGTAGTTCCCTTCATTGATAGAGTAAATAGTCTCCTTTTCCGGATAGTGCATGTCCGGGTGTGAAAGGCAAAAAATACCTACAGAGGGGTCAAGTGTAAACCCGTTGACACCTTTTCCTGTGGTGTACACAAGCATGGTGGAAGAACCATAGATGATATAACCGGCAGCCGTCAGGTTCAGTCCCGGCTGTAAAAGGTCTTCCTGTGTTCCACCTCCTGCATCGCTGACGCGCCGGTAAATGGAAAAGATGGTGCCAATGGAAACGTTGGATTCTATATTGCTGCTGCCGTCCAGGGGATCCATGGCAATCACATATTTGCCCAATCCGGAAAACTCGTTGCTGAATGAAATCACTTTTTCATTCTCTTCCGAGGCAATGGCGCAACACTCGCCACCGCCTTTCAGGGCTGTGATGAACATTTCGTTGGCAAATACGTCCAGCTTTTTTTGGGTTTCACCCTGTACATTTTCTTTGCCAACCGTTCCCAGTATATCCACAAGTCCGGCTGCATTGATCTCGCGGTTAACTATCTTAGCTGCCGTGGCTATGTCGTTGAGCAAACGTGTAAGTGCCCCTTTGGCATGCGGGTATTCTGACTGGCGTTGAATGATAAATTCTGTGAGTGTTGTGATTCTGCTGCGGTGTACCATTTTTATTGTTTTGATATGCAAGAAACAAATAAATTTTCAGATAAAAAAGTCCACTAAGATTCATTGATTAACTCCCTCAGCATTGCGAGGGCGGCATTGGAAGCCCGTATGATGTTTCTCTCCCTGTTATCGCCAAACTGGTATTTGTGACTGAATGTTTTATTTTGGGAAGAGACAGCGATCCAGGTTGTCCCGACGGGTTTTTCCTCTGAGCCGCCGTCAGGGCCTGCGATCCCTGTTACCCCGACAGCATAATCGCTGTTCATCAGTTTCAGAACTGATTCGGCCATGTTCTCTGCTGTCTCCTTGCTTACTGCGCCAAATGATTCCAACAGATCCTGCGGGATGTGAAGCAAACCGGTTTTGATTTGATTGCCGTAGGCTACAATGCTTCCCGAAAAATATGCTGAACTGCCCGGAATGGAAGTGATTCTGTGGGCAATATAACCACCGGTGCAGCTTTCAGCAGTGCAAACGGTTTTTCCACGCTCCCGAAGTAAACTTCCCACAACACCTTCCAGTGTATCACTATCAAAACCCCAGATATACTCAGGAATGATCCTTTTTAGCGCCTCCACTTCCCTGTCAATGATCTCCCGCAGCCTTTCTTCATTTTTTCCTTTGGCGGAGAGCCTCAGTTTCACGATGCCAACAGAAGGCAGGTAGGCAAGCTGAATCTCTTCGGGCAGGTTGTTTTCCCAATCCCCGATCAAATCCACCAGGTATGATTCTCCAATTCCATGGGTCAATACACTTTTGTGAACAATGTATTTTTCTCTTTCTTTTTCAAGAAGGGCCGGTAAAACGTGTTTGCTTACCATTTCCTTCATTTCGTAAGGCACACCCGGCATGGCGATAAATGATTTGCCGGCTTGAGTAAACCAGAATCCCGGTGCAGTGCCATAGGGGTTCCTGATGATCCTGGCTTTATCGGGTACCATGGCCTGGTTTCGGTTAATATCGGTAATCGTCCGTCCCCGCTGTTTGAAAAAAACAGTGATGTCGTCAAGCACCTGCCGGTTCATTACCAGCTCTGCATCAAAAAATGTACACAAAACATCCCTCGTTACATCATCCCTGGTAGGCCCCAGGCCACCGGTGATAAGCACCAGGTCTGCCCTGTCAGCAGCTGCCTTCAATGTGTCCAGAATTTCCTCATGCCGGTCCGTGATCACCCTGATCTCTTTCACTTCAATGCCGGCTGTGTTGAGCTGTGCAGCCATCCATGCTGCATTGGTATTAATGGTTTGTCCAATCAGCAATTCTTCACCAATAGATATGATAAATGCATCCATAGTGCCATTTTTTTTCAAAAATAAGCATTATACTTTCAGTGCAAGATATATTAGGTAATTATTTTAATTATTGATATTTTTGCCGCTTTTACTGCAAAAAGGAAAGGATTCATGTTATGAGAAAGTTCAAAGAGTCAGAGCTGATCATTAACCCCGACGGCAGCATATACCATCTCAACCTGCAACCTGAACAAGTCGCCGGAAAAGTGATACTGGTCGGAGACCAGGGAAGGGTACCAATGGTATCGGCACATTTTGATAAAATTGACCATAAAGCGCACAACAGGGAGTTTGTTACCCACACCGGCATCTATAAAAATCAGGCTGTTACCGTTCTTTCAACAGGTATCGGCACCGACAATATTGACATCGTGCTGAATGAACTCGATGCCCTGGTAAACATCGATTTTGGAAGCAGAACAACCAGGGATCAGCTTACATCGCTGGAAATTATTCGGCTGGGGACATCGGGAGCCATGCAAAAAGATATTCCCGTTGACACGCTTGTAGCCTCCTCCCACGGACTGGGTTTCGACGGGCTCTTGCATTTTTATGACTATGACAGCCGGTTGCTGGCAAATGAACTGACAGAAGCTTTCGTCAATTACACCTCGTGGAACGAAAAACTGCCCTATCCATATATCATTCCTGCCAATGACAAATTACTGAAAAGCATTGCTCACGATATGACCTCCGGTATTACAGCTACTGCCAACGGTTTCTTCGGGCCGCAGGGGCGTGAGTTGAGAATACCACTGGCATATCCCGATCTGAACCAAAGAATTGAAAGCTTTCGATTCCAAAACCATCGCATCACAAACTTCGAAATGGAAACCTCCGCGCTCTATGCCCTGGGCACATTATTGGGACACAAAACCCTGACAGTTTGCAGCATTATCGCCAACAGAGCAAGAAAAGAGTACAGCGCCGACTACAAAAAAACCGTGGAGGAAATGATCGCCCGGGTTTTGGACAGGTTTGTATAAAAGGAACAACACACCCATTCGTTTCGGCAAAAAGGTCTGATTGCCAATTGTTTTCCAATCAGCCTTATTGTTATCAGGATCTGAAAACCGGCCTCAATCTTACATTGAAGCATGATCAATTTGATTACTTTTGTTCTTAATTGTGAATATCTGGTCAACACTTCTAAACCCGGTTAACATGGCAGATCACAAAAAAAAGCGTAGCATCAGGGCATTGGTTAGTATGCTGGATGAACCGGACCCCCTTGTTTTTCGTGATATTTCCGATAAAATCCTGCATTTTGGAGAAGAAGCCATCCCCTTTCTGGAAGCGGGTTCACATGGTGCAGATAATGATAACCTCCGGAAACGCTTTGATAACCTTATCCGCACCATACAGCGCGAGGCCGTTTTTGAAGGACTTAGCCGCTGGGCGGAAGATGATGCCGGCAATGATCTTTTATCGGCATGGCTGCTTGTCACAAAATTACACTATCCCAATGTGAATAATGAAGACATTGGAAATGAGATCAGTACCATCCGCCGGGATGTATGGATGGAGATGAATGAAAACCTCACCGCCCTTGAAAAGGTAAAGGTTTTTAACCATGTGTTTTATAAGATACATCAATTTCATGCCAACCTGGAAAATTACCATGATCCGGATAATTCATTTGTGAACAGGGTTTTACAAACCCGAACCGGCAATCCCCTGAGTATTGGTATCCTGTATATGCTGGTCGCGCAAAGCCTTGATATGCCCATCGCGGGAATCAATCTCCCTGAACATTTTGCCCTTGCTTACCTGGGCGAAACCATTGATCCCCAAAGCATGCAAATGAAAAAGAATATGCCCCTGTTTTATATCAACGCTTTCAGTAATGGCGAAGCTTTTTCCGCAAAGGAAATCAATGATTTTTTGATTAAACTGGATCTTGAACCACTTCCTTCTTTTTTTCAACCATGCACAAATAAAGACATCATCATGCGTATGGTGAACAACCTGGTATTTGCCTATACACAAAGCAATCAGGAAGACAGAAAAATGGATATGGAAATATTGCGCGACCGTTTAAAGAAAACCTTCTGACCGGTGTTTGACCGCACCGGATTTTTTGCCAAAATTATACAGGTTATTTTTCCATAGATTTTACCCCTGAATTTCAATAATAAATTCCCGTTCCGGCTATTAAATGTAAATGGTTTCCATTACCTTTGCATGCAGATGGACAAGATTTGAATTTTTCTCAACATATTGTATAACAACAAAATAAAAGTCAAATGTCTCATACCCACACATTGAATCCGTCAATTGAAGAACAGCGTCAGGAGTTTGTGCCCGCTAAAAAGCTGCACATCGGCCTGAAAGACATCCGGAACATCATGGATCGCTATCGTTATACAGAGGATATTAAGTCTGTAATTGATCGTGAGCACCTGCTGCCCGCGGGCTTGCTTACACGGCTCCATTCGGCATATCCGCAATATTCCGGCATCATGGAATCAACCCCTTTCTTATTTACCGACAAAGAAAGATATGCAGGTATGCGCGGCTTCAGGGAAATTGTCGACATACTGGAAAAGAACGGTATCCATATCGGCCACATCAAAGAACGGGAGTTGTTTGTGGATGTATATCGTTTTTTGGCCACCAAGCATGTCCTCAATAAAATCAACTGGAGCAATTTTGAAAAGGACTCCCTGTTTCAGCTGGTCTTTCCACAACCCGGCATGATCAGGGGCGATGTGGTTGAAGCCTACAAAGAAGCCTCTACAGACGAAGAAAAGCGCAGGATTGTCAAAGATTACCAGAAAAAAACAAATCCACATGATGGCAAACAATTGTTAAACAAACCTTGGTTTGTGAATGAGGACGGTGAGTTGGAGATACTGAGAGGCAGCCAGCATAAATATCCACAGTGCCAGCTCATTTTTGACAAAACCACACAAAACTGTTTTACATTTTGCACCTATTGCTTCCGTCATGCCCAGGTGCGCGGTGACGAAGATATGTTTGTGCAGGAGGATATTGAACAAGTGCTGGGTTATATTCGCAAACACAAAGAGATTACCGACATGCTCATTACCGGGGGTGATGCAGGATATATCACCTTTGACCGGTTCGAAAAATACGTGCGTCCTTTTATTGAAGACGACGAACTATTACATGTCAAAAACCTCCGTTTGGGAACAAGGGTGCTTACCTACCATCCGGAGATGATCCTAAGCAGTGATTACAACCCCTTCCTTGAATTGTACCGCGAACTCACAGACCATGGGATCCAGGTTGTGATGATGGCACATTTTTCCACACCGAGGGAGGTGCTCAATCCATCTGCCGTGGCAGCCATTCGGCGCTTGAAATCCTATGGCGTCACCATAAAGAGCCAGAGTCCTGTGATGCATCACATCAGCCTTTTCTCCGACGAGAACGGGAAAATTGATGTTGACCGATCGGCCCGGAATTGGATCGATCTCGGAAACATACTCTCTATGCTGGGCGTGGGCTTTCACTCCATGTACTGCGCCAGGCCCACAGGAGAGCATCATTATTTCACCGCACCGCTGGCTGATATCAACAAGGTTTTCAGCAAAGTTTACCGCACACTTCCGTCCATCAGCCGTCCATCAAGATATATCACCATGACATCCTCGGCAGGAAAAGTTTCTCTGCTTGGCACACTGGAGATAAAAGGTGAAAAATTATTTGCATTGAAGTTCAATGAAGGCCGCAATATGGAGTGGCTCGATAAAGTATATCTGGCCAGGTACGACGAAAAGGAAAACACCATCGAGAAGCTCAAACCTTACGATGCTGACAAGTATTTCTATGAGGATGAACTGGCCGGGATAGAGCGCACCCTTGAGGAAAATCTGCAGAAGCGGATTGATGAAGAGGAAGCATCATCCTAAAGGAATTATTGTCCACCGCCTGACTGGTAAATTGTTTTAAAGCCCGGGGATGTGTTGCATCCGTTTTCGGGCATATGACACATTCAAATATCCATTCATGATAAACAAAATTATTCAAACACCGGCAGAGGCAGTTGCAGATGTTTTTGATGGTGCAACCGTTATGATCAGTGGCTTTGGTGAAGCCGGCAGTCCCATTGAGCTGATCCATGCTCTGATCGACAAGGGTGCGCGTGACCTTGTGGTAATCAGCAACAACACCGGCAGTGGTCATGTAGGGCTTGCCGCACTCATCGAAAACAGGCAGGTGCGTAAAATGATCTGTTCTTTTCCGCGGAGCACAAATTCAAAGGTTTTTCCTGAGTTATACAAGCGTGGCGAAATCGAGCTGGAGCTTGTGCCCCAGGGTACTTTGGCGGAACGAATCCGGGCCGGCGGGGCAGGCATACCTGCTTTCTTTACCCCAACATCGGTAGGAACACCCCTGGCCGAAGGGAAAGAGGTACGGGAGTTTAACGGTCAGCTGTTTGTGATGGAGCATGCCATTCGTGCAGATTTTGCCCTGGTGAAATGCCGCGCAGCCGATCGTTATGGCAATCTTGTGTACAATAAAACAGCCCGTAACTTTGGTCCGGTGATGTGTACCGCCGCCGTAACAACCATTGTTCAGGCCAGAAAAATAGTGGAGCCCGGTCAGTTAGACCCGGAAACGGTGGTTACACCGGGGATATTTGTAAAGCGGGTGGTGGAAGTATCTAACCCGGCTGATGAGTCTAAACTTGTAGCAGAAGAGAGGAGGTATCCATGGTAAGCAATGCAGAAAAAATTGGCTGGGATGTTCAGGAAATGGCCCGAAAGGTAGCACTGGATATCCCTGATGGTGCCTATGTAAACCTGGGGATAGGTATTCCCGAAATGGTTTCGGGGCTTGTGCCCGAAGGCCGCGAGGTAATATACCACACCGAAAATGGCCTGCTTGGCATGGGCCCCCTGCCACCGGCCGGCGAGGAGGACCCGGAATTGATCAACGCCGGAAAAAAATGTGTCACCGCCATTCCCGGGGCCTGCTACTTCCATCACGCCGACAGCTTTACCATGATTCGCGGGAAGCATATCGACATTTGCGTGCTGGGTGCATTGCAGATTTCCGAATCCGGTGACCTGGCAAACTGGTCAACGGGAGACGAAAAAGCCATTCCCGCCGTTGGTGGAGCCATGGACCTCGTTGCAGGCGTCAAAACCATTTATGTCATCAGCAAACATGTCACAAAGACCGGTGAGCCCAAAATCGTGAAATCATGCACATATCCGCTAACAGGGAAAGCCGTGGTGGACCGCATCTATACCGATCTGGCCATCATTGATGTGACTCCTAAGGGATTATTTGTCAGGGAGATGGCGCCCGGTGTCACCATGAATTACCTTCAGGAGCGAACAGAAGCCACCTTGCACCAGTATGAATAGCACAGATTGTTTCCCGGCCGACCGTCCATTATAAGATGACGTAAACACACCGGTTGAATCAGCCCCGGAAGCACAGGATTTTTTACTGTTTTTCAATATTTATTTTCCGAAGACATGGATATTCAAGCACTAGATTCTATCACACAAAAGAGCGCAGGCGAGGCGTTATACCGCGAAGCCTGTGAGTATATCACCGGCGGGGTAAGCCGCAACACGGTTTTCAGAAGGCCCCATCCATTTTATGCGGCCAGCGCCTCCGGTTGCTATGTTACGGATGTTGATGGCATTCAAAGGCTGGATTTTGCCAACAATATGGCATCACTGATCCACGGGCATGCACACCCTGCTATCGTATCTGCCGTTGTGGAACAGCTGCACCGCGGTACCGCCTATACCATGGCCACTGAAGCAGAACTTGCTTTTGCCAAACTGCTCTGCCATCGTGTGCCCGGCTTCGAAAAGGTCAGATTTGTGAATTCTGGCACAGAGGCCGTTATGACAATGATCAAGGCATCACGTGCCTACACCGGAAGACCAAAGATCGCCAAAACAGAAGGAGCATATCACGGCACGTACGACTTTGCGGAAATCAGTCAAACATCCAAACCGGATCAATGGGGTGATATCAATAAACCAAACAGCGTTCCCCTGGCCTATGGCACTCCGCAGGGTGTTCTGGATGATGTGATCATCTTTCCTTTCAACGACATTGAAAAGACCCTGAATATCCTGGATGCCCAGGCTGATCAGATTGCCTGCGTGATCATCGATCCGGTGCCGCACCGCGTTGGACTTGTGCCCGGTACGGATGCCTTCATCGAAGCATTGTACGACTGGACACGCAGGAACAATGCATTGCTGGTATTCGATGAAGTGGTTACCTTGCGCGTTAACTACGGCGGAGCACAGGCAAGATATACTGTCAAGCCCGATATGACGGCACTCGGCAAGATCATCGGGGGAGGTTTCCCGGTTGGTGCCATAGCCGGCCGCACAGAAGTGATGCGCGTACTGGACCCGCGCGAAAAGAAAATTCTTTTCCCCCATTCGGGAACATTCTCGGCAAACCCTATCACCACAACCGCAGGCCGCGTTGCCATGGAGCTATTCGACAAGGATGCCGTAAGCAGGTTGAACGACCTCACAAGAAAAGCCATGGACCAGATAGAAGAAGCCATCAAAATTGCTGATGTCCCTGTCTCCCTCACAGGCGCCGGCTCCATGTTCAGGATTCACCTGCGGGCAACACCTCCGCAAACATACAGGGAAGCCTATCAACCCAGGGAAGTGGTGGCGCTTATCGATGAAATACTGGATTATCTTTATCTGAATGAAAATATTATGATGATCAACACCTGCGCGTGTATGTTCTCCACACCAATGACGCAAAAGGAAGTGGACATCCTCGCTCAGGCAATGCTCAATGTTTTCAGGCACATCAAACCAACACTGGAAAAAGTACACAAAGAGGTATATGAATAATACAAGAGATGTTTTTATTTGTGATGCCGTGCGCACACCCGTAGGTCGTTACGGGGGCAGCCTGTCGGCCGTTCGCGCCGACGATCTGGCCGCGATCCCCGTCAAGGCCCTGACAGAAAGAAATCCCAATGTTGACTGGCTGGCACTGGATGATGTAATCCTCGGATGTGCCAACCAGGCCGGGGAAGATAACCGCAATGTTGCCCGTATGGCACTGCTGCTGGCAGGGCTTTCGGAAACTATTCCCGGGGTTACCACAAACAGGTTGTGCGGCTCCGGCATGGATGCCCTGGGAACGGCAGCAAGAGCCATCAAAGCCGGCGAAGCAGAGTTGATCATTGCAGGAGGCGTGGAAAGCATGTCGCGTGCGCCATTTGTCATGGAGAAATCAGACAAAGCTTTTTCCAGATCAGTCAATATGTACGACACAACCATCGGTTGGCGCTTTGTCAACAAAAAAATGGATAAGCTATACGGTACAGATGCAATGATTGAAACGGCCGAAAATATTGTTGATGATTTGAAGATCAGCCGCGAAGATCAGGACAAGTTTGCTTTTTGGAGCCAGGAAAAGGCCCACCGGGCTCAGCAAAATGGCCATCTGGCAATGGAGATTGTTCCCGTAACCATACCTCAGCGAAAGGGCGACCCCATTGTGGTTGATACGGATGAGCACCCAAGGCGAACATCACCGGAAAAGCTGGCTTCTCTGAAACCAATAGCCAGAGCAGATGGAACTGTGACTGCCGGTAACGCTTCAGGTGTTAACGACGGCGCCGCTGCCCTGCTCATAGCATCAGCCGATGCGGTTAAACGGTTCAACCTCACACCCCTGGTCAAAATATCAGGCATGTCGGTGGCTGGTGTGTTGCCAGGGATCATGGGCATGGGGCCTGTACCGGCTACGGAAAAATTGCTGAAGCGTCTTTCCCTTCAGCTTCATGACATCGATATCATTGAGCTCAATGAAGCTTTTGCTGCGCAAGCATTGGGCTGCACACGCACCTTTGGACTCGATGACGATGACCCGCGCATCAACCCGTGGGGTGGTGCTATCGCACTCGGCCATCCGCTGGGGATGAGCGGCGCCAGACTCGTTACTACCGCAGCGCATCAGCTGCAGCAGGGCAACGGCAAAATCGCACTGTGCACCATGTGCATCGGAGTAGGGCAGGGGATCGCCATGGTTATTGAAAAGGTTTGATGCTTCATGCTATAGCGTGCAAAACATTGCTATTTGCAGCCGGATCCGTAATTGATGATTGCAAAATGCAGACAAACAATGAGATAAAATCATCAAAACACAGGGTGCGAAGTCAGGGGAAGTAAGAAATAGATAGTAGGTAGTAGGTAGTCAGGCCAGCAAGATTTCATCTGCTGAACCGGTGAATACTCCCCCCAATTGTGTCAGACCTCGCACCTGTTACGGATGAGAGGCAGTTAGGTAATCCCTCCATACATAACAGACCTAGGAAAGCAAAAACCAGTGCCTCCTTGAATTCAATCAGCATTTTATGGGGAATACATATCTCTGATTTGCCGGAAACGGATGCTTTAAGCCTTTCCATAAAAAACGTATTGTATGCACCACCTCCGGTGACCAATACTCTTTTGCCCGGAGCTCCGGAAATGATGCCTGAGATTTGTGAAACAACATGGATAGTGAAAGTGTGGAGTATGTCGGGCAGAGGTATGGATTCGGTTATCAATGGCCAAATCATTGCCTTCACCCATTCTTCACCCAGGCTTTTGGGCCCCGCCAGCTTGTAATAAGAAAGGTTGTCAAGTGCTTGCAGCAATTCGGGGATCAGTTTTCCCGAACGTGCGATAATACCCTGAGGATCATAATCAAGGAAGCCTTCTGTTCCGGATATTTCGCCGGGATTCATGTATTGGCCGGCCGGGATCTTTGCCTGCCTGACCAGCCGGTTGATCACAAAGTTTGCCGGACAGATATCGAATGCCAGCCTTTCTCCGTCCTCTTCAAAGGAGATATTGGCAAATCCGCCAATGTTGAGGCAGTAATCATATTCGGGAAACAACAACCTGTCGCCCATCGGGACGAGGGGGGCACCCTGACCGCCATTGGCCACATCCATGCTTCGCAAATCACTGACCACCGTCGCTCGTGCCGATGCGGCAATGGCTGCTCCATGACCGAGCTGAAAGGTGTATCCGTTGGCCGGTTCATGGAAAACGGTGTGGCCATGACTGGAAATTAGGATATCTTGCTTAAGGTCGTTTTTTTCCCTGAAAGACCGGGCTATTTTCCCTAAGTGGTGGCCATAATCCAGGTGCAGCTTTATCAGGTCGCGTCCTCCGAGGCTTGGTGCTGATTGAAGGTGTGAAATCCAGTTAGGACTGTAGGGGGTGGTTTCTGCTGCCAGGATATCATAAGACCACTCGCCCTCATGGCATTTGAAAGAGCAAGCTGCCAGGTCAAGACCATCAAGGGATGTCCCAGACATTAAGCCAATTACCTGGTGTGCCATGTTTTCGTGATTGATTAATTAAAGAAACGCCTGCCGGTTAATCCTTGCTTTGTGCAGTTCTCATCCTGCATGTTTGATTCTACGCTTACAAAATCCGGAGCAAGCTTTCCATCATGATACCGCGCGAACCTTTGATCAATATTCTGTAGCCTTTCAAAGGATTGTTTTCCAACCACTCAGCAGCCTGATTGACATCGGGGAACACCATTGTTTGTTTATCAGGCTTGCAAACACCCATGAAGTGTTTTCCCACAAAAATTTGAATTGGGAAACCTGATTTTTTGACCTTATTCACAATTTCAGTATGCTCTGCCTCGGCCACACTACCCAGCTCAAGCATATCGCCCAGCATAACGGCAAGCTTTGTATCCCTGTAATTGCTGAAATTGTCCAGTGCTGCTGCCATGCTTGTGGGGTTGGCATTGTAAGCATCCATCACGATAAAATTATCTGCTGTTTCTATCAGCTGAGAGCGATGATTAACCGGGCGGTAGGCTTCAATTGCTGCGATAATTTTTTCCACGGGCACACCAAAGTATACACCCACCGTTACCGCAGCCATCACATTTTCAAAATTATAGCTTCCCGTCAGATGTGTGTTGATCTCTCCGGTTACAGCTTGCCGGGTTTTGCCCAATGCTCCTGAAGTATTGAATCGTATGTGCAACGTTGGGAAGGAGTTGATAATGGAACCAAAACAATGATTGGTGGATTTTTTGCCGTAAGAGATGCATGCTAATTCACCGGTGAGTGCAAGCAGGCGCGGATCATCATGGTTTGCAAAGATCACTCCCTGATTGTTTTTCAGATAATCGAACAATTCCCCTTTTGCTTTGGCGATGTTTTCCACACTGCCGAATCCTTCCAGGTGCGCTTTGCCGATATTTGTGATCAACCCGTGTGTTGGCGTGGCAATCTCACAAAGAGCGGCGATCTCACCCGGATGATTGGCACCCATTTCAACCACCGCAATTTCCGTTTGTTCTTTTATGGACAGCAGTGTAACTGGAACACCGATGTGATTATTCAGATTTCCTTTTGTGGCCATCGAGCGGAAATGTGATGACAGAACTGCCTGAACGAGTTCCTTGGTGGTCGTTTTTCCGTTGCTGCCTGTGATGGCTATATGTGGGATGTTGATCTGCCCACGGTGAATTTTTGCCAATTGTTGCAAGGTGGATAATGCATCGTCAACAACCAGGTATTTGTTGTTTTCGGCAAAGGCGGCATTATCGATCACGGCAAGTACACAACCTGCCTCAATAGCGGCTTTTGCATATTGATTGCCATCAAAACGTTCTCCCTTCAAGGCGAAAAAGAGATCACCCTTTTTTGCCAGTCTGCTGTCGGTACAAATATTTCCGTTTGTTTGCCGGAGCTCCCGGAGTATTTTCTCATTCATGTTGGGATGCATCTTGCACGAGCTATTGTTTTAAACCAAAAAGCCCCATTTGCCTGAGAAATGGGGCTTTGATGATGTTATCAAAACATATTTTTTTATCTTGGAGCTGCTCCGATCAGGTCCATGGCACATCTGAAGCCGATGTCGTTGGTGGCCTGATTTTCGTCGAGAAATCTGCGTGTACCCGGTGAAAGCCAGTATGAGCGGTCTTTCCAGCTCCCCCCTTTGTAAACCCTTGCAAAGTCGTTGATAAGTGTTGCGCCTTCGGGATACACTTCAAAGCCCTCAGCAATGGCGGATGCCTGATCGCCATCACGGTGCCCGATATAATCGGCCCTGCGGTAATTGAGCCTGGTTTGGTTGTCTTCTTCCCGGACAGGTTCCATCATCATCTGACCGTTTTCGTCAAACATGATGTTGCCGTCTGCATCGCGCATGGGGGTTTGAAAGATATTGCCCCTGAATGGTCTGTAGTCTGCCACCACTTCAAACGAAAGGGGGCGGTAAACATCTTTTACCCATTCATTTACGTTTCCTGCCATATCATAGAGCCCATAATCGTTTGGCCAGAATGATTTCACCGGCATGGTTATTTCACCGCCGGGATTTTGAAAGCCGGCAACGCCGGTATAATCGCCGGGGCCGCGCTGAAAGTTTGCTTTAAACTGTCCTCTGCTCCTGCGCTGGTCACTTCTCAGGTGACGGCCTTCCCACGGATATGTCCTTCGGTCGGTAATTCTCTCATCCACTGTTCCGCCAATAAGTCCGAGGGCTGCATATTCCCATTCGGCCTCGGTGGGCAGCCTGTAGCGCGGCAGGAGCAAACCATCTTCCCATCTTACACGTCTTGTGCCATCACCCCTGGGATCCAGGTCTTCCAGGTTGCGGCGCACAAGGCCTTCATACTGTCCTTCCAGGTAGGCCCTGGTAGTAAAGTGATTGCCTCCTTCCTGCTGGTCAAGATTCCAGTCGAGTATCCCCTCACGCACAAGGATCATTTCGTTAACACGGTCGGTGCGCCAACGCGCATAATCCATTGCCTGAACCCAGCTGACACCCACAACAGGATAATTATGGTATGCAGGATGACGGAGATAATTTTCCACAAAAGGTTCGTTGTAAGCCAGCGGGTCACGCCATACCAGGGTGTCGGGCAGCGCATCAAAATATTTTTGCGGGTTGGTTTGCCTGAATATCCTGCTGGTCCAGAATAAATACTCCAGGTAGTCAACGTTCCTGATTTCTGTTTCATCCATAAAGAAAGATGAAACAGTAACGCGACGGGGTATATTGTTCCACTCAAACATGATATCCTGTTCCGTCCCACCCATTACAAAAGTGCCACCTTCAACAAAAACCAGTCCGGGCCCTTTTTCCTGCAACGTATGGCTGGAAACTGCAAAACCACCGGTTTCAGGATCATTGTATCTCCATCCGGTAGTTTGTGAGGTCTCTCTCTGGACTAAACCGCAGGCACTGAAAAACACCGTGCTTGCAAGAACTGTGAGTAAGATCGGAATGCTTCGCTTGATCTGCTTTGCCATTTGCATATGCATTTTAAAAATTTGGTCACAAAAATAACTAAAATCTTGGATAGTTTATTATATGCCTGCCAATATTTCTTTGCGGGCAATTGAAACGAAACGCGACACTTAGCTCATGGGTGGCATGCATTACATCGGAAAAACCCGACAAGGAATAATCATAGCTATAGCCAATGCGGTATTCACCCATGTTGATGCCCAGCAGAAACACAATGGTATTGTTGGCTGCTGCAGGTGTTTCAATCCAGTGCCGGTACCAAACCCCGAGCATCAAAGGCTTCGCACCTGTGTAAATCCCTCCGCTAATGTGAGAATGGGTGCCCTGGTGCTGAAAAACAATGTTTGGAGAAAAATAATAAGACCTGCCCCGGTCGGCTCCAAACCCGGTCTGTGATCTTTCAAAATACAAACCCGCATGCGCAGTATATTTTATCGGAAGAATCGATTGCGCATCATTAAACAAACTCATGTTGGGTTCGTTCAAATGATGGGCAGAAACACCTCCATAAAATTTTTGTGAGAAAAATAATACGCCGGCAGCCAAATCCAAACCATGCTTGTAATCGTTTTTAGGTGGCGTTTCGCCCGGATCCGCAAAATCAAATCGGTCCCAACGTGAATCATTACGGACATAACCCGCCTGTACAGCAAAATGCACAAAATGATCACCGGTAATCCTTAAATGATAGGAATAAGTTCCTGAAATCGTGTGTCGCATCATATACATGTTCGGATGATCACTGGTGATCATCAACCCAACACCACCCTGAAGGGCTTCAACATATTTGTCGAAGGAAAAGTTGATGGTGTGAAAATTTTCTATTGACCTTAACTGTCTGTAATTAAGAGCTATACGAGAGCATCCGGTGGAGCCGGCGAACGCCGGATTTAAGTATATGGGGGCAGCATAAAACTGGGAAAAAACAGGATCCTGTGCTAACACCATCGCAGACCGGCCAAATGGCTGCATCATCAATAATAAGATAATTATAAGGGTGATTGGTCTCATACCTGTCTTTTCAAAAGAAAAAGCTGTATGCGTTTAAGAACGCAGATTATGCAAAAACAAATATACAATGTTTTAACTTTATTTAATTTTGATGAGGATTTGCTCGGACAGGGCATACAATGATATATACTATCACCCTGAATTGGGCGTTATAAAATCAATTAAACTTTAGGGTCATAAATATTGTTGGTATTAGTGAAAACCTTTTGATCCTGATCTCTAAATCACAGAATCTAAGATGTTCAGAAACTTACTAAAGTACTACAAAGCGTATTTTGGCTTATTTGGATTCATCATATACTCCCTGACGGCCTCTGCCGCTGTAACCGGCAGGGAAATTACCTGGCGCAACCCGGTTCCAAACTACATCAATGAAGAAGAATACCTGGAGTCCATCTATTTTGACGGTGCCTATTATACCGATACACTGCATCACATTCCCGTTTACAGGTATCGCGTACACAACCCGGTTCCCCATTTTTCTCATCAAATTACATTAGACAACAAGGATTTTATTCCGGTTACAGGTAAGGAAGATGCCATTTTGCGGCTTTACAACTTTCACCGCGAAGAGATCATCCTGCATCATGAAATACAAAGTGCCCGCAAGAAATCATATTCTGTGGCCACTTTCTATCCTTTTGTTTATGATTCGGCCACCGATACTTTCAAAAAACTGATTTCTTTTGATCTTTCGGCCGAACAGGTTTTTGACCATTCGCTCCAATTTATGCCCGGTGCTGATTTTGCTGAAAACTCTGTGCTTGCCAATGGCAGCTGGTACAAGATTTGTGTTGAGGAAACCGGTATTTATCGTCTGGGTTATAATGATCTTGAAGCTTTGGGCATAAATCCCGGATCAGTACAAAAACAAAATATCCGTTTGTTTGGGAATGGCGGCGGTATGTTACCGGAGGCCAATGCAGCATTTGAGTTTAGCGACCTGAAGGAAAATGCCGTTTATGTTTCAGGTTCTGCCACCGGAACCTTTGGGCAAAATGACTACATCCTGTTCTATGGTCTCTCCCCCAATACCTGGCATGCTGAATTTTTCCCGGAAAACGATGAAAACAACGGCGAAGATGATGAGCCTTCCGGCAGATGGCTGTTCCGGCACAATGTTCACCTTTATGCCACCGAATCGTGTTACTTTATAACAACGGATCAGGGCCAGGGCAAACGAATTGAATCTGCGGGCAGTGTTCAGGATACACCGACGCACCAGGTCAGTACTTTCCGTGATTACGCATTTCATCAGCAAGATTTGGATAATCTCCTTGGTTCCGGCCGTGTATGGTTTGGTGAGGTCTTCGACGCGACCCTAAACCGGCAATTTCCGTTTGACTTTCCAAACCTGGCATCAGACGCACCAGCCACTCTGGAGGCATACCTTGCAGCCCGGGCACCTGTTGGCAGCAGCTTTACGGTGAGTGCGGGCGGTCAGCAACAACAATTCCCCATCTTGCCCATCAATCCGGCCGATTATAACGGTTACTATGTAAGGGTAAACAACGGGTTCATGAACTTTAACCCTAATCAGCCTGACCGGGTGACGGTTAACCTGACCTATAACAGACCCGGGGCAGGCACAAGGGGTTATTTGAATTACCTGTCAGTCAACGCCGACAGGAATCTCCGCTTCTCCGGAGGCCAGATGCCATTTCGGCAGGTTGACCACATCGGCCCCGGCAAAATCGTGGAATATGTGTTGTCCGACTTTGGGCCTAACGTCACCGTGTGGGATGTTACCGACCGATTCCATATAAAAGAGCAGCAAGTTACGCAGCAGGGTAACACCCGTCGTTTTACCCAGCCTGCCGGCAATATACGTGAGTTTATTGCTTTCGACGGCAGCACCTATCTCAGTGCGAACCTGGTGGGTCAGATCCCTAACCAGAACCTGCATGCCATGGAATCATCAGATTTGATCATTGTGAGCCCCGAAAAACTGATTCCAGCTGCAGAGCGACTTGCCCAATACAGAAGAGATAATAACGGACTGACCGTGACCATCGTAACTACCGATCAGGTTTATCATGAGTTTTCTTCAGGAAGCCCCGACATTTCTGCCATCAGAAACTTCCTGCGTATGTTTTACGAAAGGGCCGGCACACCCGACCAGATGCCCGCATATTTGCTGTTGTTTGGCAATGGAACATACGATAACAAGGACCTCCTCGGGTTTGGCGGCAATCTGATTCCAACCTACCAGAGTTACGCATCCATTTCCTTTCGCGCCTCATACATGACTGATGATTACTTCGGGCTGCTCGGTGAAAACGAAGGCCAGGATGCCGCTGGTGTTGTGGATATCGGCATCGGTCGTTTTCCCGTGCGCACACTGGAACAGGCCGAAATGCTCGTGGATAAAACCATTCGCTATGAAAAACGGATTCCGGGTATGGAGCCCGGCGAAGATAACCTGGACTTTACAGGTGTAGTGTCTAATTATGCAGACTGGCGAAACAATGTGGTTTTTGTGGCTGACGACGGTGATAACAACACACATTTTTTGCATGCAGAGGAATTTGCTGACGAACTGCAGGCAAACCATCCTCAATATAACATTCAGAAAATTTATCTCGACGCTTATCAGCAGGTTACGCTGGCCGGTGGACTACGTTACCCGGATGTGAACCGTGCCATCAACGAAGCAGTAAACAGAGGTGTCTTACTCATTAATTATATCGGACATGGAGGCAAACGTGGTTTGGCACAACAGAGGGTGTTGACGTTTGAAGACATTGCCGGATGGAACAATAAGTACAATATGCCGGTATTTATGACCGCCACCTGTGAATTCAGCAGCTTCGACCATCCTGATCCGGACGATCTTTATGCAGGTGTACGCATCGTTCTGAAACCGATAGGCGGTACCGTTGCCTTGTTTACAACCACACGACTTGCTTGGTCAGGAAACAATAAAACCCTGAATGCTAACTTCATGGAGACCATGTTCTCTGCAGATGCTGACGGCAATAACTACCGGATGGGCGATCTTATCCGCATCGCAAAAGAGAAAAGCAGCGGGGTGAGCCTGCCTATGCAGTTGCGTAACTTTGTGCTCCTTGGTGACCCTTCCATGCAAATGGCTTTTCCCGAACACCGCGTTGTTACGGAGCACATGCCCGATACCTTAAGGGCCTTCCAGGAAGTAACCGTGTCGGGTTATGTGACAGATATTTATGGAAACAAACTCCAGAACTATAACGGTGTCCTTTTTCCAACCATTTACGATAAAGAAGAAACCTTCAGGACGCTGGGCAACAACCAGGGAAGCCATCCCAGAGACTTTAACATGCGTAATTCCGTTTTATACAGGGGAAAGGCAAGCATTCATGATGGTGAGTTTTCCTTCACATTTATGGTACCGCGCGACATTGCCTACAATTATGGCAGCGGCAGGATCAGCTATTATATGGACGATGGACAAGCGGATGGCCATGGGTTTTATGAAAACTTCATCATCGGTGGCACCCTCGACAATTTTACACCCGATCATGAAGGCCCGGTTATCGACCTGTACATGAATGACACCACTTTTGTGTCGGGCGACTATACCAATGAAAACCCCATATTGCTTGCCTTCCTTTATGATGAAAGTGGCATCAATATGACCGGTAGCATTGGCCATGACATTGTTGCCTATCTCAACAATTCAGGCGATCCCATCAGGTTGACCAATTACTATGAAGCCGCTATGGACACCTACAAAAGCGGGAGGGTTGTTTATCCTTTCTTTAACCTGGAAGATGGTCATCACACACTGCTCATGCGTGCATGGGATATCCATAACAATCCATCAACGGCCAGTATAGACTTTGTGGTGAGTAGTGCCGGTCGTATTGTACTCGGGGATCTGATGAATTATCCGAATCCGTTTTCATACGATACCTGGTTCACTTTCAAACACAACCAGGCTTTCAATGAACTGGACGTACGCATCGATATTTATGATTTACAGGGTCGCCTTGTAAACACCATTAAAGAACGTGTTTCTTCGGCTGGCTTTCAGTCTGCACCCATCCACTGGGACGGAGTGAGCAACGACGGTCGTCTGCTTGGTAATGGTATTTATCTATACAGGCTGACGCTGAGAACCCCTTCCGGGGAAAGAAGCAGGCAAACCGAAAAACTGGTTATTTTCCGCTGATGGCGGCAACCAAAACAGATATATGAATGTGAACAATGTCTATAGAATATACAGACCACCATCGCAGATAAAATTTTATGGAAGCGTTGGTGCAATATGGTATTTTAAAATTCGTTATATTTGCGGTCTTTTAAAAAACTCCTCATGCAATTATTTGCATTACAAATTGTTTCTGGTTCGTTTCTTAACAAATCAATCTAAATAATCGATCAATGAGAGCTGTTTATTCTTTAATTTTTGCTTTGGTATTGTTGATAACCTGTCCTGGTGTGGTGTTTTCCCAGGGAGACGTTGACTATGGTGACCTTCTTGGGCAACGAGCGCTGAACCCCATCACCACCGCCGTACCCTTTTTGTTGATTGCTCCCGATGCCCGCGGAGGAGCTCTGGGTGATGCCGGTGTATCATCTTCACCGGATATCAACTCCATGCACTGGAACCCTGCAAAATATGCATTTATGGAGCAGGATATGGGTTTTGCAGTAAGCTATACGCCCTGGCTGCGTACACTGGTACCCGACATCAACCTTGGTTATCTTACGGGATACCGTCGGCTGGATCCGCTGCAAACCATTGCCTTTTCTTTAAAATACTTCACCCTCGGTGATGTGAACTTTACTGACGATGTGGGGAATTATATGGGAACCGTGAGGCCCAATGAGTTCTCATTCGATGTGGCTTACGCCAGATTGCTTGGTGACAACCTGTCGGGAGCCATAGCAGCCAGGTTCATTTACAGTGACCTTACTCAAGGTCAAATGGCCGGTGGGATGGAAACACAGGCGGGTGTATCGCTTGCAGCAGATGTAGCTGCCTATTACCAGCGAGACCTGACCTGGGATACCCCCACAAAATTTGCCGCCGGTGTAAATATTTCAAATATGGGAAACAAAATTTCCTACACGGATAGAATCAACGCCGACTTTATTCCCATAAACCTCCGCTTTGGCCCATCGCTGACTTTTGAATTGGACGATTTTAACGAGATTGCCGTGATGGTGGATTTCAATAAACTGCTTGTGCCAACACCCCCTATCTACGCCCGTGATGAGAACGGCCAACTGATCCCAACTGATGATGGCTGGGAAATTGCTGAAGGACGTGATCCCAACCGCTCCGTGGTGGCCGGAATGCTCGGTTCTTTTTCCGATGCTCCGGGTGGTTTCCAGGAAGAACTCAACGAATTTACAATCTCAGCCGGTATCGAATATTGGTACGACAGACAGTTTGCATTGAGAGCAGGATACTTCCATGAGCATGAGAGCAAAGGAAACCGTAAGTATTTCACAGTGGGCGTGGGATTGAAATACAATGTGTTCGGACTGGACTTTGCTTACCTTGTTCCTGTAGCTCAGCGCAGCCCGCTGGAGAATGTTCTCAGGTTCTCCCTGTCATTTGATTTGGAAGCATTGCAGGCCGGTAATTAAACTGCTGGCATTATGCGTATTGGATTTGGTCATGATGTTCATGCCCTGGCACCCGGTCGCCCACTGGTGATCGGCGGTGTGATGATCCCTTTTCATAAAGGCCCGGCAGGCCATTCTGATGCCGACGTCCTCATTCATGCCATCATGGATGCACTGCTGGGAGCAGCTGCACTGAGAGATATCGGAACCCACTTCCCCGACAACGACGAACGCTATAGAAACGCTGACAGCAAATGGCTCCTCCAACAAGTTATGCGGTTAGTTACAGAAATGGGCTACCGCGTATCCAATGTGGATGCCACCGTATGCCTGCAAACACCCACCATTACCCATTATGTTCCCGAAATGCAAAAGATACTGGCTGATCTGATGCGGATTGATCCCGGACAGGTCTCTGTGAAGGCAACCACAACAGAACACCTGGGTTTTATCGGGCGCGGAGAAGGTATTTCAGCCTATGCAGTGGCGTTGCTGATATCCTCAGACTTTTCGCGATAGTAAATCGGAAAGATAAGTCGCAGAAATGGTTCATGTGGGTTAGCGTCGCAACTGAAAACTTTCACCCAGGTATAGTTTACGCACTTCTTTGTCGCCGGCCAGATCTTCGGATGTACCTGCCTTCAGGATCGATCCTTCAAATAAAAGATAAGCCCGGTCTGTAATTGTCAAAGTTTCATGCACATTATGGTCGGTGATGAGCACGCCAATGTTTTTTTCTTTCAATGTGGACACGATATTTTGTATGTCCTCCACGGCGATGGGATCAACACCAGCAAAGGGTTCATCCAGCAAAATAAATTTGGGGTCGGTAGCCAGCGAACGGGCAATCTCCGTGCGGCGTCTCTCCCCGCCGGATAAAGTGATCCCTTTACTTTTCCTGATATACTGAAGCCCAAACTCATCCAGCAGACTTTCCAGTTTCTCTTTTTGCTCCTCTTTGCTTTTATTGGTGAATTCCAGCACCGCCCTGATATTGTCTTCAACACTAAGGTTACGAAAAACGCTGGCCTCCTGTGCCAGGTAACCGATGCCACGCTTAGCCCTTTTGTACATAGGCTCCCTGGTAATTTCTTCTTTGTCAAGATGGATCGTTCCCATGTTAGGTTTGATCAGGCCTACAATCATGTAAAACGTGGTGGTCTTGCCTGCACCATTGGGTCCAAGCAAGCCCACGATCTCTCCCTGGTTCACCTCAACGGAAACGTGGTTGACAACCACTCTTTTTTTATATTTTTTGACCAGATCTTTGGTGTACAATTTCATTGCTTCCTCGATTAACTAAACTCCTCGTTTCTGTTTTTCTCCATCCATCCTGCCCAAAATCAGATAATCCCTTCTCTGAGGATGTCATGGAGGTGCACAACACCTTTGTATTCCTCGTTATCCAATACCAGGAGCTGAGTAATATTGTTTTGCCGCATGATTTGTAACGCATCTACGGCAAGTGTTTTACCCGGAATGGTTTTTGGGTTTTTTGTCATGATGTCTTTTGCCTTCAGCTTTGAGATATCATGACCTTTTTCCAGCATTCGCCTGAGGTCACCGTCGGTAATGATACCAATCACACGGTTGTTTTCAAGTACTGCGGTAACGCCCAATCGTTTACCGGAAATTTCAACGATCAGCGAGCGGATATCTGCATCGGGCGAAACAGCGGGTCGCTCATTGGCGGGATATAGGTTTTCTGCTTTCAGATAAAGCTGTTTTCCCAAAGAGCCACCGGGGTGATAACGGGCAAAATCCTGCGCTGAGAAGCCGCGGCAGTGTAAAACAGCCATGGCCAGGGCGTCTCCCATCACAAGTTGCGCGGTTGTACTGCATGTGGGCGCAGGATTGCCGGGAGTAGCTTCCTGTTCTACAGTCGTGTTTATGACAATGTCGGACTGGCTTGCCAGGTAAGATTGCTTGTTGCCCACCATTCCAATGAGCAAGGCACCAAGGGTTTTCAGCATGGGCGTCAGCACTTTGATTTCCGGTGTGTTGCCGCTGTTACTCAGGCATATTGCTATGTCTTCCCGTTGTATGATGCCAAGATCCCCATGAATGGCATCGGCAGCGTGTAAAAATATGGCCGGAGTACCTGTGGAGTTAAAAGTGGCAACAATTTTCCCTGCAATAATGGCGCTTTTACCAATGCCGGTGATTACGATTCGGCCACGGCAGTGCAAAATTTGCTCAACTGCCTGAACAAAAGCATCATCAATATAGTTTTCTAATTGTTTTATGGCAATATATTCATCCTTTATGGTGGACAAGGCGATCTGCTTTATCTCTTCGGGTGTATTCACTGAATAAAATTTGAAAAACTATTGTGTAAATAGGTTTTTAATATTAAATTTACACTACAAACCTACATGATTTTTCCCAATAACGGTAAAATCTTTCTGATGTTGCAACAAATATACACAATTGCCTGTTTAATAGGTGTTTTAAAATGTAATATCTTTATTTTGCAAATATGGAGGTCAACAGCAGTGTATCTCTGCGTGAGCTGCTAAAGCAGATTTTTGGTTACGGTGCTTTCAAGGGCGACCAGGAAGCCATCGTAAAAAGTTTGCTGGATGGAAATGATACTTTTGTCATTATGCCAACCGGTGGTGGTAAGTCTATGTGTTATCAGCTTCCCGCATTGATAGGTGAGGGCACGGCCATCATTGTTTCGCCACTGATTGCCTTGATGAAAAACCAGGTGGATGCCATCCGGAACTTTGCCTCCTACGATGGCATTGCACACGTTCTCAATTCATCATTATCCAGGGCTGAGGTAACCCAGGTAAAAAGCGACCTGACCAGCGGGCTGACAAAGCTGCTATATGTTGCCCCCGAATCGCTGACCAAGGAAGAGAACGTCGGGTTTCTCAAGTCAATTCCCATCTCCTTCTTTGCTGTTGACGAAGCACATTGTATATCGGAATGGGGTCATGATTTTCGTCCTGAGTATCGGCGGCTACGGCCTATCATTGATGCTTTGGACAAAAGAGTGCCCGTGATTGCACTCACCGCCACTGCCACACCAAAAGTACAGCAGGATATCCAAAAAAACCTGCAAATGATGGAATCCCAGCGGTTTATATCATCCTTCAACAGACCCAATCTGTATTATGAAATACGTCCGAAAACAAAAAATATAACACGGGATATCATCAGGTATGTGAAGGCCCAGGAAGGGAAATCCGGTATCATTTATTGTTTGAGCCGGAAAAAAGTGGAAGAGCTGGCAGCCACCTTACAGGTAAATGGCATCAGAGCCTTGCCCTATCATGCCGGCCTCGATACAGCCATACGAGTTTCAAACCAGGATCAGTTTCTGATGGAAGATGCCGATGTGATCGTTGCCACCATTGCTTTTGGTATGGGTATCGACAAGCCGGATGTCCGTTATGTCATTCACCATGATTTTCCAAAAAGCCTTGAAGCTTACTACCAGGAAACAGGCAGGTCGGGCCGCGACGAAGGGGAAGGCAATTGCATTGCCTTCTATACCTATGAAGATATCCATAAAATGGAAAAGTTTCTCAAAGGCAAACCTGTTGCCGAGCAGGAAATCGGGATGCAACTGCTCATGGAAACAGTCGCTTATGCCGAATCTTCCATCTGCAGAAGGAAAACCCTGTTGAACTATTTTGGCGAGATTTATGAGAAGGAAACTTGTGGCTCCTGCGATAATTGTTTAAATCCCAAAGAAAAATTTGAAGGAAAAGAATATATTTGCCTGTTCTTGGAAACCGTTCTGGCGGTAAAAGAACTGTTTAAACCAAAACACGTAATCAATGTTATTATGGGCAAAAACACCGCTACCGTAAAATCCTGCAAGCACAACAAACTGGAAGTGTTCGGGAAAGGTGCCGACCAGGATGAAAAATTTTGGTTCGCCGTATTGCGAAAAAGCCTTATTGAACGTTTGCTGGAAAAAGATATAGAAGATTATGGCACCCTCAAGGTAACCGATGCAGGGAAAGTTTTTCTTGAAAACCCCGAATCTGTCATGATGAGCAAAGATCATGACTATGACAATCCGGATGAGGCAGATAATCTGACAGGTATGGCGCAAAAAACCAGTGCAACCGACAAGGTTCTTTTTTCTCTGTTAAAGGATCTGCGAAAGCAGATCGCCCGAAAGCATAATCTGCCTCCCTTTGTCATTTTCCAGGATCCCTCACTGGAAGATATGGCCATTCAGTATCCCATCAAGCTGGATGAGCTGAAACAGATCACGGGAGTCGGTTCGGGCAAAGCGGAGCGATTCGGCCGCCCTTTTGTTGAACTGATCGCAAGGTATGTGAATGAAAATGAGATCGAGCGCCCCATGGATATGGTGGTAAAATCAGTCGTCAATAAATCGGGGTTAAAAGTGTACCTCATTAAAAATATTGACCGTAAAGTATCCCTCGAAGACCTGGCAGACGCAAAAGGTCTTGATTTTGACGAATTGCTTGCCGAACTGGAAAGCATAGTGGCCTCGGGCACCAAAATTGACATCCGGTATTATATCAATGAAGTAATTGACATTGACAAACAGGAGGAGATATTTGATTATTTTAAAACGGCCGAAACTGATTCATATACGGTAGCACTTGCTGAACTCGGTGAAGACGATTTTACCGACGAAGAAGTACGCCTGATGCGAATCCGCTTCCTCTCGGAAATGGGCAATTGATGTCATTACCCTTTCATAAGGCTTTAATGGTCAACACAGCACACAATCAGATGTTACTGGTTTCGGTACTGTAACACTTCATCTGTGAAGTATTCAAGCTCTACACCTGCATCGGCAAACATTATTTCTGATTCTTCACCGGCGTGATATTTTTTCTCACAAACCACCCGCTTTATGCCGCAGTTGATGATCAACATGGCACATACCCTGCAGGGTGTCATTCGGCAATACAGGGTTGACCCGGCAATGCTGATGCCGAGCCTGGCTGCCTGGCAGATGGCATTCTGTTCTGCATGTACGGTGCGTACACAGTGCATGGTCGTATGGCCCTGTTCATGCATTACTTTTTTCATCTGGTGACCAATATCGTCGCAGTGCGGCAAACCCACAGGCGACCCCACATATCCCGTGACCAGTATCTGACGGTCGCGGGCAATCACACAACCGCTGCGACCACGGTCACAGGTGGCCCTTTTACTTACTGTGTGCGCAATCTCCATGAAATATTCATCCCACGAAGGCCTTTTATAAGCAGATGTTTTCATTGACTTTGGAAACCGATTTGGGTTAAAAATGCTTCTGTTTGTTCATTTAACTGCAAAATGCTACCGTTGTTCATGATTACAAAGTCGGCCTGCTTGATACAAGCCGCCAAATGCTGGTGAAATGGATTGGTGGAATGCATTTCACGTTCTTCATTTTCCAGAAATACCCTGAAGGATATCTGATCTGTTTCTGAATTTCTCTTTCTGATGCGCTGGTATCTGACCCTCGGATCGGCATCTACCGCGAGCAGGAAAAACTGATCATTCTTTCGCAACGATTCTATTTCACCCGGGGTTCTTATACTTTCAATCACGCTGTGACTGTCACATTCACGGGCTTTAAGAAATAGCTGCTCTATGATGTATGATGTCCCGTGTTTCACCCGTAAGGTATTGGCAATGGCCGTGAGTGTATCCCTGTTTACGGGCATCTCCCTTTTTTCCAACTCTTCCCGCAAAAAATCCCTCACCGAAAAATGGCAGAACCCTTTCTCCCGAACCAGGTATTCAACCACTGTCCCTTTTCCGGCTCCCAAGGTGCCTGTTATCCCGATAATAAACTTTTGCATCATATCTCCGGTTTTTCTTATACGTTCTTTTTATTGCCCTGATCCATTGGATAAACTCTTGTGTTTGTTTTGATAATTACTTTCTGTGAATGCTAAAAGTTAAAGATAATAAAATGTCGGCAGCTCAAGAACGCTCAATCATCTAAATACTGAAAACACCTGCCAGTCCCTTATTTCTGACGTTGTTAAAACATTTCCTGCATATGCTTTACAATACCGGAATTTGACCGATTTAGTGTGCAGCCGATTCAAAAAAAAAGCTCCGTTGATGTTTTAACGGAGCCTTTAAGCGCTCATGCATCATTAAAGGGTAATCAAGCTTTTTTTACGTTTACAGCCTTTTTTCCTCTTTCATCCTCCGAGATTTCAAAAGTAACTTTGTCTTCGTTGGAGATTGGATCTAAAAGGCCCGTGTGGTGAACAAAAACATCCTTTTCTGTTTTGTCGTCAACAATAAATCCATAACCCTTTTTTTCATTAAAAAATTTAACGGTACCGGTTTCCATAACAAGCAGGTTTAGTGGTAAAAAAATGGTGAACTATCAAAAATACGACATTTTTCCACATTTACAACGCTTTTTTAAAAAAAATAAAAGTAATGGATTACTTTCCTGATTTAACGGCATAAAATGGCTGGTTTAGAAAAAACCGGCAGACATTCACCCGTGAACTTCAGTTGCAAGCAGAGAGGTTTAGGTCAGGTGAAAAAATCTGCCGGTATTGCAAAGATAATATGATTATCAGAAATAGTTGATTTCCTGCATAAGCTGAGCGGGGTCTTTGAGCAATGATGGATTTTTATCAATGTGGATCATGGAGGAAATGGGCAGATTCAATGCACGAATGAGCGATTGACCTGCCGGGTCTGTGGTTTTAACCACCAGCAAAGAGCCTGCCTTGATAAGGAAGGCCGGAATATCGACGGTGATTCTCAGCAACTCCCGGCTTATTTCTTCCACCTCATTGTTATTACATGCTTTTCCATTAAAGCAGCTGCCGATATCACCGATCAGTTCATTCAGCCGGTCCATGGAAATATCATCCTTGGATTTTGTCATGTACTCGTTGACACCACTGCTGCTGGCATCATGGGAGCAGAACTGGAAACCCGCTGTGTCCATCAGTTTGATTACGGCATCATGACATTCGTTGATCCTGCCTGGCTCCTCTGTGCTGAAATAGGATACAACAGGTACATGCCTTTTGAGGGGTCTGTTTTTATAATCGGTATTGATGGAGTTGAATGAAATGTATTCATTAAAAGAATTTTGCAAAATATAGATCTGGTCTTTGAGCCGGCTGATTTCTGCGGCATGCCTTTGTTCAAGCCTGTTGATTTTTCGTTCATAATATTGGTAGTATTGTTTCATGAACTTGTTCTGAGGGCCTGCGGCGACCAGACGTTGACCTTCCTCAGTGTCAGTGAACTTGTTAAAGTTTTCGATGAACTTTCCTGCCAGTTCTTCAGCCTGCTTCATATAGGCTGTATCATATTTCCAGGTGTTTTTTGGATTCAGGATGGTGGGGTCTACTCCCCTTACTTCCCTGGGAATCATCAGTCCGAAAGGTGCAAGTTCTTCTACTTCTGTATTGTCGAGGGAGCCGTCAAGGATGGCATGGATTATTTTGCGAGTGCTGTCGATATCTATACGTTGACCAATGCCATAGGGGCCGCCAATCCATCCCGTGTTTACAAGATAGGCTGTTGCACCATGTGCCTTCATTTTTCTTGCCAGTTCCTGGGCGTAGATCGTTGGATGCAACATCAGGAATGCTGCACCGAAAGCAGAGGAGAAGGTGGGAAGGGGCTCTTTGACCCCTCTTTCGGTACCGGCCAGTTTGGCCGTATAGCCACTCAAAAAATAATACATTGCCTGGTCACGGTTTAAACGGGCAACCGGCGGCAGAATGCCAAATGCATCCGCAGTCAGAAAGATCACTTTTTTAGGGTGTCCCCCTTTGGAAACGGGCCTTACAATGTTTTGGATGTGGTAAAGGGGATAGGAAACGCGCGTGTTTTCTGTCTTTCTGGTGTCGGCAAAGTCAATCTCGCCTGTGTTGGTATCATAAACCACATTTTCCAGCAATGCATCCCTTTTAATAGCATGGTAAATATCCGGCTCTTTTTCTTTGCTCAGATTGATACATTTGGCATAACAACCCCCTTCAAAATTAAAAATGCCGTCATCGTCCCATCCATGCTCATCATCGCCAATCAAGTAACGGTCAGGATCGGCTGACAATGTCGTTTTTCCGGTTCCCGAAAGCCCGAAAAAGATGGCTGTATCTCCATTTTTACCCATATTGGCAGAACAATGCATCGCTGCGATCCCTTTCGTTGGCAGGTAATAGTTCATGATGGAAAAGAAACCCTTTTTGATCTCGCCTCCATACCATGTGCCGCCAACAACGGCCCTACGTTCTTTCAGGTTAAAAGCCACATATACATCTGAGTTCAGGTCATGCTCCACCCAATGTTCGTTCACTGTTTTACAGGCATTAAGCATCACAAAGTCCGGTTCGAAATTCACAAGCTCCTCTTCCGACGGGCGAATAAACATATTTTTCACAAAATGAGCCATCCATGCAACTTCCGTGATTACCCGGATTTTTATCCGGGTGTTTTCGTTGGCACCGCAAAAGGCATCCATCACATACAACTTCTTGCCATGAAACTGGTTGAGTGTCGTTTCTTTGAGAGATGCCCATACTTCTTCTGAAATGGGTTTGTTGTCAGAACGGTTTTTTCCATCGGCCCACCAAATATTATGTTTGGATGTTTCCTCCCTGACAATATATTTGTCTTTCGGGGACCTTCCGGTAAAAATGCCGGTGTCGACGGCAACAGCACCGGTATTGGTAACAAAACCCTTTTCATACCCTTCCAGGGCAGGATCTGTTTCGTGTTGGAACAATTCATCGAATGACAAATTGTAATAGACTTTCTGTACGTCTTTGATCCCATATTGTGCAAGATCGGGAGGCGTCAGGCTTGTTTTTTGCTGGGATACTGGCTCTTGCATGTTATTGTACTTTGCGTGAAACTGTAAAAAAAATCACCCCGCGGGAGGGTGATCCAAAATTAAGAAAAAACCTTCAGGATGTTCAAAAAGCCTTAGAAATTTTTCATCCGCCAATTGTGCACCTTTCGGCGGGTTGCCAGGATGATTTGGTACATGGAGGGTACAATCACCAATGTGAGGAATGTTGCCACCGAGAGTCCAAAGATGACAGTCCACGACATGGGACCCCAGAACATGGCATTATCACCTCCGAAATAAACCTGGGGGTTGAAGTTGGTTAACAATGTTACAAAGTTGATATTTAATCCAATGGCCAGGGGGAAAAGGCCAAGCACAGTGGTAATGGCTGTAAGTACAACCGGTCTGAAACGGGTTCTTCCGGCCTGCTCTATCAACTCCAGACTGGTATCCGGGGGGAGAAACTCTTCCTCCGGTGTATCAAGGGCGGTCCTTCTCCTGTGGTGCAGGTAATCGGTATAGTCAATCAGTACAATGGCATTGTTTACAACAACTCCCGCCAGGCTGACTATGCCAACACCCATCATGATGATGATAAAGTCCATGTTGAACAGGGCTAACCCGAAAAATACCCCTGCCGTACTAAAGATCACACTGCCAATGATGATAAAGGGTTTAAACACAGAATTGAACTGGGTGACAAGAATGAGTGCGATCAGTGAGACAGCGATCAGCAATGCACGGATCAGGAACTCCATGGATTCCTGCTGTTCCTGCTGTTCACCGGTAAATGCGTAGTTATAGCCTTCGGGCATATCCAGGTTTTCCATCACCTGCATAATTTGCTGGTTGATCCTGTTGGCGTTGAATCCGGGTAAAACATTGGAGCTTAAGGTAACAACCCTGTTTCTGTCGATGCGGTTGATGGCGCCATAGGTCTTGCTGTATTCCACTTTTGCCACGGCCGAAATGGGGACCTGCATAATCCGTCCGCTGCTTTGGCTTCTGAATGTGATACGCTGATTCATCAATGCGGAAAGATTGTGACGGGACTCTTCCTGAAGCCTCAACTGAATGGGGTATTCTTCTTCGCCCACTTTAAAGGTGGACACTTCCAGTCCGAACAAGGCTGTGCGGATTGTATTGGCAATGGCATATGTAGAAACCCCAAAACGTCGTGCTGCGTCTCTGTCTATATGGATCAGGATTTCGGGGTTATCGGCGGCCAGGTCTGTGTTTAGTCCCTCAATTCCTTCAATCCCGGCTTGTGCAATACGGTTTTTTATGGTATCGGCCAGCATCATGAGCCTTTCCAGATCCTGCCCGCTCACTTCAAGATTGATGGGCCGCCCCGATGGTGGCCCTGCCATATTTTTTTCGATCATGAACTCGATACCCGGATATTGTCCCACCAGCGCATCGCTGAGCTTGGACATAATATCGTTGGTGTTGATACCGCCCCTGTCTTCAAATTCAACGAAGGTAACGGTGATCAGTCCGCGATGGGGAGTCTCACCCGCGTTCATTTCCATTTCACCCACAGCACCCCGGCCAACAGTTGTCAAAACAGACTTTACTATATCACGGTAAGGAAGGATCACTTCTTCAACCTTTCGTTCCACCTCCCGGATGCGCGCATCTGTTTCATGGATATCCGTACCCACCGGCAGCTCCGCCATTATGTTTATAAACCGCGGCTCATTGTCAGGAAAAAAAAGTACGTTTGGGCTGCGAAAACCAAAGAAAATAATGGCCACGATTAAAAACAGAACGGTACCGCCAACAAAGGTATAAGGGTTTTTACCCCTGAGGGCAAAACGAAGGGTGTTGGCGTAGAGTTGTTCCAGAAAGGGCAGCAATGTGTTCTGAAACCATACGGCCAGCCTGCTCAGCACGAAATAGCCCAGCGCGGATAATAGGGCAACCAGGATCAGCAGGTTGCCGCCAAGGGTGAACCCTGCTAAATGAAACAACCCGCCGGCAATCAACAAAACACCGATAACCAGCAATTTGCGCTTTAACTTCTCCCTGCTTGTCAGGTCTGACCGGTCTGTCTTTTGTCCCTTTTTCCGGAAAAATGTGTAGGAAAATACAGGGATGATGATCAGTGCTACAAACAATGACGAGGACAGGACAATGATCAAAGTGAGTGGAAGATATTTCATGAACTCTCCGGTAATACCCGTCCAAAACGCCAGTGGGAGAAATGCCGATAATGTGGTTGCTGTAGATGTGATAATGGGCAGGGCGATTTCTCCAATTGCCCTTTTGGCGGCATCCATGATGGAGTAATCCTTTTCCACAAAGCGGAAAATGTTATCCACCGCCACAATGGCATTGTCCACCAATAATCCCAGTGCCAGGATCAACGAGAAAAGGACGATCATATTGATCTGAATTGCCGCGATACCGAAAACCATGAATGAGATCAGCATGGACAAGGGAATGGCAATCCCGACAAACAGGGCATTCTTCAGGCCGAGAAAAAGAAAAAGCACCAAAACCACCAGAATAACAGCCATAATCACACTGTTCTCCAGGTTGGTAAGCTGGTTTCGGATGTCTTCTGACTGGTCGTTGGTAATGGTAATGGTGAGCTCCGGTGGGAGATTGCCGTTTTGCCTGTGAATGTCCAACACCCGGAATATATTTTCGGTGGCAGAAAGCAGGTTGGCACCGGCTTTTTTGATCACCTGCAGTGACACCACCGGCTGGTCGTCAAGTCGGGCAAAGCTGGTTGGGTCGGCATAGGTGTCGGCCACTTCGGCCACATCCCGCAAATATACGATCTGCTGATCTTCATATTTGATGATGATGTCTTCAATTTGCCTGATATCGGTGAATTCACCAATTGTGCGAACAGCCCATCGCGTATTGTCTGCAAAACGAAGCGAACCACCGGCAATGGAAACATTTTCGGCACTGATGGCGTTGGCAATGTCATCAAAACTAAGCTCATACAATTCCAGCTTCAGGGGGTCTGCATTGATCTGTATCTCACGTTCTTCGATGCCCGTTACCTCCACTTTAGAGATTTCCGGAATATCTTCAATTTCCTCTTCCAGGAAATCTGCAAACCGTTTTAGCTCGTTGAGGGAAAAATCGCCCGACAGGTTAATATTAATAATGGGGAACTCCGAAAAGTCAATATCCATTACCATGGGGTCGGAGGGAAGGTCACCGGGTAAATCTCCTTTGGCCCTGTCAACGGCATCTTTTACATCTTGCAAGGCATCCTTGATGTTGATGCCGGTCTCGAACTCAACAAAAATATCAGAGTTGTCCTGAGAAGAGGTAGACCGAAGTTCGCGTATTCCTGTAATGGTGTTGATTTCGTTTTCCAGTGGCCTGGTAACCAGGTTTTCCATGTCGGCCGGCGGGTTACCCGGGTAAACCGTTTTAACGAGAACGGTGGGTATCTCCACTTCGGGGAATAACTCCTTAGGAAGCGTCCTGTAGGACAAAATTCCGAAAACCGCCACAATAAAGGTGAGCAGGAAAATAGTATTCTTGTTTTTCAGCGCGACGGTGGTTGGTTTAAATTCGCGTGCCACCTTTTTGTCTAAGCTCTGTTCATCCATGGTATTTTATCTATGGGCTGTTATCACTTCACTCTCTCCGTTTTCAATGATGCGGATCGGGTCGCCGTTTGAAACCCTGTGGTGGCCCCGCACTATCAGTTTATCACCCGGCGCAAGGCCGCTTTTGACCTGCGTTTTGCCTTCCGCGTCGGGCCCTCTCTCTATATAGGTTTTATGTGCCACCATGATGCCGTTACGTTCCCCGGCAGTATATACATAATGCCCCTGGGTGTCGAATCCGATCAGCATGGAGGGGATAACCACTGCATCTTCTACACCAAAGGTGGCAATGCTTACATTGGCCATCATGTTTGGCTTGAAACGCTCATCCTGGTTCGCAATACGCAACTGCATCCTGAATGATCTGTTTTCGGGATTGATCACATGGCCTATCCTGTGTATGGGTGTTTCCATGATTTCATCCGGAAAGGCCGGGAAACGCAGTGTGACCATTTTGCCTCTCTCCACAAATGATAAATTGGCTTCGGAAACATCAGAGTTTATGTATAATTCATCAAGGTTGATGACCTTCATAATCGGGGTGCCCGGCATGGCGAGCTCACCCTCTTTGATATTGGTTTCGTCCACATAGCCCGCTATGGGTGAGCGCAATACCGACATTTCAAGCTGCGATTGCAGGGTAGCCAGACGGCTGCGCAGTGATTCCACATTATTGCGCGCCTCCAGATACTGGATCTCACTGCCTATTTCCTGTGCCCATAGCCTTTTCTGCCGTTCGTAAACTGTTTCTGCAAGGCGCAGGCTGGTTTTCACCTCCTCCACATTGCCTTCCAAAACATCCGTTGACAAACGGGCAACAATTTGCCCCCGGCTAACCTGATCACCCTTGTTTACGTAGATTTGTGTTACATGGCCACTTGTTTCAGGACTGATTACCGCTGTATTGACTGCTTCGACAGTGCCGCTGACCCTGAAAAAATTTTGAAATAACCCGGGTGTTATGGTATCCACAGAAACCGGTGTTTGCACATTGCGGGCCATTTGCTCACCACGCGCAATCAATGAACGCTCCATTTCGTTCACTTTTACCGTGAGTTCGTTGATCTCCTTGCGGTATTCTGTTATTTGCCTGCGAATGACATCCGGATGATCCTCTTCTTTTTCTGATTGACGGTCGCCACATGCAACAAAAAATATAGACATGATTGCCATTGTCAGCAATCCAATGGTCCTTGGCATTGATTTTCGTTTAATGGGGGTGTTCTGTATCATATTGTCTCCTTTTATCAAAGTATGTTTATCTATGCTTTAATGATGATGATGCAACAGATTTATCTGCCAAGTGCCCTTTCCACGTTATTTGTGGCATTGAGCAACTCAAACATTGATTGATAATAATTTGCCTGGGTAGTTAAAAGCTGATCATTTGCCTGTGTGAGTTCCAGACTGGTTGCCATACCCTCCCTGAACATGATGCTTGTTCTGTGAAATATTCGTTCAGCCAAGGTTTTGTTTTCCTGTGCGTTCAGAAATGTTTCACGGGCTGTGCGGAAGTCGGCCAGTGCATCGTCCATCCTCAACATAAGGGCTTCGCTGACTTCTTCACGCTCCAGGCGGGCTTTTTCAAGTTCAAGGCGTGCCTGCTGTACCATGGATGAACGCATCCCACTTGAAAAAATGGGAATATTCAGATTAACGGCAAAGTAAGTACTCGGGAACCAGGAACGGTCGCTTTCAAAAAAGCTGAACTCATTGCGCATGGCCATTTCCTGCCTCACAAATGAAGCAGTCAAACTGGGCAAATAAGCTGTTTGCTCCCTGCGCAACACCATCAGGCTCATTTCTTCCCGCGAACGAGTAATCCTGTATTCAATGTGGTTTTCCAGATCAAACCCGGGGTCGAGGCTTATCTCACCCAGGAGTCTGTCGTGTAGTGTCTCAAGCTGATCTGTCAGTTCAATATGGGTAGCCTGATCAATACCGGTCTGGAACTTCAGCAGATTGGTGACCATTTTTTCCTGGCGCTGAAGAGAAGCGATATTGTTTTCTATATTGGAAACCGTCAGTTGCAGCTGATCCACATTGATGGGGTCGGTGAAGCCTTCCTCCAGCAGTATCCTGGTTTCGTCAAGCATTTTTTGCATATTTACCAGGTTTTGCCTTGTTATTTTCAGATTTTCCCGGGCGAGCAAAACCAGTATATAGGTCTCAGTAACAGTATTCCGGATATCAAGCCGCGACCTTTCCAGGTTTTCACCGGCCAGGTTGCGAAATATCCTTGATGCCCGGAGCCCTACAATATATTGACCGTCAAAAAGCAACTGCTCAATGGATGCGGTCGCGGTTAAACTGTGTGGTGTTCCAAATTGTATTTCTTCAAAATCACCCGGGGTTCCTCCGAAAAATTCGGCAGGCACAAGCGACGTCGGAATGTCAATAAAATAATTGTATCCCACCGATGCGGAAATTTGTGGCAGACCGATGGCAGTGGTTTCCCAAATCTGTTGCTCTGCAATCCGCAGGTCGGCCTTCGCTTTCCTGATTGTGTAACTGTGTTCCACGGCGTATTCACGCGCATCCATCAGGCTCAATTTCAGGACTTGCCGTTCTGCATCGGCCGGGTCTCCGGCATAAGAGGTAAATACCTTTAGAAATAAGAAATAGCCGAGAATCTGATAGGTAGTCAATAACCGCATATTTTGTCTGTATAATCGGTAAATAATGATATCAAACTAACCGATAATGCGGTTGTTTGTTCATGATAACATGCCAATGGTTAAACTATTTTTTTATGGAGAGATTCCCGGAAAACATGCTTTTAAAAACACTTTGATTCACAACTGTTTCCTGTCGCCAAAGATGGCGCTGCCTACCCTAACCATCGTGCTTCCTTCACCGATACCCAATTGGTAGTCATCCGACATCCCCATGGAAACTTCCCGGAAAGCATCTTTGCCGGCAAAATATTGCTGCTTGATTGCATCAAAATATTTCTTCAGCTGCCGAAATTCATTCCTGACTTTTTCGTGGTCGTCAGTAAAAGTAGCCATACCCATTAAACCTTTCACTTCCACATGTTTCATGTCGCGAAATGCTTCGCTTTCAAGCAGCCGGCAGCACTCTTCATAATCCATTCCGAATTTGGTGCCCTCATCGGCAATATGCATCTGTAATAGACAGGATACAATCCGGTCATTCTTTCTGCCTTCCTTGTTGATCACTTTGAGGAGCTTTAAACTGTCCACCGAGTGGATCAATGCTACGAAAGGTGCAATATATTTTACTTTGTTGGTTTGAAGGTGTCCAACCATGTGCCACTCAATGTCTTTTGGCAAGGCTTCATGTTTGGGCAATAGCTCCTGGGCCTTACTCTCACCAAAAACCCGGTGTCCTGCATTATACGCTTCCATGATTTCACCAGGGCTTTTTGTTTTTGAAACTGCTACCAGCTTTACACTTTCAGGAAGTGATTGTTTGAATGCAATGATGTTTGTTTTTATGTCCATATGTTTTCTGTGGTTATTATTGGAGGTAATGCATCTGCATTTTTTTTCTGATCAGGAAATGATTGTGCCGGTGGATACTGCCATGATTTCAATGTCAATGATAAAAGCAAGAATCCCATGTTTCCATCCTGTATGCAAAAATAATGAATAAGAAAAACTTTGGCTGATTTCTTTTTGGCATGTCAAAATAAAGGATGAACTGATTATCTTTGCATTATGCAAGAAATGATTTTGGTGCTGGATTTTGGATCTCAATACACACAATTGATAGCCAGGAGAGTAAGAGAGCTGGATGTTTATTGTGAAATACATCCTTACCATTATCGGCCGGAGCAAACCGGCCACATCCGCGGTGTTATTTTATCGGGCAGTCCTTTTAGTGTGCGGGATAGTGAGTCCCCCCGTCCGGATCTCAATTGGATAGGAGGGGAGACCCCGGTGCTGGGTATTTGTTTTGGTGCGCAATTGATTACCATGATGCATGGGGGTGAGGTGCAGGCATCCTCTACCAGGGAGTACGGACGGGCGTTGTTGTCTTATGTAGCACCCGGTGAGCCATTGTTTGCCCATGTTGAGGAACAGGCGCAGGTGTGGATGTCACACGCTGATACCATTACCCGGTTGCCGGACAAATATTGCCTGATCGCGCGTACCAATGATATTGGTGTGGCGGCATTCCGTTCGCCCGACAGTAAGGTTTTCGGATTGCAGTTTCATCCGGAGGTTTACCATACTCCCCGTGGCAAAGAATTACTGAAGAATTTTGTTGTTGATATTTGTGGTTGCAGCCAGAGCTGGACGCCGGAGTCTTTTATTTCTGCAACTGTGGAGGAACTAAGAAGGCGCATCGGTACCGACCGCGTGGTGCTTGGCTTATCGGGAGGGGTAGATTCCAGCGTTGCTGCAACATTGCTTCACAAGGCCATTGGGAAACAGCTGCATTGCATATTTGTTGACAACGGATTATTGCGTAAAAACGAGTTTGAGGAAGTCTTGTTGTCATACGCAGATATGGGTTTGAATGTCAGCGGAGTGCGTTCGTCCCGATACTTTTTGGATGCCCTGAAAGGGATAACCGAGCCGGAGGCCAAAAGGAAGGCCATTGGCCGCGTGTTTATAGAGGTGTTTGAAAGAGAGGCCAAAAAGATCAGGGAAGTACACTGGCTGGCACAGGGTACCATTTATCCCGATGTAATAGAATCAGTGTCAGTAAAAGGCCCGTCCGTTACCATTAAGTCGCATCACAACGTTGGCGGCTTACCTGATATTATGAACCTGAAAGTTGTTGAGCCCCTCAATTCCTTGTTTAAGGACGAGGTGAGAAAAGTCGGGCGCAGCCTGGGGATCCCGGCACGCATTCTGGACAGGCACCCTTTCCCCGGTCCCGGACTGGGTATTCGCATTTTGGGAGAGGTAACCGGCGAAAAGGTAAAAGCTTTGCAGGAAGTGGATCATTTGTTTATCGGTGCGTTGAAATCGTCGGGCTGGTATCATAAAGTATGGCAGGCAGCTGCCATTTTGCTGCCCGTTCAATCGGTGGGCGTAATGGGTGATGAGAGAACCTACGAAAATACCGTTGTGCTGCGTGCTGTTGAGTCAACCGATGGTATGACAGCTGACTGGGTGCATCTGCCCTATGGCTTGCTTGCTGATGTCAGTAACAAAATCATCAATAATGTCAAAGGCGTTAACCGCGTAGTTTATGATATCAGTTCAAAACCACCGGCAACCATAGAATGGGAATAGTTATCCACACTTGTACTTTTTGCCTGTATTTGTCGTATTATTATGAGATGAAAGGTCCATGAACAGATTTTGACACACAGGGGGATGGTTGTGGGAGATGAGAGCTGGGAGCTGAGAGCTGAGGGATGAGACTTAAGGGACTTCAGAGACTTAAGGGAAGAGTAAGAAGTAGGCAGTAAGCAGTTTTGCTTTGCGGGCTTATCTTTTTTTTGCGGGCTTTGCGTGAATCATTTTATTCCTCGCAAAGGCCGCAAAAGTTAAATCACGCAAAAAGCGCAAAGAAAGGCTGTATTATACATTCGCAGCAGCTAAGAGGGGATTCGCGGTGTTAAACAGAACGCCCTGAAATGGCAGCTTAAAAAATAGTCACAAAAAGATAAAAAACACATAGTTGCATAACTATTAATACAATTTCACATTGGTTCAGCCATACAAAGCGTATGCGAAAGGAGCCTGACCGGTTAGCGGTCTGATTGGGTTTGTCGCATCGAAAAATGATTGTACACATGAACAGAATAGTTTTTTTGATGATTTTGATGGTATGCTCTTCGTTGCTCATGCTTGCGCAGGAGACAACCGAACAAACGTCAACCATCGTGAATCGTTCCACCATACCACAAACGGTGGATGGTGAGCAATACTATTTTCATGCCGTTTTGCGTGGTCAAACCCTCTATTCGATAGCCAGGGCGTATGGAGTGGATGAGGAAGTGATCATAGAGACCAATCCGGATATCCGTGATGGTTTGCGCTATGACCAGATCATTCGGATTCCGGTTACCGAACAGACATATGTAGATCCGGAAAAACTAAGGGAGCTTCCGGAAGAAGCAGCACCTGCCCTTGACGGTGATTTCGTGGAGCATGAAGTAAAAAGGCATGAAACGCTTTTCGGCCTGTCACGTAAATACGGTGTATCGCAGGAAACCATTCTTTTTTACAACCCGCAGGCCAGGGATGTGTTGCGGGTTGGCCAGATTTTGCGCATTCCCCTTCCCGAAGATGAGGCTTTACCACGGGGCTACCGCCTCTATACTGTGGCACCGGGAGAAACCAGATTCGGGATATCCAGGCGATTTGGCATCAGTGAAGACGAACTCCTGCGTCTCAATCCGGAAATCGAAGATGGCCTCCGGGCAGGCCAGGAGCTGATTGTCCCTAAAGAGGAAACAGCACAGGATGAACCGGAACCTCCCGGCGGATATATTTTCCTGCCCCCTGAACCGCCTGTTGCCCGCGCACCGGATATCGATCCCTATTGTTTGAACCCTGTGACCAAAGACACTTACCAGGTGGCTCTTCTTATACCATTGTATCTGGAGGAGGTTGAGTTTCCCGAAGACATCAAGCAATATATCATTGATGCACCGGTAGCTCCCCGGGTTGATACCACCGGTGCAGTTGTAAGTCCCCTTGGCCCCGGGCCCACCTTCCCCCGGCTGCCACCCGGCCATAAGGCTTTCAGTTTTTTGCCCTACTATCATGGAGTACTCATAGCCCTTGACTCTATCAGGCAGCAGGGCGCCAACTTCAAATTGCACGTTTTTGATGTCTGCCAGGATATCTCCAAGGCAAGACGCGTTACCGGTCAGCCAGGTTTCTCCGGAATGGATCTGATTATCGGGCCCTTTCACAGGCAGCCATTGAACCATGTAACCACTTATGCCAGACAGCATGGTATACCTGTTGTTTCTCCTTTGCTGTCGGAAAGAGACCAGCTAAACGGTTATGACAACCTTTTTAAGGCCACACCCTCACTGGAAGAAATGCTTCAGCAGGTGGCCGGTCACGTGGCTCAACGCTATCCCGGGCAAAACATACTTGTGGTTCACAACGGTCAGCCTGGAGCGGCACACATCATAGGTGAGTTTAGAGATAGTTTGCTTACCCGTGTAGCAAGGGTGAACCATCATTATGACAGCTTGCACCTGTCGAGGGTCAATGGTTATTATTTTGACGGAACCTTCGTGGGAAACCGGCGAACCAATGTCCTGGTGATGCCTGATGGCTCAACGCGACAGCCTGCCACCGGACAGATATCTGGCGTAAGGGTTCTCCCGCGGCCCAACAATGTGCGGGAGGTGATATACCGAAATGTGGGTATGCAAGGACTAATCCCGATGTTGAGACAAGATAAAAACAATGTTTTGATCACACTCATTGGCGGTGAACCATTCTTGTCAGACTATCTGCGTCAACTCCATGAGCTTCGCCATGATTATCATATCACGGTTTTTGGCATACCTCAATGGCAGGATTATGCCAGTATCGAAATCAATTATCTCCAGAATCTAAGGGTGCATTATTTTACGCCTGATTTCTATGATTATACCGATCCACATATAAGGGATTTTGTGCTGAGGTATCGGGAGCTTTTCCAAACAGAGCCTGACCATGACGCCATCAAGGGAGCCAGAACAGCCTATTTCTTTCTCCAGGCACTTCATGAATTTGGTGCGGGATTTCAACAATGTATGCCGCTGCTGAACCGGCAGGGGCACCACAGTCCTTTTGATTTTGGCAGACCTTTCGGCCGGACGGGCGGATGGGAGAACAGGCATACCTTCATTTACCGTATCCAGAATTATCAAACAGTAGATGTCAATAAACCTGTGGAGATCACCATTACAACTCCGTAAGTCATTTTATCGCAGGTCAACCACCTCGATTCCCGGATGATCTTCCGGGCGAAATTCAAACCTGGACACTGGGATTTCTTTACCGGGTTTATACTCCGTAACTACATACCGGTAAATGCCACCCTGCCTGTCATGGGCTTCGGAGTAATATATCTGAAAGTCATCTTCACCGAGTGCTATCCTGTATTTGAAAAAAACTTCCGGTTCAACCGGCACCAGGTCAATAATATGCACCTGTGTGCCTTCGATCAATTCGCTGCGCATCCATTTTGACCGGTAATCCCTGGCAAAATTTTCCAGAAGCGATGTGGGTGTAATGGCACCTTCAGTATCTTCAGCCAGGCTGATATGTACTTCATTGATACCTTCCATAAAAACCCATACATATTCGCCGTTGGAGATAAAATGATTGCCGCCTGTTTCCATATAATATTTGTCGCCTGTTGTATAGAGTTTTCCTTCCATTTCCTGATCAATATACCCATCCGAATCCAGAACCTGGTAATTAAAGCTGATAAACAGGCTTTCATGGCCTTTCAGGATCTCACTTGCACTGGAGAGGATCTGTTCCGCTTTGTCTTCATATATCCTCGGTGGGTCCTGTGTTGCATTGGCAGCAACATTTGCGGCAAACAACAGAAGTGTGAGTTTTAAAAGATAAGTCATGATAAGATTTTTTTGAGAAAGTTTTGCCTATGCTTACTCCTGTTGTCTCAAAATTTGTTCCAAAGTAATTTCGTCTTTAATTTTCACTTCACGGGCTTTGCTTCCTTCGAAAGGTCCTACGATACCTGCTGCTTCCAGTTGATCGATAATTCTGCCGGCACGGTTGTATCCAAGTTTTAGCTTTCTCTGAATCAGCGATGTTGAGCCTTGTTGGGTTGCGACGATAATTCTTGCTGCATCTGCAAAGAGTTCATCTCTTTCGGAAGGATCCATGTTTTCGGGGATTGACGAGTCGTCATCAAAATACTCCGGCAGGTTAAAGGCGTCGGGGTATGCTCTTTGGGAACCGATAAATTCAGTAATTCGTTCGATCTCATGTGTGTCGATAAAGGCACATTGCAGCCTGATGAGGTCGCTGCCGGTGGACAGCAGCATGTCGCCCCGGCCGACGAGCTGGTCTGCGCCCCCGCTGTCCAGGATTGTCCGGGAATCAACTTTGGCGGTAACCCTGAACGCGATACGGGCGGGAAAATTGGCTTTGATGGTTCCGGTAATGATGTTTACCGACGGACGCTGTGTGGCAATCACAAGGTGCAGGCCTACGGCTCTTGCCAGCTGGGCAAGGCGTGCGATTGGCAATTCAATCTCCTTGCCGGCGGTCATGATCAGGTCTGCAAATTCATCAATAAAGAGAATGATGTATGGGAGAAAACGGTGACCTTCGTTTGGATTCAGCTTTCTTGCTATGAATTTTGTGTTGTATTCCTTGATGTTTCGTGCCTGGGCATCTTTGAGCAGGTCATAGCGATTGTCCATTTCCACACACAAAGAGTTAATTGTCCTAACCACCTGCCGGGTTTCAGTTACGATAGCTTCTTCTGCATCAGGCAGCTTGGCCAGATAGTGTCGTTCAATCTTTGAAAAAAGATTGAGCTCTACTTTCTTGGGGTCAACCAGTACAAATTTGACGTAAGCAGGATGCTTTTTATATAAAATGGAAGTAAGAATTGCGTTGAGGCCCACTGATTTCCCCTGTCCTGTTGCACCGGCCATCAAAAGGTGTGGCATTTTAGTGAGGTCGGCGATGAATGTTTCGTTGGCAATGGTTTTTCCCAGTCCGATGGGCAGATCAAAGCCGGAATTGCGAAAACGTTCGCTGCCGAGGATGGATTTCATGGATACTATTTCCGGGTTGCTGTTGGGAACCTCTATGCCGATGGTACCACGCCCGGGGATAGGTGCAATAATCCGGATGCCAAGAGCCGACAAGCTTAATGCAATGTCGTTTTCCAGGTTCTTTATTTTTGAAATGCGTATACCCGGGGCAGGCACTATTTCATATAAAGTAACAGTCGGGCCAACCGTGGCTTTGATCCGGTCTATTTCGATGGCATAATTTCTCAGGGTTTCTATGATCCTGTTTTTGTTGTCTTCCAGCTCCTGCTTGTTTATCTGGATGTTGCCACTACCGCGGTCGTCGAGCAGACTCAGATCCGGCAAGCGGTAACGGGGCAAATCAAGGGTTGGGTCGTATTCACCAAGCTGATTCATATCCTGTTCGCCATTGCTGTCCGATTGGAAGGGTTCCCTGATCTCCTGGTAGTCGCTACCGGTGATCTTCCCGTTGGCAATTTCAATTTCCAGCTCAGGGTCTTCTGTTTCTGACCGGGCACCGGTATCAATGGTTTCGGTTCCCGGATCGTCACTCAATGCCCCTTCTGCCCGGTGTGTAGTGAGCGGGTTGTCATATGGCTGATCATCCGGTTGTCCTTCATGATGGTCTTCTTCCTTCCGGAGATCGCCGGTTTCTTCCTCTTCTTGCGAACTTATCGCCATCCCGTTGTTTTCCGGCTGATCTTCTGCTTCAGGTTTTGACTTCCCGGGAAACAGGCCTTTGATACGTAAAGGGAGCATCTTATTCAGCGCACGGAGGCTCGGATCAAAAGCAATGATCACAAAGGTGCCCATGGTGAACAGCAAAATAATGGCGGTTCCCGCCTTCCCTGACAGCCCGTTGAGGAACCGGGCAGCTTCATACCCAAATGTGCCCCCAAGTATCAGTAAGTCACCCGCTGATATGATATAACCAAAGAATACTGACGTCCAGATCAATATAAATAATGAGATGGCCAATGTTCTACCCAGGTGCAACAATCTTATGTTTGTCAGCAACCTGAAACCCCACAGAAAAAATATCAATAAAAACAGGAAAGAAGAAATGCCAAACCATTGTTTGATAAAAAGGTGAGACATAATGGCACCGAGCCTTCCCATCATGTTATCTGCCTGCACCGATGTGTCTGTCAGCAATTCCCAGTTGAGTGCCCTTCCGTTGAGGATAGCATCATCAGCTTTCCAGCTAAAGAGGTAAGAACTGAATGCCAGTAACAGGAAAATACTCAGCAACAAAAAAAACAGGCCAATCGCTTTTTGCAAACGGCGGTTTTTGAAAAAATCCCCCAGGGACGACCATGTTATATCCCTCCCTTCAATATCGCCGGTCTGTTTATTATTCTGCGGCTTAAAAGTGTTTCTTCTGTTGGTTGCGTTTTTGGGCATGGTGATTCCTGTGGTTTAAAAGAAGTCAAAGGTACAAAATCAGGCCCTAAAAACCGAGGGTTTTCAACATGGACTTATAGCTCTGTTCTTTAGCAAACAGCTTTGTATTGTATTCTCCTTCCTCGTCCCTGTCGATGATCACCAGTTTCGGAGCAGGTATCAGGCAATGTTGCAGCCCACCGAAACCACCCAGTGTTTCCTGATAGGCTCCCGTATGGAACATACCAATGTACTGTGTAAGGCCTTCTTTTATCTTTGGAAGGAAAACGGCGTTTGCATGCGACTCGGCATTATAATAATCCTGGCTGTCACAGGTGAGCCCTCCCAGGTTCACCCGCTCGTATTCTTCATCCCAGTTGTTAAGCGCCAGTAGTATAAACCTTTGTTTGCTTGCCCAAATGTCCGGCAGGGTGGTCATAAAACTGCTGTCAATCATGTTCCATCTCTCTCTGTCATTCTGCTGTTTTTGATCCAGAACAGAGTACAGCACGGCGCCGCTTTCTCCAACTGTAAACGCACCAAACTCCGTAAAAATATCAGGGTCGGGAACACCATGCTGACGGCAAATCATTTTAATCTGCGCAATGATCTCTTCGGTCATGTATTCATAATCATACTCAAAAGCCAGTGAGTTTTTAACCGGAAATCCCCCACCGATATTCAAGCTGTCCAACTCAGGACAAATTTTCTTCAATTCGCAATACACATTCACACACTTGGATAACTCATTCCAGTAATATGCATTGTCCTTAATACCTGTATTGATGAAGAAATGGAGCATTTTCAGTTCAAAACGAGGATCATTTTTAATATGTGACTCATAATAAGGCACGATATCGTTATACCTGATTCCCAGTCTGGACGTATAAAATTCGAACATGGGTTCTTCTTCAGCGGCAATCCGTATTCCGAGCTTGCATTTTCTGTCTTTGCGGATCAGTTGATGATAGATATGTATTTCATTTTTGTTATCGATGACCGGGATGGTATTTTCAAAGCCGTTGTTTATCAAATCACTGATTTTCTCTGTATAGAGCGGACGCTTGAAACCGTTACAGACAATATATCTTGATTTGTCGATCAGCCCCAGGTTCAGCAGTTCTTCCACAATAAAAATGTCAAAAGCGGAGGACGTTTCAATATGAATGTCATTTTTTAAAGCTTCTTCCAGAACAAAAATAAAATGGGAACTTTTCGTACAATAGCAATAGTGATACTCACCGCTATAGTCAACCCTGGCCATTGCAACATTGAACATCCTTTTTGCTTTCTGAATTTGTTGACTGATTTTGGGCAGATAACTAATTTTCAGTGGCGTGCCATATTGCTTAACCAGGTCCATCATGCAGATGTCGTGAAAATATAATTCATTATCAATCACTTTGAATTCTTCCTGGGGGAAGTCAAAGGTTTGTTCAATCAGGTCAATGTATTTGTTTTTCATTTATTTTCCCTTTTTTTTAGCTGCACAGTTTTTATGGTTGGATGTTCCTGTGTGAAAAAGCGGATGACATTTCTTTGTGATAACGAAAAAAACAATCAAATGGTTTTAAGTAAGTGAAATGGATGGTCTTTTTTTGAGCAATCCGCGTCACTTACATTGTGATATAAAGAAAAAGCAAATATAAAATAAATGCGTATACAGACTTTGATTTTATTCAATTAGTTGCTTGTTTATGCTGCGGTGATCAAAGTTACCTGTTGAGGTTTTTTGCCTGATTGTTTTGGATTTTGTTTTTAATCCATAATCCCAATGAGATAATGAGGGCAAAAAGCCATCCTGCCAATGTAATTACATCGGCGGTTTGTGCGGAGATGTTGATTGCCAGGAGGCGATTGAGAATATACTGTACGTAGGATACAGGAAGTCCGGTTTTACCCAGTTCATCGAGGACTTTCCAGTGCCAGTCGGTGATCGGGCAATAGCCTATGCCGTAAAAAATGCCCAGCAGAAACCATGATGCGCCGGTTAGCAGTACCACGATGAGATGGGCGGGTCTGAGTTTTGGTATCAGCCACCCGCTTAAAATAAAGATAATGAGCAAGGAGTGGAATACCACAAAAAATATATCCAGTACGTACAGCATACAAGGTGTAATTGATACTTATTGTCAGAATACTTTTTACCGGATCACCCTGAGGCTTTTATCAAAGCGGATATTTGCGGGGAAACCCCTTTCGGGAGAAAGAGAAAGCCATACAAACATTGCCCTTCCCACAACATGGTCTTCCGGTACAAAACCCCAGAATCTTGAATCGGCCGAATTGTGCCGGTTGTCGCCTACCATCCAGTAGTAATCCATTTCAAAAGTATAGGTGGTACGCTCTTCTCCATTTATGAGTATCCTGTCTTCTTCTATTTTCAGGTCATTTCCTTCATAGACATTGATGATCCGTTCATAAAGCACGATGTTTTCTTTATTGATTTCCACCGTTGCACCTTTTTGAGGGATATACAGGGGGCCGAAATTGTCTTCGTTCCAGGGGAATGCAGGATCATGGGGGAAAATGTGGCGCTCTCCCCGGCCGTGTTCGCGCACAATTCTTTCCATGCTGGTTACGAGATCCAGGTTATGGATTTCGGCAGCAGCGTCCGGTGTCATGGAAAGGATATAATGGTTTGGCCCCATTTGTCTCCATTCGGTGATGTTGAATCTGTTAAGTATACGTTGCGAGACTGGTCTCCCGTCGGTTTGCAGCCGGTAATTATGCTGCACATTTTCGGGGTCGGGGAGGGGATTTCCGTTAATAAATATGGCAGCGTCACGCATTTCAAAAGTATCGCCCGGGATGGCGACGCAACGTTTGATGTAGTTTTCTCTTTTGTCAACCGGTCTGCTGATCACATCATAGTGTTGCCAAACGGTTTCTCTTCCCAATTCCTGAACCAACCTGTAGTAAGAGATATGCTGGTCCTGCAGGGCCACCGTATCTCCTTCCGGATAATGAAACACCACAACATGGTTGTTGTCGATGCTGCGCAAAGCCGGGAATCTGTAGTGGGGCAGGCTGATCCATTCGAGATAGGATCGGGTATGCTCCGTGGTTGGCAGGGTGTGATGGGCAAACGGAAAGGCAATGGGGGTTCTCGGGACTTTGGGCCCGTAACTGATCTTGCTCACAAACAGGTAATCACCCACGAGCAATGATTTTTCCATGGAGGAAGTAGGGATGGTATAGGCTTCCAGCATGAATGTCCTGATGAATGTGGCTGCGATAACAGCAAAGATGATGGCGTCGGCCCATTCGCGAAGTCCGGATTTTTTAATCACCGGCAGTTTCGAAGGATGGGTGTATTTTTCATTAGGGGAGAAGCCAAGCAGGGGCAAAAATATAAACGGGAAAAGCACGCCTAGGGCTTGTTCACCAAGGCCATCCCGTCTGAAGCACTTCAGCGTTTCCACCACCATGAGCAATATGGTAAATACATTGATAAATGGTATCAGGATAAACAGAAACCACCATAATGGTTTATCGATGACCTTTAACCAGATATAAAAATTATACAGTGGAATAAATGCTTCCCATCCCCGGTATCCGGCTTTCAAAAAGATCTTATATAATCCGGCAATGGAAGCCAGGAAAAACAGGATGGTAAGAATCATATACATACTCATTGTCTTGCTATTTTATATGTTCAACATATCTTTCATGGTGAAAACCCCCTCTCTGTTGTATACCCATTCGGCTGCGAGCATGGCGCCTTCGGCAAATCCTGACCTGTCGTGGGAGCTATGTTTGATTTCGATGGTATCGATTTTCGACTCGTACAATACCACATGGGTTCCGGTTACGTCATCCAGGCGATATGATTTAACGGGCAAAAGGTCTTCCTGTCCTGCATATTCGTCGGCGTTGATCCATTTAGCCAGGTTATCCCTGCCTGCTACGATATCATTTGCAAGGGCGATGGCTGTACCGCTGGGCGCATCCAGTTTTTGGGAGTGGTGGCTTTCGACGATCCGTGGGCGGTATCCTTTCATATCTGCCAGCATTGCGCCAAGCTGCCGGTTCAATGCAAAGAAGATGTTTACACCGATGCTGAAATTCGCAGCGTGGAAGAGGCAGCGACGATTTTCCTCACAGCTTCTGATGATGGCTGGCAGTTGGTTGTACCAACCTGTGGTGCCAGAAATGACCGGGATATCCATTTCGAAGCAGCGCCTGATGTTTTCCGGTGCTGTTTCGGGCGTGGTAAATTCGATGGCTGCGTCACAACCGGCCAGCTGTTCCCGTGAAGTCAGCCATTGTTCTTCATTGTCAATAACAGCGCCAACGGTATGTTTCCTTCTGAGGGCCATTATTTCGACGGCCTTTCCCATTTTTCCATAACCTATGATGGCGATCTTTAATTTTTTTTCCATAATGCTAAAACCTGATTCTAAAAGATATTTGTGCACTTGCTTTGGTGCGTCCTTCATATAGTGATGCCGGATGCAGAAAGGGTTCCAGTCCCAGGCTGAGGTCTTCGCCCACATCAAAATTCATCAGGTGGGCATCAACACTGGCATCCAGGATGTTCAGCAGGTAAAGGGCGGCAGTCAGTATGTAGGTCACTTCCAGGTTGCGCCGGTAGCCATTCATGAGCCACTCAAGCCTGTCGGTGGAGTAAAGGGGATAATCATCGACAGTATTGGGATTACCGTCAACACGGGCAATCCAGGCTTCACGCCACTTCCTGTATTCGGTATTGTTGAAATCGATGAAGTAGGCCAGCGTGCCAAAACCGGCATAGATAATGGGGATTTTCCAGTATTTTCTGTTATACACTTGTCCGAGCCCCGGAAATGTTGCCGACAACATGGCTGCTTTTGCCGGTGAGGGTGCCATGAGCTCGGTATCATGTATAACGGGCGATGTCCGGTTATTATTGATCTGGGCGGATGCTTTAACCGGAGCAATCAGCAAAATGAGAAAGAGCAAAACGAACAGGTGACAGGGAAAGCGGGTTTTTCCCCGTCTGCAAAAGAATCTTGCCGGCTTATGTTGTTTATGTATGATCACCAGGGTTTATTTGCAGACTATTTTTTTAAGAGGGAAGCAATGCGTTCAAATTCGCCGGGTGATTTAAATCCAATGACAATGGAACCTTTCCCTTTTTTGTTGTTTTTGATTGTAACGGCGGTACTGAATATTTCCTCCAGTTCTTTCTGAAAGGTAATTTGAGCTTCGGTTGGACCCGGTCGCGATGTTTTCTTAAGTTCCGGCTTTTCTTCCTGCTGATCCAGGTCTTCCAGGTTTTTTATAATTTCTTCGACCTCCCTTACGGACAGATGTTGATCCAGGATGTCCTGGTATAGGTCATTGAGTGTTTGCAGGTCACGAACGGCCAGTAAAGCCTTGGCATGTCCCATGCTGATGAGTTCCTGTCGCAATCCGATCTGTATTTCACCCGGTAAATTGAGCAGTCGCAGGTGGTTGCTGATGGATGGCCGGCTTTTTCCCAGTCTTTCGCTGAGTTTTTCCTGTGTGAGTCCGTGATCTTCAATGAGCTGTTTATAACCAAGTGCGATTTCGACGGGGTTTAGGTTTTCCCTTTGGATATTTTCTACGATGGCTATCTCAAGCATTGCCCGGTCTTCTGCAATCACAATATAAGCAGGGATATCAGCCAGTCCGGCCATTTTTGCTGCTTTTAACCTGCGTTCACCCGAAACAAGCTGCAATGTATTATCTTCAGTTTTCCGAAGAGTGACCGGTTGAATAACGCCTTGTTCTTTGATGGAAGTTGCCAATTCGTTCATTGCTTCAGCATCGAAGTTGCTTCTTGGCTGGTAGGGGTTTGGCTCAATGATGTCGATGGGGACCTTGCCGACCGTACCTACGGCAAGCAGATCTTTGTTGACATCATAATAGCTTTTGTCTTCGAAGCCTGATCTGTCGAGCAATGCACTTAAGCCCTTTCCGAGGGCGCGTTTTTTGGCGTTCATATTTCTATCTTTTTGGCTGCTTTGTCCATTTGTGTCAAGCCATTATTTTGCAGGATTTCACGCGCAAGGTTCAGGTGATTCAGGGAGCCCCTGCTTTCGGCATCGTGCATGATAATGGTTTCTCCAAAGCTGGGAGCTTCACCCAATTTGGTGTTGCGGTATATAATGGTTTCAAAAACCAGATCCCGGAAATGGGATTTCACTTCTTCAACCACCTGGTTGGCCAGCCTCAGCCTTGAGTCGTACATAGTTAATAAAATGCCCTCTATTTCCAGTGCTGTGTTGAGGCGGGTCTGTACGATTTTAATGGTGTTTAGCAACTTACCAAGACCCTCCAGGGCAAAGTATTCGCATTGTACCGGGATGATAACCGAATCTGCAGCTGTAAGCGCATTTACGGTAATCAAACCAAGTGAGGGTGAGCAATCAATGATCACAAAATCATATTGATTTTTGATTTTTTCGATTACCTTTCTCATCATTTTTTCCCTGTTGGGCAGGTTGATCATCTCTATTTCGGCCCCTACCAAATCGATATGTGCCGGGATCAGATGCAGATTTGGGGTGCTTGTTTCAATAACGATGTCGGCGGGATAGACATCGTCAATGATACATTCGTAAATGCTTGTTTTTACGTGCTTTGGATCAATACCAACGCCGGATGTGGCATTGGACTGGGGGTCGGCATCAATCAAAAGGGTTTTGTATTCAAGTACGGACAGGCTGGCGGCCAGGTTGATCGCGGTGGTGGTTTTGCCCACGCCTCCCTTTTGATTTGCTATGGCGATAACTTTACTCATGGTATGTTTGGATGAAATAAATGGCTGTAAAAGCATCAATGGTTTTACAGCCTGAATTATACTATTTAGGTGCCCACATGCAAAATTACAATTTCTGCTTGCTTTCGGGTCACTATTTACAAAAAAAAACGAACACGACCTTTAAATAACTCTAGGTCAGACTACTGCATGTTTTCCTGGGTCCAGTCAATTTCAGACCCAAACAAACTATGAGGGATAAGATATATCAGGAGCAAAACGATGGAGGCTACCAATACCCAGGTTCTGTGATAAGGATTTTTCCTGATCTTGAAAAATGCAATGATCCAAAAAATCAGCGAAAAGGCAGTTTTGTTATCGGTCAGGTCAGTACCAAACGGCCATCCTGTCCACCAATCGCCAAAGGCGTACTTCTGAACTATTGGTCCGAAGATGAGTCCTCCCAATACAAATGTTGCCAGGGTCCATATAGTCAACCTGTAGGTGCGCTCTTTGAAAATTGCCGCAATTCCGGCCCGCATGCTAAAGAGCATGGCTGCGAACATAAGGATCACGTGCGGGATCAAAGCCCAGGCCGGCACATCGTCGCGAAACCTGATAATAATGGGTTCTTCAGAGAGTTTTACCTTTTCCTCTCCTTTTTCCAGGATGATCTGGTACATCACCTTTCCGGCGGCCGGTTGCTGCGGAATGTAGGCAATGAGATGGTCTTCGGCGCGCACCAGGGGAATGGTGTCCCATTTGTCAAAACTGGGATATCGCTTGTATCTGAAATATCCGTCAACATCCCTGTTTTCAACTTTTACCCTGGCCGGTGCATCGGTAGGCCGGGGAAAACTACGGATCAGCCTGATGCTGATCTCCTCTCCGGCGATTTCCACACTTCCGCGATAAGGATGGGTTGGTCCGGTCATTCGCTGATATATGGCGCTTGACAATGTGATCACAATGGCAATGATCCAAAATAAAACATTTTTCATTAGCTGCTCATTTAATTATGGTTTGTATCAAAAACTTCCTGATCATTTAAAAATTCCGGTATTTCTATGGAGAGATAATCCTTTCTTCGGGACAGATCAATGGCGTCATAAATAGCCTGTTGGATCCCCGTTCTGATGCTCAGTTCAATGATGCTTCTGTTGCTTTGCGACGGATATGTGCGATTGGAGAGGAATACATACACCAGGTTTTCTGCAGGATCGGCCCAGGCATAAGTGCCGGTAAAGCCGCTGTGACCGAAGCTCAGCGGAGAAGCACTTTTTGCAGCAGGGCTTTCTTTTCCTGGCTCAAGACCCGGTTTGTCAAAACCAAGTGCCCTGCGGTTTTTGTTATGGGCAAACTGCACGCTTGTAAATTCTTTGATGGTATTGGGCAGGAAAAACTGATCACCTCCGTAGTTCCCGTCGTTAAGCAACATATACTTTAATGCCGCCACATCCCTTGCGTTACCAAAAAGTCCGGCATGTGCACTGACGCCCCCCAGCATGGCAGCGGCCGGATCGTGAACGTAACCGTGCACTACCTGTTTTCTCCATAAGGTGTCGTGTTCCGTGGGAACAATCTGATGAATATCAAAACGGTTGAGCGGATTGAAGCCAATGGTGGTTAATCCCATGGGACTGTAAATAGATTCCTCCAGAAATGTATCAAATGGCTGGCCTGTAACATTTTCAACAAGTTCAGCCAGCAGGATAAAACCCAGGTCACTGTACCTGTATTCGTTCTTTTCTCTCAGCTCAGAAGCCAGAATTTGTGAAAAAATGGTGTCGCGAAAATGTTTGTTGATATAGAGGTCTTTTGCAACTTTAACAGGGTATTCGATTGACCGTTGCTTGCTGTAGATGCCCGGTATAAACTCTCCCTCATCCAATGTTGACAGGTAAAAGGGAATCCAGGGGGTTAGCCTTGCCTGGTGGGCAAGGACTTTTCTGAGTGTTAAAGCTTCCTTGTTAGTTTCTGAAATCCGGTGGATGTATTCAGCGATGGGGGCATCAAGCGAAACCCTTCCATCCTCTACAAGGCGCATCACGGCCATAGTCCCTGCAACGATCTTGGTCACGGATGCAAGGTCGTACACATCAGTTACATCTACGGGTCTGGACTCTTCGTCATAGGTATGCTTTCCGAAAGCTTTGTTATAAATCACTACCCCGTCTTTTATCACGGCGATCTGACATCCCGGATAAGCTTTCTGTTTAATTCCTTCCAGGGCAATGCTGTCGATCACAGCCAATAAGGCTGTGTTTACACCTGCCTCTTCGGCTCTTCCGAAACGTATTCGGGAAGGTTCCGGGCTAATAATGCCTGTATGAAGCGGAAAATGTTTGCCTACACTCACAGGTAATGTTCCGGTGGTTTGCAGTCCGCCAAAAATGGCGTTGGCTGCTGCCTCTTCATAGATAACACCGTCCTGATAGGCGATGATTACGGATTCCACATCCAGAATGGCATCGTCAAAAACCTTCAGGCTGTATGGGTTGGCAAAAATACTGAGAATAACATCATGCCTTTTTGCAATGGCACTGATCAATCCGACTGTTTTCCCATTGATACCGTAGTTGTTTCTCGGAAAGAAACTGTTGTTGTGTACCGAAATAATCACCAGGTCATATTTACCCAGATCTTCCATGATTTGGGCTGCACGATAGGGAGAATGATATTTGTCGATGCCGTAACAGGAAACAGTGCCATAATTACCCAGCACTTGCTGAAAGCGGTTGTTGGTTGGAGCGCCAATGGAAAGTGCTGCAATTTTTCGTTTTCCAAGGCCTGTGACCGGCACCAGGTTTTTTTCGTTACGTGCCAGCGTGATTGCTGCCTGCGCCAGTTGTTTCTGCAGAATTTCAGTTTCTATGGTATTCAGATCTTCGATCAGGTTGTCAAGCTCAATATATTGAAAATTATCGAGGCCGGCTTTCTGTTTATAATACAGGATCTTCCTGGTTTTGGCATTGACCATTTCTTCACTGATCGTTCCATCCAAAACAGCATTTTTGATGGTTTGGATGGCTGCCGGCACATCTTCCGGAAGTAACAATATATCATTACCTGCCATTAATGCCCGCAGTTCCAGTTCGCCTGACTGAAAATAATCGCTTACCCCCTGCATATCAAGGGCATCGGTGATGATCAACCCGTCAAATCCCATCTGAATTTGCAGAAGGTTTGTAACGATATTGTGCGAAAGTGTGGACGCCAGCTTGGGTACCGGTTCCATGGAGGGCAGTTCAAGATGTGCGATCATCACACTGTGCAGCCCTTCGTTGATAAGCCTTTTGAATGGATACAAATGTATGGAGTCAACTTCCTCAAAGCTGTGTTTCAGCAGTGGCAGTGTATAGTGCGAATCGGCGTCGGTATCACCGTGTCCGGGAAAGTGTTTGGCGCAGGCAAACACTCCGGCATCCTGCAAGCCATGCATGTAGGCAAGGCCTTTCTCGGCAACCCTGTATCGGTCTTCGCCAAAAGCCCGAAAGTTGATCACCGGGTTGTCGGGATTGTTATTGACATCCACAACCGGCGCGAAATTGATATGTACGCCCAGGCGTTTAAGCTGTCTTCCGACGTCAAGTCCCATCCGGTAGATGAGTTTTTCATCGTTGATGGCGCCCAGTGCCATTTGTCGCGGGAATGGAATCAGGCTGTCGAGTCGCATGGCCGGTCCCCATTCGGCATCCATGGAGACGAGCAATGGGGTTTTGGCCTGGCTTTGCAGGCGGTTTGTGTTGAGTACCTGCCGTTTTGGCCCCCCCCTGAAGAACGTGACACCGCCAACATTATAATTCATTACCAGCCGTGCGATGCTGTCGTAATAGTTTTCGACGCGGTCGGTATGTATCCTGATCATCAGGAGCTGGGCTATTCTTTCCTCCAAACTCAATGATGTAAATACCGAATCCACCCACGGTGTTGAAAACTGTGGATGCCCTTCCGGCCCGGCAAAGTGTTTATCGTTGGGTGTGGCAAATAATGGGAATATCAATAGCAAAATAACGGCAAAACAGAAAGCCTGAAGAAAAAAACTGCGCATATATTTTCGATCCTAAGTCCAAAACAAAAAATTATCAACGGTATCAGCTCCGGCCACTAACAGTCGCTTAACGGGCCACCCGAATTTTATGCAAATATATAATAATCTGTCTTATTATGGGAAGTGAAAAGTAGTAGTCATGGTTTTTTAAATCAGCGTGTGCGAGAATAATGAGTAATCAGTATGCAGTATGCAGCAGTTAGATGGAAATGTTTGCAGTTTTTTTTATTTTTGGGAAAACGGAAAACAGCTTTGCCATGGTGGTGTTTGTGATTATTTATCTGGGAATTACACTGTTGGTGGGATTGCTGGCTGCCCGGATGGTACATAATACAGAAGACTATCTTCTTGCCGGTCGCAGATTGCCTTTGTATATTGCTACGGCGACTCTTTTTGCCACCTGGTTTGGGTCGGAGACCATTCTGGGTGCCGCAAGCGAGTTTGCGGAAGGCGGACTGATTGCCGTGGTAAGGGACCCTTTCGGGGCGGCGTTGTGTTTGTTATTGGTGGGGCTTTTTTTTGCCCGCCCTCTTTACAGGATGAAACTGCTCACATTCGGTGACTTTTATCGGCGAAGATATGGCAACCTGACAGAGTTCCTGGCGGGTATTTGCATCATGCTGACATATCTCGCCTGGATAGCTGCACAAATGGTGGCTTTTGGCGTGGTAGCCGCTTCGCTGACCGGTGTCGGGCTGGTTCAGGGCATTATCCTGGGATGCTTGCTGGTAACCTTATATACATTTATTGGGGGTATGTGGTCGGTATCCATTACCGATTTTATGCAACTGATATTTATCGTTGCCGGTTTGATCGTTGCCGGCTTAGAGATATTCAGCATCGTGAGTTTCCGTGAGGTCTTTGCCAATGCCCCTGAGGGCTTTTTCCGCTTTTACCCCGAACCCAATGCCGTGGATGGCCTGAATTATTTCGCTGCTTGGATTACCATCGGACTGGGATCTATTGCCGGTCAGGATATTTTTCAACGCGTAATGGCTTCCCGTTCTGAAAAGGTAGCTGTTCGTGCCTCCCTGATTGCCGGCACGATGTATCTTACCGTTGCCATGATTCCGTTGCTTTTGGCATTGGCAGCACGGACTCTGATGCCTGATTTTCTCAATATTGCCGACGATTCACAGATGATCATACCGGCACTGATCAGTGGTTTTACGTCACCGGTGGTGCAGGTATTTCTGTTTGGTGCTCTTTTATCGGCCATCTTGAGTACGGCCAGCTCTGCCCTGCTCGCTCCTGCAGCTGTTCTGGGTGAAAACATCATCCGGCCGCGAATGAAAAAAGTTACTGACCGGCAATTGCTCCGGATATCCAGGCTCTCTGTATTGGTGGTATCGGCAATTGCACTCTTTATGGCATTGCGCCGCGGGAATATTTATGAACTGGTTGGTGAAGCAGCATCTGTGGGACTGGTTTCCCTTTTTGTGCCGTTGGTTGCCGGGCTGTTCTGGGGAAAAGCCACCTCAACAGGTGCCATGGCCTCCATTGTCAGTGGTTTGGTTGTGTGGTTACTGGCATCATTGTTTAGTCCGGCAGTAGAACCTATCCTGTTTGGTCTTGCCGCCAGTGCAATAGCTATGATTGCCGGCAGCCTCCTCAGCCGCAAAAACAGACCCTGATCCTGTCAGAATTTATAAATTTTCCACTTGCCTGTGCGAAGATATGCCAATGATCCCAGGCCCATCATGGTAAAATAGATCACTTCCACGGACCATACCAGGGCTGCAGGCCCTTTGAGCCATACGGCAATAATGAAGGCTGATACAAGGTAAAAGGTGATGCTGAAAATTTCGATGACCAGTGCAACCAATGTTTTGCCGGTACCCGACAACCCGCTGAAAATGATCATGCCAAAAGCAAAGGCGAACAGGGCGAGAGAGATGACCCGCAGCAAAGGTATGGTGGCATCGATCAGGTGTTGTTCATTGGTAAAGAATGAGGCAATGTGCCCGGGGATAAACAGGTTAACCTGAACGATCACGATGGTTGACAGCAGGGCAATCACCAGCACCTTTTTGATCAGGGGGATCACTTCATGGCTGCGGCCTTGCCCGATAATGTTGCTGACAAGGGTATTGGTAGCAGAACTCAATCCCCACACCGGAATCATCAGGAGCATGTAGAAGCTTCTGGTGATGTTGGATGCGGCAAGAGCGGTTTCACCAATCTGTTCAATCACAAGAAAAAACACAAACCAGGCGGAGAAAGAGAAAAAGTACTGGAACATCACAGGTACGGCGACTTTTAGCAGTGGCTTATACTGAAGCCGGTTCGGTCTGTGGAACTGCAACAGGCGATAAGCGGGCAGGGTTTTATTTTTTATTGACCAAAGCAGAAAGAAGAGAAAAGTGCAGGCTTCCGCTATATTTGTGGCCATAGCTGCTCCTGCAATGCCCATGGCTGGAGCACCAAAGTGACCAAAAATCAAAACATAGTCGAGTGCGATATTTATCGCTGCCATCAGGGAAGTGCTGGCGATCAGGATCCGCGTACGTGTAATTCCGACGTAAAAGCTGTTGAATATCAGTACCATGAACCCGAATAAAAAGCCAAAGCGCCGATAATCAAGGTAAATAAGGCTTTCTCTCAGAACCCCTTCCGACTTTAAGAACCACTGAAGAAAGCCCGGGGCAAGGTAGGTGAGTACCAAAAAAAGGAGTCCTGCAAGGGCGATAACGAAATACATGGCATGATCAAATATCAATCCGATGCTGGTTTTGTTACCTTCACCATTGCGGCGTCCGATCACGATTTGTACACCCACGGCAAAGCCGGCGCCCAGCATCACCAGGCAGAGATAGAAGATGCCACCAATGGCTGAAGCACCCAGGGTAATTTCGCCAAGCCTCCCCAGGAAGGCCGTGTCGATGACAACCATAAGATTTTGGGCCATCAATCCCACCACGATGGGATAAGCTGTTTTCCAGATGCTGCGGTATGTGTTTTCTGCGCTCATCGGAGATTTAATCAACGGCCAGAACAAGTCCTTTCAGATAATGCCCCTCCGGATGGAACATATTGATGGGATGATCGGCTGGTTGGTGTAGCTGGTGCAGCACGCGCACGCGGCGACCGGCCAGTATTGCCGCAGATGTAACAGTGGCGTAAAACAGCCGCATGTCTACCACCTGAGAGCAGCTGAATGTAAAAATAACACCACCGGGTGCAACAGATTTTATGGCTTCCAGGTTGAGTCGTTTATATCCCTGAACAGCCTTGTGTTTCACATGCTGATGTTTGGCGTATGCAGGCGGATCCAGCACGATCACGTCGTATGTCTGATCCGTTGTCCGGAAATAGTCCATCACGTCATCTGTTATGGCTCGATGCTTGTCCTGAAAGCCATTGAGCGCAACATTCCGGGAACAAAGGCTCATTGCCCGCGCCGAACTGTCAACCGAATCAACAATGGTAGCCCCTGCTTCTAAAGCATAAACCGAAAAACCACCCGTATAGGCAAACGTATTGAGCACCCGTTTTCCATTTGCATAGCTCATCAGGTGCTTTCTGTTTTCGCGCTGATCAATGAAAAAACCGGTTTTCTGTCCTTTTTCAATGTCCACAAAAAACTTCAGGCCATTTTCAGTGACCTCCACGCTATCTGCTTCGCCATAAAAGAATTCTTTTGGTTTTTTGTCACTCCAGAAAGTGGCAGGCAGTGTTTCCCGGCTCTTGTCATAAATGCTTTTCAGCTGCCGACCGTAAATAGTTTTCAGACTTTCAGCGATTTCATCAATGAAGCGGTACAAGCCCGTTGCATGGATCTGCAGCACAAGGTGCCCGTTGTAATGATCGATGATAATCCCCGGCAAATGATCCCCTTCTCCGTGAACGAGACGGTAAACATTGGTTTGTGAATTGTCTGTCAGGTCGGCAAGGCTTCGTAACTCCCATGCTTTACGTAACTTCTCCTGCCAGAACCCTATATCGAAAGTGGCAGGGCGTTGGGGAGCAAATGCAAGCAGACGCACGGCAATGGTTGCATCCTGGTAGATGCCGCTACCAAGGTATTCATCTTTGTTGGAAAAAACTTCCGCATGGGCTCCATCCATAGCCGGACCATCCATTTTCTTGATAGCACCACTGAAAACCCAGGGGTGATAACGCTTTATGGCGTCATCCTTGCCTGATCGTAAAATGATCTTGAGTACTTTGGTCATGTGATTTTTACGCGTATAAACTTCTGAGAAGCATTTGTAACAAGGTTTACTTAACCGCAAAAGTAATTAAATCATTGGAAGTATTCTTGAGTCCGGAAGCTTTTGGCTGCTGTGCAGGCTGGAAATATAGGGGGTTAATTGCCGGAAGCTTCCAGTTGCTTCGCAAGCTGGAAGTTCCT
>REEA01000023.1 GCA_007695305.1 Bacteroidia bacterium
ACCATCCGCGACGATGTTGTTGAGCTGATACAGCAAGCACCGAGGGCTAATGATGTTTTTGATTTCCTAAACAGGACAGGTGCCGCCTATATTTTTGATCTGGCTGTGCCGTTTGCGGTCGCTCAGCAGCATGAAACAAGTTCTCAACTCAGCCTTGTACTTGGTGCCTATCTGGCTGATGCGATGTATGCCAGTGCCTATAACCGTATGGATGTTGTGAGGCAGACGGGTGATGTTGCAGACGGTTTGGCCGGTCGATTGGGTTTGCAAAATGAGCTCGAGCACACCATGGCATATCGTGAAAAACTCAGGGAAACTGATGACCACGAAGCACGAGAAGCATTGATTGAAGAAATGCTGGACCAGGCGCACAAAGAATTTGCCGGCAGTGATATGGCTGATACTTATGCATTGGTCTTTGTCGGTGCAAACGTAGAAGCACTTTACATCCTCTCGCAGCTCAGTTTGTTTGCCCGTGATAACCAGGCCATGATTGATTTCATGGTGGAAAGAGCGGATATGGCTCAAACTGTTTACAACCTGCTCGGGCTGATGACCGATGAAGTGTACCTGGAGTTAAATCCGCGCATCCAGGGCTATTATGATGGTGCCAGGGAAATTGCAAATTTCTTTAGGGATGTTGACACTTTTACAATGACGGAACTGGAAGAGGTGAGCCTGATGATTGAAAGTCTTCGCAACGATATGTTTGACATTGAGAATTAAAAGTTGTTAAAGACAAATAAAAAGGACAGCCTTAGGCTGTCCTTTTTATTTCTGAACATGCAAGTTACGCAATGTGGGTTAATGCCGCAGGAATTATCTTACAAAAAGAGACTTGAACACCAATAGTTCTTTCTTGATTATAGCATTGCCGATTGCATGTACTAAGAGGCCAGATGGCTGGAAGCCGAACAGGTTTTATTGATCCGGAGCAATCCATGCTTCCAACTCACTCCGCCCTCAGGCTATCTGCCGGATTCATCCTTGATGCAGCCCAGGCCTGCGAAAAGCTGGCCAGCGTGCCCACAATGGCTGCCAAAACGCCCGCTACTATGAACAAATACCAATAGTCCCAAACATTGATCCTGAAAGCAAAGTTTTCCTGCCACCGCATCACCACCAAGGCAGCCAGCGGCCACGCAATAAGGCACCCAATGAGTATCCACTTCCACATCTCGCGAAACAGGAGCCCCAGAATTTGGGGCAGGGAAGCACCCATGGTCTTGCGGATACCAATCTCCCTGATTCTTTTTTGTATGCTGAAAGATGCCAGGGCAAACAACCCCATAAACGAAATGATAATGGCAATGACCGCGGCAACGAGCGTGAGCTTGTTGAGGTTCTCCTCATGCCGGTACATTTCGGCAAAAGCGTCATCTACAAAGAAATATTCAAACGAATAATTTGGGTCGGCCAGCTCCAGGCGCTCCTGTATCCAGGTCATCGACTCCCTTATGTTTTGCGGTAAGAAGCGGATGTTGATGCGATTGATCCACTGCTCATACATTGTAAAGGCGAAAGGGTCAATCTCATTGTGGAGCGACTGAAAGTTAAAGTCAGCCACCACGCCGATCACCCTTCCGGCATGCTGCCAGATGACGATCTCTTCACCAATGGGATTGTCGAGGCCCAGTTTTCTTACGGCCGCTTCATTGAGTATGATGGCGGCAGTATCTGTTCTCATTTCCGGGTCAAAATCACGACCTTCAACGATGCGCATGCCAAAAGTTTCCAGGTAGCCGTGCAGGATGCGGTTTTCGTATATCATGATGGATGCCTCTGGCGTGTCGGATGCCCTGCGGCAGTTTTGAAAGTTCAAATTTTCGCCCGGCACACCCTGGGAAGCGCTCACGTGGGTAATGTCAGGGTGCTGCAACAGCTCCTCCCGAAGTACCGGATATGCATTGCGGAGACTTTGCGTAATGCCTCTTACTGAAATGACATGTTCCCGCTCAAAGCCCAGGTCTTTGTGTTGCATGTAATGAACCTGGCGGTTGAGCAGCAACACCGTGGTGATGAGAAATATGGATGTGGCAAACTGAAAGATAACCAAAACCTTACGAAGGAAGAGGTTTGAAAACGAGTTCTTGCTCAGGCCTTTGAGTATCACGATGGGCTGAAAACCAGAAAGATGCATGGCGGGATAAAGCCCGGCAATGATGCCTGTAAATACCACCAAAAGCAAAATGGATAAAAACATGACCGGATCATGCCAGTATACGAGCCTTAACGAAACATCCAGGATCGACGATAATTCATTGACAAGCAGTTCGTTGATCGCCAAAGAAAGCAAGAATGCAATGAAGGCGACCATGACAGACTCTCCAATGAACTGCAATACAAGGTCTTTTCGAAATGCCCCCATCACCTTACGCATGCCAATCTCGCGCAACCGCTTTTCGGATTGCGCCGTTACCAGGTTCACAAAGTTGAACACCGCGATAATAATGACAGCCAGCGCCAGGAAGGCAAATACAAACACATGCCTGATGTCGCCCCTGACGGCCGTGTCGAAGTTAAAATCTGAGTGAAGATAAACCCTGTTGAGGGGCTGCAGGCTATGAGTTGCAACAATCCCATAGGGTTCGTAACGCATGTTGAGGTAGTGGTCGGCAACGCTGGTCGTTTTTATTGCAAACTGCTCATGGTCTGCGCCCTCTCTTTTTAACACATAGGTCGGAAATGAAATGCCGCTGCGTTCAACAATGTCGTATTCCGGCCGCTCCAGCGTATGGAATGCCGCCAGTATGTCGAAACGAATATGGGAGTTGGCTGGCGGGTCGGGCATTAAGCCGGTAATGCGGTAGTCGAGCCCCCTGATGCGGATGGTTTTGTTGATGGGGTTGCTGTTTGCAAAATACTTTTCTGCAGTGGATTTTGTGATGACAGCACCATAAAGCTCTGACAAGGCAGTGCCCTGGCTCCCTTCGAGCCAGTCGAAGGTAAATACCTTGAAAAAGGTTGAGTCAACCCAGAGCACCTTGTCGTTGGTAAATCTGTTGTTGTCAACGATCACCTCTGTCATTCCCCAGTCGTACACCCTGCAAACCGCTTCCACCTCAGGCACCTCCTCTGCAATGTGATAGGGCACCTCGCCACTGGTCAGAGCTGCCGAAAGCACCTTGCCATCAGCCATCGACCCCATGAGGGTGAGGCGGTAAATCCTTTCCGAATGCTCATGGAAATTATCAAAGCTGAGCTGATGATATACAAAGACCATCATCAGAACAGATACAGAAAAAGCCATACCCAGCCCAATGATGTTTATGGCAGTGTGAATCCTGTTTTTCAGAAGAAAACGCCAGGCAATTTTCAGGTTGTTAAGTTTCATGGTAGCAGCAATGCGGTGTTTGTTGTAGGGTCACGAAAATACCGAAAATTTCCTTGCAAGAGGCCTTTCGATTATTGAATGAATGGTGTCATCATTTGATCAGTATGCTTACAGCGAAACTTGTGCCACGACTTGCAGGGTGTTAAAATATAGCATATTATGTGTTCTTTTGTGAAAATGTTTTTCAGGAGAATGTTCGCAGGCGGACATTGGTCTGCGCGTTGCCGGTCAGTTTAACCCACATTGCAGCTATCCATCTGCAAAGAGTTGATTGAATGGTTTCTCATTTTTAAAATGTTCCCCAGGGTGCCACACAGATTTTTTTCCGGGAAGGTTTTTCTCACGATATATGAGTGCCTTGTATTTGAGCTGTGCTTTTTCTATAGGTTCACTGTACTGACTGATTTGGATGTTCTTTCCCTGACTGTTTGCCATCATGGTTGTGACACGTTCCTGCGTATTCATGATTCAGCCGATCTCTCGCCAATCATGTGTGATGCCTTGCTGCTTGACTGGTACCTGGTTTTTTTGATAAGTCATGCCGGCAGCCAGGCCTTTACCGGCAATGTCATACTTCTCCGGATCCAGTCGGAGCCCCGCCTCGTGATACACATCCACACGGCCATGGTTGCGCCAGCCAATGACCAGGTTTCCCTGCCCGCTGAAAGGATCATCAAAGACCTGGGGCTCAAATCCTGTATATAAAGTGTCAGTGTCATTTTCAAAATTTACCAGAAGTAACCGCTCAATCGGATCTATATCTATATTGAAAGGGATGTGAATCATAACATTTGTATTGGCATTTACTGGAGAGAGTATGTACATTGATATAATTATCTTTTGTATTCTATGTCAGAAAGTTGTGATATGTTCGTTTGAAATATTTTCTGAAGCGCGTTCAGTTTTTCCAACTCGGGTTCTGTAAAAACACTATGATTTGCCAGAACTTCATTGATGATCGAAAAGTTGAATACTTCTTTTATTTCTCTTTCATCAATTTCTTTCTCATAATATTTATCAACATTCATTGATTCTAAAAGCTCAAAAGTCGGAGAAAGTATATCTTTGGTTCCTTTCCCCTGACCTACAGTTGAAAGAATGTTTTCGGTTCTCAATTTTGATAGTATCCTTTTTAATGTTGCATAACTTACCGAAACATCAATATTGTCATGGATTTGTTTTGAAGAACAGGCTCCAGTATTCTTTATAAAACCGATTATTATTTGCTCTCTTGAATCAATCATATTTTTTATTTTTAGCACATCAAGCTCAAATATCCATCTATTTGAGCTTTATTGTTATAACAAATGAGCCATAACGGTCTGTGGATGGAAGCGTGCTAATGCTAAAACTCCAGTTCAGGCTAAAATCCTTACCCTGGAACTCAAGAACCGGGAATGACTTATCAAAATGCAAGTTTTGATTTTGTTGTTTCTGCTCCTCAAAACAGCAAGAGGCAGACGAAGCAACCATTTGTTACCTCATGGCAGGTCTGGGCTGCGAATCGACTAAACAACTCAACAACTAA
>REEA01000166.1 GCA_007695305.1 Bacteroidia bacterium
GCGATGAAGCACCGTTTCTCACATGTTCGATCAATCTTTATGACATAATTTTGTGACGCTTCCTGCGTCCATATCAGCATCTTTACATAAATCCTGTTTCCCGGATTAAAAGCATGTCCTTTTTTCAACATGTTAATAACCAATCATATATGGGTTTTGTTTGTTATCAGAAAGCCACCGGCTGAAAGCCCGCCTGGTTGATGATCCGGGCGCTGTCGCCTGTGGCACGGATCACGAACAAACCTTTGTTTTCGGCCATTTTCTCGCTGCCGGCGCTGGCTTTCAGATAAGCCATGGCTCCATAGATGACCCCATCCCCAAAGCGAGGCATCCAGGTCTTGATGTTTCGCAGCTTGCAAAGGTAATGCTGAACATCATCGGGCCGAAGCGTGGTTTTTACCTCTACAAAAACAACCGCGGGACCGTTTTCAGCAATGATATCGAATTCGTAACTGGTCCCCCGGTAATTGCCTTTGTAGTTTTCAATGATGTTTTGCACAGGAATGCCACGTTCATTGAGAAGCCGAATAAGATCACCCTCCACCAGCGATTCAACCAGCCTGCCCCATTGGGAGGTAAACAGGTTCTGCAATTTTCTCATTTCTTTCTTATGCTCCCTGTTGAACCTTTCCTGCTCACTCATGAATTCACGGAACCACTTTTCTGTTTCCAGGAATTCCTTATGCCTCTTCTCAGACTGCTTCTGCCTTTCCTTCGACTCTTTCTCCCTTTCCTTCGACTGTTTCTCCCATTCCTTATTCCGTTCTCCCATTTCTCTCAACATGAGCCACAACTCGTTAAAGGTCATCGGTTGATATTTTGGAAAATCCGGCTCCCTGAACTCACCCTGCACGTGGCGGGGTATCTTGTATTTCTTTGGCTTCTTCATTAAAATGCGTTTTATTTCTGCAAATATACTTTTTTATACCTTTTATTGCATATATTTTTATTCACATTAAATTTCAAGCGGTCGTATTTTAAAATTAAACGGTATAAAAAATGCCTTGCCCGGTGCAAAAGCAAATTGCTTGCACCGGGCACGGCAAAAATAATTATGTACGATTGGCGAATGATTCTGAAAATGAATGTCGCCCGTTTACATGTTTAGTTCAGATGCTGTTTTACCACTTCCATCACTTCCGGAAGGTCCATACCCAAGTCTTTGAGATGTTCGGGTGTTGGGATACCGTCGGAAGTCCAGCCGCGACGCTTATAAACGGCATCAATCAGTTGTTCATAGCGCTTTTCGCGATATTTTCGGAGAACGGCGATTTTTTCTTCCGTGCTCTTTCCTTCCGGGTCGAATCCAACATCTTCCTTGAGCTGCTTGTCGTAACGATCGGCACGTGATTCGTACTCTTCAACGGTTACGGGACCGGCGGCACGATAGGGTTGTGCATCATGGATACGCTTACCATAGCCGCGACGCAGGTTGAATACCCGCTGGAAGTTATATACACGCTCACTTTGACGGATCAGCTCCTCCTTGTCAAAAGGCTTGCCTGTAACACCCTCGTAGATGGCCACATAATTGTCGACATGCTCAGGAATTTTGTGGGGTTCATCTGCATCGGCATTGCTCTCCGGCACCACGTCGTTCCAGCAAAGCTTGCAAAGCCCCTGCAAACCGAACCAGGTGCGGAACATGGGCATATAATGCAAGGCATCCGCCTTGTCTTCAAAAGTAGGAAGTTGGTTATTCACCATATCCATAAAGATCAGCCACGCTTCATCGTGCTGCGGACCTTTGTTGGTCATGGCATAACCACCCTGCTGTGCCAGTGATTCTTTAGAAACATACTGGGAGTATTCCAGTCCTTTATTTTCCATCGCAATGTCCTGAAGGAACTGCGGGTCGCCCCATCCTTTCTCAATGAACATCTCTTTCATTTTACGCACACCCAGGCCGGCGACTTTTCCAAAACCCTCACCACGGGCCAGCTGGTGCAACAATTCCAGTGAGTCCTCCTCATTACCAAAATGCAAATCAAGCCCACCGGTCCGTTCCTTATTTAGGATGCCGTTTTCATAACATTCCATGATGAATGCCACGATCGTACCCCAGGTGATGGTACAGATGCCATAGGTATCGCAGTAGAAATTAACCTCGATGATGTATTCGGGATTAAAAACACCCAGATTTGATCCCAATCCGGCTGCATTTTCATATTCGGGCCCGTCAACGATCACTTTCTGTCCCTTGTATGGACCGGTTTTTAAAAGAAAATCATCCACACCCTTGGCGCACGACATATTGCAACCAATCCAGCAACCATCGAAAACACCCTGTGTAAAGTATTTATCACGGAAGATATCTGAATGGATCTTGCCTCCATCATCATGGCTTCCATATTTGAAGTTATGCACAGGGAGAAGGTCGTAATCATGCATCACATTGATAATATTGGCAGTCCCTTTTTTGCGCATCTGGCACTGATGGTCATCCAGTTCCCGCATTTCACGGTTGAAGCGCTTGCCGCGTTCCCTGATTTTATCCATATCTGCCACGTTGTTCAGGTTGCCTTTCACCCCTTCGATCCGCGAAACGATGGCCTTTATCTTCTTGTCGCGCATCACGGTGCCAAGGCCACCGCGGCCGGCCTGCTTCAAACGGATCTTCTTCCGCTTCACATCGTAAAAGGTGAAGTTGATCATGCCGATCAGCGACTTTTCGGCAGCGGCACCCGTAGAAACAATACCGATGTTCTTGTAATCATTCTCATCCCGGGCGAACATTTCGGTGAGCTCCTCCACCAGGATATGAGAATCAACCGACAAACCGGGATCTTCAAATATCTCGATCTTACCGTCCTTGCCGTCGATATAAATGATCACGTCTTTTTCCGCTTTTCCCTGAAGTTCCAGGGCATCATAGCCGGAAAACTTTAAAAACGGACCAAAAAAACCACCCACGTTGGAGTCCATCACCGAATCAGTTTGCGGCGAAATCGAGACAAGCAGTGATTTGCCCGCCCCGGAGTACTGGGTGATCCCTGCCACAGGGCCGGGCGCGATGATCAGCTCATTCTCCGGATCATTCCAACGGGTATCGGGCGTGGTGGCATCCCACAAAAGACGCAAACCATAACCCTTCCCACCAATAAATTTCTCTTTCATCTCCGCAGGCACATCCTTCTCTTTCACCTCATTGGTGCCCACATTGATGTAAAGAATCTTATCGGTGTAACCGCGGTAAAGCGGGGTCTTCTGATAAGTCAACTCCTTCAGGATTTTTCTTTTTGATTTTAACTCCGTAATGCTCATATATATAGTCTCCCTTTAGTTTTATTGAACCTGTAACAGTCCGGATCGGCTTACCAAGGCTATACAACACTCTGAAAAAATATACTCCCCTGATTACTAAACCAATGCATCAGCGTATGTCATGTTGTGCCATGATAAAGCGAAAAGAACCATAACACGCTCAATGGTTATCAATGAACAAGTTCTTCTTAACGTGCACAAAACTACAAAATTAAAACTATCCAAAAGGGAAAATAAACAGAGAATTGTTTATTTGTTAACAACTTTCCTGTCGAGGAATTTTGTTGCCTGGTATAATATTCACATTTATTAAAATAATTAACAATTGGGGATGCAATCACTGCAACAATTTATCGTTACCTTTGCGAAAGCCTTAACCATAAGGTGAAAGCTATAATTTTTGCCTGTTTTACATATTAAACGGGAAAAAATATAATTTATATTGATTATAAATAATTTTGCTGGTTTTTTTATGACACGTCGTTACGGATTTTTTATTGCTTCCATCATTTTGGGATTACTTTTTATTCGGTTTTTCACATTTTCAGGAACGGTGACTGATACCGGTAATTCCTTTGATGAGTCTTTCAGATCGCAATACGGAATATATGCCCTGACCATTCCGGATCAGCTGAATTTCGCGGGAGAAACCGTACCCACAGATCAGATCAGCATACGGGAAAGATTGGACAGGGAATTACTTGTAAACACCTACTGGCAATCATCCACCCTGCTCTTTTTCAAGCGTGCAAACCGGTGGTTCCCTGTGATTGAGCCTATCCTGGCTAAACATGGTGTGCCCGACGATTTCAAATACCTGGCCCTGATTGAAAGTGGTCTGATCAACGCAGTTTCACCGGCCGGTGCCACAGGGTTCTGGCAGATCCTTCAGGGCACCGGGCGAGACCTGGGACTGGAGGTCAACGATTTTGTGGATGAAAGATACCACGTCGAGAAGTCAACCGCGGCTGCATGTAAATACCTGCTGGATGCCAAAGAGCGTTATGGTTCCTGGACAATGGCCGCAGCAGCCTACAACATCGGTAACAGTCGTCTGCAACGCATCATCAACAACCAACGCACAGACAACTATTACGATCTCTTTCTCAACGAAGAAACCAGCCGATATATGTTCAGGATACTGGCGGTGAAGACCATTTTTGAAGATCCGCAGGCCATGGGTTTTCATTTCCGCGCGGAAGACCTGTATCCCCCGCAAACATATTACACGGTGCTGGTTGATACACCCATCAGCGACCTGGTGGATTTCGCCTTCACGCACAACACCTCCTATAAAAAACTGCGCGAACTCAACCCCTGGCTGAGGACCTACGAATTACCCAATCCGCGGGGCAAAACCTATGAAATCAAACTGCCGGTGAATTGATCCCGGATTTAAGCCTTTGCGGTCTTCGCGTGATATAACCTTTGCGGTTTTTTGCGAGGAAAAAAATGTTTCACGCAAAAAACGCAAAGAAAAATTAAAGAACGCAAAGATTGATATACAAATGACGGGGTAGCGTTTGTTTTTTCTTTAGCCTGCATTATTCACAAAAAGCAAACAAATTGTTGTATCTAATTGATTAAAT
>REEA01000022.1 GCA_007695305.1 Bacteroidia bacterium
TTGATTCATGAGAAAAAATAAATTATTTGTTAACAGATTATTCTGAAAGGTCGAATATTGGAGTTTAGTGGTCAGTTTCTGTGAAAGGCATTATTTTGATTTGATCTTAGGTGTATATCCATGAAATCATTAGCATTTCTTCTCTTATTCTAGAATCAAAAAATGAATGTATTAATATAAAGGATAAAAAAAACCGGCACCCACCCGGGCACCGGTTTTCCAACAAATTGGAACCATGGGATTGTTATAGCTACTATTCCCCCTTTATATTATATGGACTCCTGAAACCTTACCACATTGAGTTGCAACTGTCCATTCAGGGGCATGAATTCATAGGTTAGCATGCTTCCTTTTTTTCCGGGCATAATGCCCCGCCAGAATATTTCAGAATCATCAAAGCTGCGGGTGTTGAGCTCAGCCAGCGTAAAACCGAAGCCAGACTGGTTTGTACACAGGTCAATAATTTGGATGTAGCTGATAAAAGCGGGTTTTGCGTGCCGGAGGCTTACTTTTTGTGCATGATAATTACCGGTAATATCCATCATATAGGCATAATGGGTTTTGTTTTCATAGCTCATGAATGCCAGGTTAAGCTGATCATCATTTTTTTGATAGAACCGGTAAGTGAAGGCATGCCCTTTTTTCATGGCCCTGGCCCTGTTTAACGGACCTTGACCTGCCTGATGAGCCAGCGAGGATGAACCACCCGTGATCTCCGAATCCAGTTTCAGGACCATATGGGGCCGTTCAATGCGCTCGGTGTAAAGGATCTGTCCTTTTTGGTCGAAACCAAACAGCATAAAATCAAGCATCCTGATGCGGTGGTATTGCTCTTTTTTACCATTTCTATCCTCTTGCCTCACTTCGCCCGAATAGCGATACAGTTCAGCAACGGCCAAGAAATTACCATCCGCACTGCGTTCAATGGCATGGATGTGCACGTCCGGCATAACCCTGAAAAACCAGTCCGGTACAGGTGTCCTTAACGTCCTTCTGAGTTCTCTCCAGGGGTGTATGTCCATTCCGGCCGTAATACCTTCCTCTGTCAGATGCATAAAGAAAAGGCCCCTGGTATCGCCACCCCTGATCCTGTCACCGCTAAAATAAGTACCTGCCATGGCAAGTGTATTGTCCTCACCGGGTAAGATGGCAGTAGGAAAATAGCTGTTTTGCGTGTCTGAAAGTTCCTTTGTATAAAGGAGATGCTGATTCTTGAGATCAATGCACTGCAATCGGACATTGAGGGTCCTGCCTCTTCTCTCGCTTGCCTCAAGTACATACAAACGTTTGTTAGCGCTAACCATATCATATACAAATATTTGTGCGTCAGGATGAGAAAATTCCAGATTCATCAATACCTGTAGGTTGTGATCAACATGTTCAAGGGTGTATCCGGCATCCCTGGCCCTTCCTGTACTTTGTACAATAATAAAACCATTTCCGGAATAGGGATAAATAGCCGGATAAAATTGCTCACCCCGGCGCAGATTGGACAGATCTGTCCTGGTTTCACGCGCCACTTCATGGCCATCCTTGTCGAGAACTACATATGTGCTGGACTGTGAAAAGGCATTTACAATGAAGTTCAGTAAGGTGTATTCTCCATTGTACACCAAACCATTAAAAAAAGAATGGTTGGGGGTTTGGATATTGCCCGTTTTTATGGTGTTTAATTCCGTATCCAGCAGGGTATAGTTCCAGGAGTGTCCCGGAGCAGTTTCAATCACAAGGTATGCATCACTTTCGCCTTGGTGATTGCTTAGTGCATGGATGCCTGCAAAACGCAGGGGAGAGATACTCAATTCTTTGTTCAGGCTGCAGACATCTAATGTAATGCTCATTGCAACAAATATTGCCAGTGCGGTTTTTACCAAATAAACTGTTTTCATGGGTTTGTTAAGGTTATGTGAATACTGTTTTACCACTTGTTTTCGCCCATGCTTCGGGGAAAGACACTTGCTGTTAATCAAAATATATACCATGGGTATTTTGTTATTGACAATCAACAAAGTAAATTATAAAAAGCTTCATATTGCCATTGTCATACCTGGCAATATGCCCATAATCGGACACTCTGTTGTCCGTTTGTGAACCCATAAAATCGCCGGAACTGTACTTGAAAAACCTTAGTAAAAAGTAAACAATCAGGATAGAGGTTGATTGGGTTAGATTGGCAATTTCCGGTTTTCTGATGAAAAGAATTAAAATTTAACTACCTGTCAATAAAGTTATTGAATTCTATTATGGCTTGCACGCTGTAAAACAAGGCAGCGTGACCAAACCCGGGTAATTCCAAAAAGTAATTGCTCTCACAATCCGTGCAGCTTTCAACCTGCTCTTTAAACTGCGGCCATGAATGCATGTGAATAGGTCCGTCTTCCAGGCCCTGAACAAATAATATATCTGATTGATAACCAGCGGTAAAATTCAACAAAGACCTTTCATAATAAGCGTCCGGATTGGATGTAACAGACCCATATTCATCATACAGCACTGAGCATTCCATTTCATTTGGGATCTGTCCGTTTTCCTCCAGCTGACAACGAAATACCAGGTTCAGCGGACCGGGGGCATTGGCTATTACGCCGGCAGTCTGGTGCATGGTATTTAACCGTGTAACCAGGTAGCCCCCCTGTGAATGACCGGCAAGGAATATTCTGTTCACTGTAATTTCCAGTTCGCTTTCTGCATCATTTTTCAGCCACAGCAAAGCTGCCTCGGCGTGTTGAATGTTGTCACCAAAAAGCAGGTTTTCCTCAGGATAGGCAACGCTGACAATCATCATGTCTTTTCGGTCGAGAATACCTTTAAACCTTTCCAGCGCATTTTGTGAGGCCTGCAAAATCAAACTGTCGCGTCTGACTGTACCGCGGAAAACCAACAAAACATCAAATTCACTGGCACCAGGCTTGTCAATGATCAGGTCAACGGAAACGCCATTGTAGGTAATGCTTTTGGTAATTTGGTATGCGTCATTGTGATTATGGTCAAAAGCATCCCCTTCGTCTTTGCAACCAAAGAAAAGCAATGTAATGATCAATATGGTATATCTGAATGCCGGCATTTCTATCATGAATGATGCTTGTATGGTAACTCTCGTGATTTTGTGAATAATCCTTCGTAAAGCTAATCGTCCAATGCAATATTTTTGCTAATGTCAAATGCGCCTTCAAACAACAGCTCGTCACCATATAGTAGCTGGTAGCTAAATGTTGAAAAGTCATCTGACAAAAACACCCGCCATACGGCATTGCAGGCGGTAGGCAGCATTTCGCAGGTGTAATCATCAGCTGGAAAGCTTTGTAGCAGCGAGGTACCATTGCCGTCGGCATAGCCTCCATACATGGTGACCTCCTCCGGCGTGCCGTCTTCGTGACGGTGATCGTGACGGAACCGCAGCCTGCCATCTTCAACCAGAAACATCCATGTGCGCGAATGGTCATCGTCGAGGTGGAAGGGAACATATACACGGTCATCTTCACACAGGGTAACGTGCATCACAAAGCTTTTGTGTGCCCAGCTCTCCCTCCCTTCAGCAATAAAGGTTTCGCTTCCGGCAAACGTTTGTCCGCAAAGCTGTGCGATATTGTTCAGGAAGGCGCGTTCCTGTTGATTTGTGAGTTCAGAGCCTACCGTTTCTATTTGCATGTCGTTGGCCTGCTCAGAGGTGCGTCTGTCGCGTTGCAGAAAGAGAAATCCGATCACCACTGCAAAGATCAGTAATAAAATCCAAATCTGGGATTGTTTTGTCATGAGGAAATGGTTTTAGATTAAAATCTGGTTCTTAGAATTTCTGTAAAGCTACAAAATTCTTAATTTTACAGGTATGATAAAATTTATTACTGCCATATCCGATTGGGCCTACCGGCACGCGCAACCACGGAACATCTTGTTCCTGTTGCTGCTTCTTTTGCTTATGACCTTATTTGTATTTCCCTATTACACAGAGCGGATTGTTTCGGAGGAAGGGCCACCTCTTCTTGATCTGCGTTTTGGCTTTTCAGCAGAAGAGGCGTATGGCACCCTGGAGGCGTTTGGCGAACAGGGGAGGGCCGTTTACCTGGAAATGCTGTTGGTGGCAGATGCTGTTTATCCCTTGATTTACGGACTGTTGCTTATATTTCTTGCCAGCTTCTTTCTCAAACGCATCCTTAAACCCGGCAATGAATTCCGTGTTATAAACCTGCTTGCCGTGGACGCCGTCATTTTTGACTTTCTTGAGAATGCAGGGATAGCCTTCATGATCCGTCAGTTTCCGCACCGTATCGATTTTGTTGCAGGGCTTACATCGGTTTTCAATATGCTGAAATGGATCATGATTGGTTTGGCTATGCTGATGGTGCTGGTTTCGATGGTTATTTATATTGCTAAGAGGAAGCATATGACCACAACAGACATGCCGGATGCATAGGTGCACTGGCATTTGGATAAAGACGCTCCCAGTTCCTGCAGGAAGCTGGAAGGTCTTGCGGCAAGCAATCGGAAACTTGCGAAGCAATTACCAGCTGGCTTGTAAGAAGAATGCGATAAGATTTACAGCTTCCGTATATTGGAGGTACGATACCGATTATAAAATGACTTATCTTTGGCATGCACCTGGGAATGAATAGCATGAGAAGTTTAAAGATCAAAAAAGTATCTTACCGCCTGCTCATCCTTTGGCTTTTGCTGGCATCCTATGTGATACTGCACGAAGCCGGTCATGCGCTTGCAGTTCTTGCTTTTGGTGGTGAACTCACCTACTTTAGCA
>REEA01000094.1 GCA_007695305.1 Bacteroidia bacterium
TTTTGAATGCCAAATTCCTGGCCGCAAAAATCGGAATGAATCCAACGTTGTTGTCGCAATATGTGCAGGGGCATAAAAAGCCATCCAAAAAACAGACAGAAAAAATACTGCATGGAATTCATCAAATTGGGCAGGAACTTTCCGAAATTAATCTGATCTACAGATAATTAAACAACGCTTGGAATCTTGTGGCTACTTTTTTCTAATGATCTTTACAGGATTTTGCCTTGTATCAAATATATCGGCAATTTTGATCATTTTCAGGTCTGGATCAATCGAATAGATTATTTTGTAGTTTTTGAAAACAATGTACCGGTATTCAATTTCCCTGTTTTGCAAATATTCTTCCAGCTGTCCTGCTTTTGGGTTACTTGCTAAGTATTCAGGATACTTGACTATAACTTCGACCAGATTTCGGGCAAATCTTTCACCTGCCTGATCAAAATAATAAACATAAATCGCATCTAAAGCATCTTGAGCAAATTGAGACCAGACAACCTTCATCATTCGTACTTTTTCAGTAACTCTTTACCTTGTTTGAATTTTCCCTTTCGAAAGTCATCTTCCGACCGGTCAATTCTGGAGTTTAGTTCATCTGGAGTCATTCTTTGAAAATTTTCCCTTTCGTGGGCACCAATCTCTTTGCGGAGCAAATGCTCTAACTTAGAGATGGTTTCCTCTTTTTTTAATGAAAGAAACTTCTGAACGAATAAAATCTTTCTGGTTTGAATATCTAACATTTTATGACATGTTTTTTACAAATATAATGATTTTATTTGCTATTCAACCTCCCTTTTTACACACGCACCCCATTAAAAGAGATAAGTCTTGTGGCTAAATGAACAACGCAAAACCGGCCACCAGCAGGCATAAAAGCCCCGGTGACCGGTTTTTTACAATAAACATGTAACAATATCCAGATGGTTTTTAGTGCTTTATGATGCGCTGAACCGCCTGGCGACCATCATCGCCACGCAAATGGAGTAAATACATGCCAGGACGCAAACTGCCGGTGTCCACACGTCCTCCTGACAAAGGCGTTTCTAAAACCCTGTTGCCCAAAACATCTGTAACAGTCGCATTTGTCGCCCAATCGGCACCCGAAATGTTGATATGCGTGGTGAAAGGATTGGGATATGCCCTGATGTGATCCAGGTCAATCAAATCAAGATTGGCAACCACATCGCCCCAAACGTCGTACACCTCCTTGTCGGCATCAAGCATTATTTCACGCACCGGCACATCGTCTTCCCACTCGTGATTGTGCGCGCCCTCATTCAGGAAATATGCATAGCTGTATTCGCCGGAAGGCAGGTTGAAGCTAATCTTAAACGTGTGTGAATTGTCAATTTGCATCATCGACTGATCCCTGGCGTTTTCGCCAAGCACTGCCCACCCGTGCATCGAACCGGTAACGTTTACCATATCTTGGTCAAAGTTGAGCCAATCGAGGTTGCTCATATCCAAATAAAAAGTAAGATTAAAGGTCTCGAAATCCTCGAAGTTGGCGATCAGGATTACGTCATTGTCAGGCATGGTGAACAGGAACGCCGGTTCTTCACTGACAATATTCCCTTGGGTGTCACTCCAGTTCAGGAAAACAAATCCATCATTAGGAGTGGCAAACACCACCACCTCCTCCCCTGCCGGATACCAGGCTGAGCCACCCAGCATACCACTGCCGGCAGGCTGTGCCACCAGAGCCAGCAAGTTGTTCTCGTGGATGATGAAATCTTTCTCAACGATCTCCGACACGCCAGTGGTGTAAACCGCCTGCACCCCGGCGGTGTGTTCACCGTCGGCGAGCTGTGCAAACAGATATTGAGTGTCTGGAACACCTTCTGCCACGAGGGTACCGTTGAGGAAAATGTTAAACCCATTCACCGCCAGTGTCGCGGCATTGGATTGCTGAGTTGACCCCGCAGCAATGGGTTGCGAATTGGCCAAAACATCGCCATCGATACCGGATCCAACAAGAAGGTCACGCGGATCTATTTCCATTTCACCAACAGCAATGTCGTCAATGGCCCACATATACCACATGCCAAAATTGCTCGGACCGTCCACATTGTGCCAGGCGATGTGTACATCCTGACCGGCATAATGTGTAAGATCAATGGAAACGGGTGATTGATAATAATTTTGTGATGGCGGTAAATCACTGGCATTCCAGAGCACCGTCCAGCTATTGCCGCCATCGGTACTGATTTTTACATAATAGTTGTCTCCGAAGGTAGATCCGGTAACTCCATGGTACCAGAAAGTCAGGTCTCCGGCGGGAGCGGTAAACTCCGGTGTGATCAGCCATTCATCCTGGTGCTGAAAGTCCCACATCATGAATACCTGGTAGTCTCCCGTCCGTGGCTCGATGGAACTGGAGTAAAAGGGTACGGTACCGGTTACATGCCATGTGGTGGGCAATCCGGCGTTGGTGCCGCTATTGGTAATGATCTGTGTCCAACCGTCGGGCAGCTGACCACTGTCAAATGTTTCTGCCCAACCTTGTGTTGGGTTATTCCAGGTGAGTAATGCTTGTCCCGCTTCCAGTCCGTCGGTTACTACCGTAAGGTTGAATGGCGCATCGGTGGCTTCAGAAAGCTCAATGTTTAATTCAAGGTCCTGGTCAATGACGAGGGCTTCGTTGATGAAGCTGTTGTGGTTTTCCAGGCTTACTTCAAGCACATAGCTGCCTTTTTTAACTTCTGGTAAAAAGATGACGCCGTCGGTGCCGGCAATGCCTTGATAAGTAACGCCATCCTGGCTGTCAATGGCCGTCAGCTCAGCCAATGCGCCTTCGGGGCTTTGGCCTGTAATGGTGGTAACATTCAGGGTAACAGATACCGGGAAAGCTATTTCGAAATCAATGGTTACGATATCCGATTCGCCGGTTGCATACAACGACTGCACGCCGGCGATGTAGGTGCCTTCATCGAGGCCGGTGAACAGGTACTCCTCTTCTTCAACAAAAGAAACAAAGGCATCATCAAGAAAAACATTGAAACCGATGGCATTCCGGGGAAAGTCTTGCGCTTGCTGTTGGTTGATTTCTCCTAAGTCAATCCCGTTTGCCCGAATAAAAAAGTTCCACTCGAAGCCAGCTTGCTCAATAGGGGTAAACGGCGAGGAAGTAACGTTGAAATTATAAAACTGGGTTTCCGGAATAAATGGCCAGTCGGGGTCATTGCCGCTATCGGTAACGAGAACCAGGTCGCCGTTGACTGATAAGCCAATTAAAAAGCCATTGGGTGCAAACACCGGCTGACCGAAGGCATACGTATTCCACTCACCGGGCACATTTGACACGTTCCCCTGGCTGTATAGTACATTGTTTTGATTCGGGTTTCCTGCATCATCCAGGCCAAAAACCCATACTTTTACTACGTCTGAGGGCACCACGCTGCCGTCAACCGGCATCATCCACGACATTTCGAAGAGCTCTGCAATATTCCGGTGTGCTGCACCGATCACCGTGTTGAGGTTTGCATCAAAGGTGCCCAGTGAGTTTAGCGGCGTACCGTTGTCGTACCTGAATTCAGTGTCGGCACCGGTAGTCCAGCTGAACAGTGCATTGCCTGCACCGTGGTTGTCAACATCTACGGATAAACCTCCGGGGGCCAGGATCAATACTTCGAGCTCAATGTCAAGCACTAAGTCTTCATCTACCGAAAGATTGTTTTCCGAATAAGCAGTATATCCTGAAGCCACCACAGTAAGGTCATACGTGCCACCAAACACTTCTGCAAAAAAGAAGCTTCCATCGGCGCCTGTTTCAGTAACGTACTCATCCATACCATTCAGTATCACCGATGCTCCTTCAACAAGCTCGCCGTCGTTGCCCGTAACGGTGCCGCTCACGCTAAATGTTGGCAATTCCGTTATGGTGACCGACACCTCTGTGGTTTCGTCCTCCTCGATGATCACATTCTCCAATAAAAGATCCTCGTAGCCAAATTTGGTAAAAAGCATGTCATAACTTCCCGATGCAAGTGCAGCAAGCTGGAAAAAACCATTGCCGTCTGTATGGGTCGCAGTGTTGGTTTCTAAAACCTCAACCTTAACGCCCTCTAGGGAGTTTACCCCATCAGCAACCGTGCCTTGCAAAGCACCAAATCCATCATCAGAAAAATAGATGGTGATATTGGGGAAACTCACAGGCAACTGGTCGGGCTGTCCGGGATTGAGAGGGTCAAATGGGGTAAAATCACGAAATGACTTAGCCGACCGGTTCACATTGGGATCGCTCAATGTTTGTTTGAAGTTTTTTCCGCTCGACCACACGTTGTCAGCCTTCATGGAGTAAACAACCAGATTGCCTCCTGAATAAAAGTAGGGATTTTCCAGCACGATTATAACTTCCGTTTCATCAGCCAGAAAGTCAACCTTGCCGTCAAAAGCGAGTTGCAGTGAGGCTGGATCAATGTATCCGGATGAAAGGTCATTTTGACCGGTTTCGCCCAGCCAGATCATGATGTCCTTATCCAGGGCATCTGCATTGAAAACATGCTGGTATTGAAGGCCGGTAATCACGGCACCGGGTAATCCTATTTCATCAGCAAAATAGAGTGTTTGAGAAATGCTGTGCTCCCAGAAAAAGTCGTAGGGCATCCCGAAAAGAATATTACCGTCGCCTATCGATATTGCTGAAACCCCTTCCGGTGTGAGAAATACAATATTGGAGACAGCTGTTCCTCCAGTGCCTTTGAGGTTCCTGGCGGTTACACGGTAAGAATAATTACCGGCACC
>REEA01000060.1 GCA_007695305.1 Bacteroidia bacterium
CCTCGCTAAGTCCGCAAAGGTAAAACACGCAAAAGCCGCCAGGAAGAGGATGAAACAGCAGCGTTGTTTATCTCAATGACGCCTTGATCAAGGTTATTGAATCATTTTCTAACTCAGGGCCCAAAACACCATATAGATAATCCTCTTTCTCGCAAATGCTAAAGCCAAAGGGAATAAAGTCCATTCCATAAACCTGCACCAACTCTCCATTCCACGACATTTTAAATAATTTCTAATTTCATCGTGTGTAAGGGTATTATTTGTCCATGAGTTTTCTGAAGTTAGGCATGCTGGGATTGGTGTGGGCAATGTACAGTCCGTTTTTATCAAATAAACATGATACCCATTTTACGCCCTGGGTTCTTGCCAATTTAAAAAAAGGCGGGGTGGAATGGGTTATCAGGTATCCACTGTCAAAACACCAGTCATCAAGCCTTTCTTTTAACCTGTCAAGTTTAGCCTCCGGCACATCAATAAGGAAAAGAACATCATGATGTTCACTTTCAATATAGGGTTTTAATAAATGGGGCATACCCATCATGCAGGAAAACTCCAGGCCTTCCATTTGATAAGAGCTTGGATGATGCAGATTGATATACATCAAAAGTTTTTTGTTTGATTTATGGGCGATCCCTGCTTGATAAAAATCAAAAAAATCAAAAAATTCCTTTTCTCTTTTGCAGGAATAAAGCATTATAAGAACAGAAAGTGTAAAAAAATGCAACCTGAACTTCATTGTATTAATTTTTAAAAAGCTATCAGGCCTTGCGGCCAAATTTTTAGGAATTGTCTTTAAAAGGCAAAATTATCAACAAAGGATTTAAATATTCTTCGGGTATGGTATAACCCAAATAATAGTCAGTTCTTGTTTCCAGAAATGATTGCAAGTCAAATGGATTCGTCAAAAACCAGACTCTGCCTTCCAAATCAATATGGACAGGCCGAAGCTGACTAAAAAAAGCATTTGTTGCATCTTGTTTGGCATTACTTACCACACGATTATAAGTTGAGTCGGCAATGTTGACATAGAAATGAGATATCCGCGCATCTCCCGAACCCTGCTTAAGAGTGACCACACAGAAAATATCATTTCCTGCCCTAAGGGATACTGTGGTACAAAAACCTTCGTTATCGATTTTTTGGAAAAAATCAAAAGGGTCAATAACCTTTTCAAGATCTTCTTTGGTAATCTCAAAGATACCAAAATCAAGCGTTAATAACTCTACAACTCCATCCTTATCGTATTTATAAACCGAGGAAAAAAAGGTTTCTCTGAAGTAACCATATTCGGCTTTAGGTGAAAAGTTCATTTCAACCATATCAATAGCCTGCGTTTTAAGAGGGAGATAGGATTCAAGGATCTGGGTTGTGTCGGCCCTATGCAGCCGGTGGAAATTTGGTGAATTGTGGTAACCTGTATAATAAAAATACAAATTACTATTCAGGCGATCAAAGCTGGTAACAATAAGGGGTGTAGAAAATTCTTTCAAAAAATCCCCCTCAAAATTAAAGGTCATTATTGTGGACCCATTGTCAGAGAGTATATCAATAGCCTCGCTTTTGGCATCTAATGCAAAAAAACCGGGATTGTAATATTCAGCTGGCCCTCGTCCTGACCTGCCAATTTTGTTTATCAATGATCCGTGATTATCAAAACGATAAAGCTGAGCATAGCCTTTATCCAAAACAAAAAAGTATTTTCCGGTAAATTCTATCTGGAGGTTATCGCTCAAAAAAACGGAATTATCATCACCTAAGAAAACATATGTCACATTTTCGAAGTCAAAATAATCCTCAAAATGAATTATTTGCGTTGTATGATAATCGATTACAAATGCAGTGCTTTCCCCATCATCAGGTTTATCCGGGCCACATCCGGTTAAGAAAAGAAAAAAGGTTAAAAAAACTATTAGGATATTTTTTTCGCTGTTTAACATCGTTATTGATTTATGGCAAGATTGACAAATCGCCTCATTAAAATATTTAGAAAAAAAATTATTAGACAGATGAGCCTTTAAAGAATTGAACATTATTACTTTTAGGGCAGTTTTTGTTGTTGAAATTTTCATTATTGTTTTTTAGAGGTTTGCAGCCAAAGCCACAAACCTCTTAAAAATAAAAACTACCTGCACATGCACTCATAATGTGTACATTGGTTTGGCCTTGGAGTTGTAGTGCAACAAAGCTTTATCTTCCAACCCCATCCACAATAACCCATTGATTGGTACATAGTAACACCAATATCATCTTCTGTGCTATCAGTGGCAGAAACATTATTCCCCACCAAAAACAAACCACCCACGGCAAAGCTAAATACCATTGTTTGGGTATCAATTTAATAATACCAAAACCGGATTGTCATTTTCATTCAGCTTGTTTACCATTTCAATGAAAGCATCTGAATGTTTCATAATGCCTTTGGTTTCATAATAATAATCAATGATCTCATAAGGCTGGTAATGATCAATCAACAGATCGTCCCTAAACCACTTTGGCCAAAAGGTCATTCCGCCATCAATATCATTGACAAAGCCATTTGTCATGAACAATTCATCGGAGGTTTTTTTATAAAGCATTTTTCGTTGGTCCTGGTTATGAACACCTCCATCGCCAAACCCCTTTTGCAATGTAGCAAACATATATCCATTGCCATGCAGTATTTTCGGTATAGAAATAAAATTGGGATAATAATTCGCTTCGGGATTGGGCAGGATTATAAAATCATGGTGCGACTCCTGGTTACCCAAAGTAAATAGCGCAAATGGACTTCTGTACAGATCATTGTTTATATGATATAGTGTATCCCGGTAATTATACATATAGTATAATTCGCCACCATTAAAATAAACACTGGCATTACCTGAAACATTACCTCTTATTTTCGTTCTGAGATGATTGCTTATGGCGGCAAGCTTTTCTCCATGTCGATCAATAAAATACACCTCGTTTATATCAAACTCGGTCTCCATGGTAAAAAAAGCAATCGATCCGCCCGGTAAAACCACAAGGCTGTGCGCCAGAAAATCTACCGAAAAACTATGTTTGAAAGAACCCGTTTCCAGGTCATAGACATTTACTCCCCCGGTACCAAAACTATAAATAAACACCTCTTTATTATTCTTATCTATTGCACAACGTATTCGACCGTTATGTTCTCCCGGACCATTACCAATTCTGCCAATTTCTCTTATAAACCTTCCGCTTCTGTCAAAATGATAAAGCCCTCTTAAATCAGAGACAAAAATGTAATCCTTAGTGATATCCAACCAGGAAATAAATCTAAGCAAGTTTAATGGGCCTGTCTCTAACGGAACGTATTGTATGCCATCACTCAGCTCCGACAAATAAAAATCTGCTGTGTTCATATTGACAACACTCCTAACATCTATTTCATAAGCATCGCCGGACTTTTTTGAGGAATTGCTGTTTAATCCACATGATGACAACGCAAAGACAATACAGCACAAAACCACCAAAACATAACCAGAATTTGATAATTCTTTTTTCATAAATATTGTTGTTACACTGATGCAATGTGTAAAAAGACAACGTTTTGAGTGTCGTGTTGCGCTTTGTTAATCGTTGTCAACCCAAAGCAAATATATGTATTTTTTTTTGAGACTGTCTGGCTTTACTTGCGTTTCGGTAACTTCCTTACCGGAAGCAGGAAAATCCTTCGCATTTTTTAAGTACAGCCGAAAAGACAATGATAATCAAAAAAAGCATGTGAGATTATCTGTATGATTTTCCTGCAAATCTAAAAATATGTTTAATGTTTGCAGGGATAAATATTTTTGTATGATAATTAACCTGCAAGGCCGGATCAACAAACTTTTGGTGCATTTCCCGGCGGCAGCCATACGGGGCTCAGGGCAAATTGGCAAAACCACCCTGGCTGCTCAGGGAGGATGTCACTGTTTGCGATCCTGCATGGTTTATCAGGGAGATAGCTGCGACGATTTACGCGCATGCTGCTGCCGAAGGACAGCCGGCAAACTGATTCCGTTTCATTTTCACATTTTCACATTTTCACACGCTAACATTTCCGCACATTATGTATCTTTATACGGAAAAAACCTGCCAACAAAACCACTCATCCGGCTATGCACAATTTCCACAAAACCCTTTACCGATGAAAAAAAAATTACTTTTCCTGCTCTCCGCTTTGTTGCTTGCCGGCCATGTTTCGGCACAATGGAGCGATGATGCCGGCACCAATTTGCAGATCACCGATATGGGTGGCGAACAAACCATCCCGAAAATTGCCCTTACCGGCAACGGCGACTACTATGTGGGCTACTTTTCGGTGGTGACCGGCAACCTCTATCATGTTTACCTGCAACGCCTCAACAATGATGGGTATCCACAATGGGCCGACAACGGCATCCTCATCAGCGACCATCCATCCATGACCTGGCTAACCGACTGGAATATGGCCGCCGACGATGATGGATATGCCATCCTCACCTTTCAGGATATCAGAACAGGGAGCAACAACGTATTTGCTTACCGGATTTCGCCTGACGGGGACTTCGCATGGGGCGACGACGGCATCCAGCTTTCCACCGGAGACAGTTTTGATGTGGCACCCGTTGTAACGGTCACGGCAGAAGGCAATGCCGTTATCGTCTGGCAATCGGAAGGCGACATCATCATGCAGAAAATCAGTCCCGATGGCACAAAACATTGGGGCGAATGGGGTATCGCCCTCAGTGGCGCCAACAATTACTCCTGGCCGCAGCTCCTGCCTGTAGGCGATGATGATGTGATCATGAAGTTTTATGAAGACTCCGGACCACCCTGGGCACCCACCCGCCACATCCTGGCACAACGCTTTGACGGGAATGGAAGCCCGGTGTGGAACAATCCTGCAGTAGTTTACGACCTGGGGCTGATGACAGCCCACACCCAGATCATCACTTTTGAGAATGATGGTGCTGATGGCTTCTACATGGCATGGCACGAATACAGCATTTCGGGAACGGCAGCCACTGCGCGGCTGCAACATGTAAATGCAAACGGAGAAAGCCAGTTTGCTGCCAATGGGGTGATCCTCTCCGATGCACACAATAACAATCAGTTTTATCCAAAAATAGCCGGCCCGGCAAATGACCCAAACATCTATGTTTTTTGGGCCGAAGTATCCGGAGATCAGAACTGGTATGGTATTTCAGGGCAAAAGGTCGCTCCGGACGGCAATCTGCTGTGGGGACAACAGGGCAATGTTTTTATCCCGCTCTCGTCTCAGTCGCACCTGCCCCATGCAGCACTACCCCTCCACGACGACATGGTATTTGTTTACCAGGTTTCGGCAACCGGCGGAGGATCAATGGTCAAGGCATTCTGCATAAACCAGGACGGCGACATGGTCTGGTCGCCGGCAGAAGTGTATATCAGCTCGGTGGCTTCCTCAAAAACCCACATGCACGGCTCTGCCTTTGACGGCACACAATGGACCTTTGCATGGGGTGGAAACCGTACCGGAAACCCGGAAATCTATGCCCAAAACCTGCTTAGCAACGGAAGCCTGGGCATTGCCGAAACGGAAGAATTTACCCTTACCCTTGTTATTGAAGGGGAAGGAGCTGTTTTTGTCAATGGTACTGCTTACGCTGAACCCCTCACTGTTGAAGAAGGCACGGTGCTGACCCTGCTGGCGGAACCCCATGACGACTGGCAGTTCGACGGCTGGAGTGGCGACCTGGTCTCAGACAATCCGGAAGAAACCATTCTGATGGACGGCGACAAGCAGATCACCGCTACATTTTCAGAAATACCGCCTGAATTATTTACTCTCGCCCTTTTTGCCGAACCCGAAGAAGGCGGGTCGGTAAGCGGTGCCGGAGAATATGAGGCCGGCGCCGACGTGAGCATTGAAGCCATCCCAAATAGCGGCTATGTATTCCTCCATTGGCTTGATGAAGAAGATGAGACGTTCAGCGAAGAGGCAAGCACTGCTTTCCAGATGCCCGCAGGAGATTTGAGCCTCACAGCCATTTTTGACCTGGAAAACTTCATCATGGAGACAGAGGCAGGAGAGGTGAACATCTTTCCCAATCCGGCCGGAAGCCATGTCAACATCGTTTCAGACAGCCCCCTGCATCATATTCAAATCATTGATCTTACCGGGAAAACGCATCTTTCTGTTGACGTTACACAAGGAAACCAAACGCAGATCCGTACGGAAGCGCTTCCCGGCGGCCTTTACCTGGTTCGCATTCGCTCACAGCATCATACCATCACCAAAATATTGAACATTCAGCATTAGGGCTTTTTATAACAGGCGGTGGCCGGATGTTACACCCCCATTGTCAAAACTACATTAAACATAAAAACCGATGTATATCCCGGATTACGTAAGGAAGGACCCCTATCTGATGCCGCACGCCCAAACCATTACCGGGCGGTTGAGAAAGGCATACAACAAGGAGAAATCTCTGATTGCCGGTGCCGGCAATCTTTCATCCTTTGCCATGGGTCATCATTATTTTGGCTTGCACCGCACGGCAGATCACTGGGTGATGCGCGAATGGGCCCCCAATGCCACAGAGCTTTTCCTGCTCGGGCCTTTCAACAACTGGCAGCCGGATGGGGCATATGCTTTCACTGCCATCGGGGATGGCAACTGGGAAATCATGCTTCCGCCGGAGACCCTGAAGCACAACGACCTGTACAAGTTGCACATGCGATGGAACGGAGGCTCCGGCGACCGGATTCCTGCATGGGCCATGCGCGTGGTTCAGGACCCGCACACGCTGGTTTTCAGCGCACAGGTGTGGGATCCGCCGCAGCCATACGTCTGGAAGCACGATGTACCGGATGAAGCTCCGGAAAACGCGATGATCTATGAGGCCCATGCCGGAATGGCAACAGAGGAATACAAGGTGGGAACCTGGGAGGAGTTTCGCCTGCACGTTCTTCCGCGCATACACCGGGCAGGGTATAACACGATTCAGTTGATGGCGGTTCAGGAACACCCGTTTTACGGATCCTTCGGTTATCATGTGAGCAACTATTTTGCCCCCTCCAGTCGCTTTGGAACCCCCGAAGAGCTGAAGGCACTCATCGACGATGCCCACGGCCGGGGAATTCGCGTGATCATGGATATTGTGCACTCGCATGCCGTAAAGAATGAGGTAGAAGGAATCAGCAAATATGACGGCACCCATTATCAGTTCTTTCATGAGGGCCCCCGTGGCGAGCATCCGGCATGGGACAGCCGTTGTTTCGACTATGGCAAAGACCGCGTGCTGCACTTCCTCCTGTCTAACTGCCGCTACTGGCTGGAAGAATTCCGCTTCGACGGCTATCGCTTCGACGGCGTCACCAGTATGATTTACCTCGACCATGGCCTGGGGTCCGACTTCATGTCATACAATCAGTATTTCAACCTCAACCAGGATGAAGATGCCATCGTGTACCTCTTCCTCGCCAACAAGCTCATCCATGAATACAATCCGGCTGCCATTACCGTTGCCGAAGAGATGAGTGGTATGCCGGGGCTGGCAGCACCGGAAGCGCTGGGCGGCATCGGCTTCGATTACCGGCTGGCAATGGGCGTTCCCGACTACTGGATCAAAACCATCAAAGAGAAAAAAGTGGACTTCTGGCATGTGGGCGACATCTTTTACAATCTGAAAGGCAAACGCCCGGAAGAAAAAACCATACACTACGCAGAATCACACGATCAGGCACTTGTGGGCGACAAAAGCATCATTTTCTGGCTGATGGACCAGGAAATGTACGTAAACATGCACAAAGACAAGCCCAACCTGGTGGTGGAAAACGGCATGGCGCTCCATAAAATGATTCGCTTGGTTACACTCGCAACGGCCGGCAACGGCTATCTCAACTTCATGGGCAATGAATTCGGACACCCTGAATGGATCGACTTCCCCAACGCCCACAACAACTGGTCGTACCATTACGCACGACGACAATGGAGCCTGGCCGACAATCCCGAACTGCGCTTCCATTATCTGGCCGCATTCGACAGGGAAATGGTGCGGATGTGCATTGATAACGAACTCCTTAAGCATTCAGACATACCGCTGTACAAAGAACATATCTCCGACCAGGTATTGGTTTTTGGCCGGGGGAATTTCATCTTTGCCTTCAACTTCAGTCCGTTTCGCTCTTATACCGACTTTCCCGTGAAAATACCGGCCGGACACTACCGGATGATCCTCAACACCGACAATACGGCTTTTGGCGGACATGGCAGGGTAAACGAAAGCATGGCTTACCAGACAGGAGAACACGCCAATGAACTGCATAGTGAGATGAAGGTTTACATCCCCGCCCTGACCGGTTTTGTCATGGTGAGAGAATAAAGGCAGAACTTATAGTCGAACAGAGATAAAGCGAACATTTTTTGCCGGTCATTGACCGGCAAAAAAAAAGCAGGGTTGTCCCGTTATCCGGAACAACCCTGTTTTACCTGTTTCTGACACCAAAAACGCTATGCGTCTTTTTCTTCGTCAGAAGGTTTTTCTTCCTTATCATCTTCCCCAGCGGCCTTCTCCACTGTGTCTTCCGGGGGCACGTCATCCTCTTTCTTCTTCGCGGCCGCCTTGGTGGTTTTCTTTTTGGAAGGCGCTTTTTTGGCTTTGGGCTCCTCTTCCTTTTCCACAGCCGGCAGTGCATCGGCCTCTTTGTCTGCTTCAGCCTTTTTTGCCTTCGTGGTTTTTGGGGTTTCTGCGCTTACTTCTTCACCCGCATCCACCGTTTTTTCCTTAGCGGATTCTTTTTTCTCATCCTTCACAGGCGCTTCTTCCTTTTTGGAAGCTTTCTTTGCCGGCTTCTCCTCAGCAACTTCTGCCTTCTCAGCGTCCACCTTTTCTTCTTTGGCGGCATCTTCCTTCTCATCCTTCTCAGCTGCTTCTTCCTTTTTGGAAGCCTTCTTTACCGGTTTCTCCTCAGCAACTTCTGCCTTCTCAGCATCCACTTTTTCTTCCTTAGCGGATTCTTTTTTCGCATCCTCCACAGACGCTTCCTCTTTTTTCTTCTTCTCTTCGGTAGCTTTGGCCTCCAGTTTACGGATGGCTTCTTCTTTCTTCGCACTAAGCGCCGACTGTTCTGTCTTTTCTATTTCTGACTTGAGGTTGGCCAATGCATCAATGTCGCCAAGCGTGGTTTTCTCCAAACTGTCTTTCATTTTCTTGACAGTTTTCCTGGTATCCTTCTCTTTTGCTTTGCGATCAGAGGATTCAGATGCTCGTTCAGCATATTTGAGGTCCTGATACACTTTGGTATGGGAAACAACGATCTTCTTGCTTTCTTTGTTGAACTCTATCACTTTGAAGTCCAGTGTTTCGTCCATCTTAGCCGTTGTTCCGTCTTCTTTCACGATATGTCGTGTGGGTGCAAAACCTTCCACGCCATAGGGCAGTGCAACAATAACGCCTTTGTCTGAGGTGCCCACGATCGTGCCCTGATGAACAGAGTCAATGGTGAATACTGATTCAAATACCTCCCATGGGTTTTCTTCAAGTTGCTTGTGACCAAGACTTAAGCGGCGGTTTTCCTTATCCACGTCGAGGACAACCACTTCTATGCTTTCGCCAATTTTGGTAAACTCAGCAGGGTGCTTGATCTTTTTACTCCAGGAGAGGTCGCTGATATGGATCAATCCGTCAACGCCTTCTTCCAGTTCAACAAAAATACCGAAGTTGGTAAAGTTTCTAACGGTGGCTGTTGTTTTGGTGCCTAAAGCATATTTTTCATGGATGTTTTCCCATGGATCAGGTATCAGTTGTTTGATACCCAGCGACATTTTTCTGTCTTCGCGGTCGAGTGTCAATATCACGGCTTCCACCTCGTCGCCAACTTTGAGGAAATCCTGTGCTGTACGGAGGTGCTGCGACCATGACATTTCCGAAACATGGATCAGGCCTTCCACACCGGAGGCAATTTCGATGAAAGCACCATAGTCGGCAATAACGACCACTTTCCCTTTCACCTGGTCGCCCACCTTCAGGTTTGGATCCAGCGAATCCCACGGATGCGGGGTAAGCTGCTTGAGCCCGAGGGCAATACGTTTTTTGTTTTCATCAAAATCAAGGATGACCACATTGATTTTCTCATCCAGCTTTACAATTTCTTCGGGATGGTTGATACGACCCCACGAAAGGTCAGTAATATGTACCAATCCGTCTACGCCGCCAAGGTCAACAAACACTCCGTAGGAGGTAATGTTTTTGACCGTACCTTCAAGGATTTGTCCTTTCTCCAGCTTGGCAATGATCTCGGCTTTCTGGATCTCAAGCTCAGCTTCAATAAGTGCTTTATGAGAAACAACCACATTCTTGTATTCGTGATTGATTTTAACCACTTTGAAATCCATTGTTTTGCCAACATAGATGTCGTAATCGCGGATCGGTTTCACGTCAATCTGTGAACCGGGTAAAAACGCCTCAATTCCGAACACATCTACGATCAATCCACCCTTGGTACGGCATTTCACGAAACCCTGGATGATTTCATCATTGTCTTTGGCTGCATTGATACGCTCCCATGAGCGCAGGGTACGCGCCTTTTTGTGCGACAGAACCAGCTGTCCGGTGCTGTCTTCCTGACTTTCCACATATACCTCAATGGTGTCGCCATGTTTGAGGTTTTGATTGTACCTGAGTTCGGCTGCCGGAATCACACCGTCTGACTTGAAGCCAATGTTCACGACAATTTCACGGGCATTCATGGAAACAACCGTACCGTCGATCACCTCACCTTCACCGATAGACTTCAACGTTTCCGCGTACATATCTTCCATACGCTTGCGCTCGGTTTCCGAGTACAATTCCTGCTTCTTGTCAACAGCGTCCCAGTCAAACTCACCGGGTACCTGTTCGGGAAATTCACTTTTTTTCTCTAAAGGGAGGTCTTCACTGCCAATGGGGTTCTGCGGATCTTCAATCTTTACTTCCTCAGTGTTGGCTTTGGGTTCTTCTGCCTGGTCGGTGACTTTTACCACAGGCTTTTCTTCCGGCGTACCGGGATCTTTTTGTTCTTCTGACATTAAAATTTTAATCTGCTGTGGTTTTCCGGCAACAAAAATCCGGTATAGGTTGGGTATCTTATAATGAGATGATGCCTGATGAAAATGGCATCACTCAATACAACCGACAAACACCGGCATTTGGCTCCACTCAATGGCCATTTACCGGAAAACCGGGTGAAACAATATAATTAAGGGCCCGCAAACGGGACTGCAAAATTAGAAAAATTTCAGAAAACAAAAAACTATAAATCAGGATTTAAGCTTTATGCGGTATCAAATCAAAGCGGGGTAATCGATTTTTTCCTTCAGCATGCTCAGGTCTACCACTTCGATCATTTCTCTAATATATTTAAAATCAACACCTTTTAGGTATATGGGGTTGATTTCCTCCACATTTTTCCTGTTTTCTTCCGAAAGGATGATCGTTGAAATACCGGCACGTTTGGCTGCAAGTATTTTTTCCTTGATACCGCCAACAGGCAAGACTTTACCTCTGAGTGTTATTTCAGCCGTCATAGCCACGCCCGGCCTGATCTTACGGCGGGTAAAGGCAGACGCCAGGGCAGCAAACATGGTAATGCCGGCTGAAGGGCCATCTTTTGGCGTAGCCCCTTCTGGCACGTGCATGTGCACATTGTAGTTCTGAAACATGCCGGGGTCAATCTTCAGCTCTGCGGCATGCGACTTCATATATTCAAAGGCAAGGGTTGCCGACTCCTTCATCACGTCGCCCAGGTTTCCGGTGAGGGTTAGTCTGCCTTTGCCCTTGCTGAGGCTTACTTCCACAAACAACACCTCGCCGCCCGAATAGGTCCAGGCCAGCCCGGTCATGACCCCGGCCATATCTTTCAGAACGGTTTGATCCCTGCTGTATTTTTGAGCTCCCAGGATGGATTTCACATCTTCACTTGTGAGGGCAGGCTTTTTTTTCTCACCCAAAACAATGTCACGGGCCCGTGACCGCACAATTTTGGCAATGGTTTTTTCCAGGCTTCTTACACCCGATTCGCGGGTATAATCCTGGATGATCTGTTCCAGAACTGATTTGCTGAACTTCAACTGCGTTTTTTTAACACCATGGGCGTCCAGCTGTTTGGGAATCAGATGACGGCGGGCTATTTCCTGCTTCTCTTCCACAATATAGCCACTCAGATCGATCACTTCCATCCTGTCGCGCAGCGCCGGCTGCACCCCCGCCAGTGAATTGGCTGTAGCAATAAACATAATATTGGAAAGGTCATATTCCACCTCCAGGTAGTTATCGTGAAAAGTGCCGTTTTGCTCCGGGTCCAACACTTCCAGCAATGCAGAAGAAGGGTCTCCGCTGAAGGTTTTGTAGCCCACCTTGTCTACTTCGTCAAGGACGAATACAGGGTTGGAGGAGCCGGCTTTTTTCAGGTTCTGGATAATACGTCCGGGCATGGCGCCAACGTATGTTTTCCGGTGACCGCGGATCTCCGCCTCATCGCGTAAACCGCCCAGCGACATCCGGATATATTTTCGGCCAATGGCGTTGGCAATGGAACGACCCAGGGAGGTTTTACCAACCCCCGGAGGACCAACAAAACAGAGAATGGGCGACTTCATATCGCCTTTCAACTTTAATACTGCCAGATACTCCAGTATTCGATCCTTGATCTTTTCCAAACCATAATGATCCCTGTCCAATATACGCTGGGCCTTATTCAGATCAAAGTTATCAGGTGTAAACTCATTCCAGGGGAGCTCCACCATGGTTTCCAGGTAATGCATATGTACCGTATATTCCATGGCCGCCGGATTCATGCGCTGTAACCTGGACAATTCCTTCTCAAAGACCTCCTTAACCTGCTTGTACCATTTCTTTTTTTCTGCCTTTTCTTTCAGGTTTTTAATCTGTTGTTCCTGCGGGTTGCCTCCCAGTTCCTCCTGGATGGTTTTTAGCTGCTGCCCAAGGATGTAGTCTCTTTGCTGCTTGTCAATATCAACCTTCACCTTTGACTGGATCTGGTTCTTAAGCTCAACAACCTGCAGCTCCCGCTTCAGGTGACCAAGCACAACGTTGGCCCTGGATTTCACATCGGGAATTTCCAGCAACTTCTGTTTTTCGTGAACCTCAATATTTAGATTTGATGAAATGAAGTTTACCAAAAAAACCGGGCTCTCAATGTTTTTCAGGGCAAATGCGGCTTCGCTCGGCACATTGGGAGAGAGTTTTACAATTTGAATGGCGAGGTCTTTAATTGTGGATATCAGCGCATTGAATTTATCATCCTTTGTGGGCAACTCACCGGAGTCATAGGCCGCAACCCTGGCCATGAAATAGGGCTCATCACCGGTCATTTCCAGCAATTCAAAACGCTTTTTCCCCTGGATGATGACGGTTGTATTGCCGTCGGGCATCTGCAGGATCTTTATGATGTGGGCTGCCGTTCCCACTTTGTTGAGTTCGGCGAATGCAGGATCCTCTGCCGAGGCGTCCTTCTGAGAAACCACACCAATGATACGCGACTTCTTATATACCTCGCGAACCAGCGCAATGGATTTATCCCGGCTAACAGTGATAGGAATCACCACTCCGGGAAACAAAACCGTATTTTTCAATGGAAGAATGGCCAGTTCATCAGGTATATCCTCTTTGGCCATCTGTTGCTCTTCTTCTGTGGAGAGCAAGGGAATAAATTCACTGTCGGAATCCATCCCTGACTGCAAAATAAAAAAATCTCTGTCGAATAAATCAGTCATATAATACAATGTCAAAATGTCACAATTATTAAAAAGCAGCCAATATGTCAACGTTCCGAAGGTTGGCGTGCATGCGGGAGAAATAACAGGTTAAGCATTAACGTGCACACAGCAAGAATCAGCCGCATTTTCAACGAAGTTACAATGAGCGTTTCCCATAACGAAACAATGAGCGTGCCACGATGTTCGCTGGCAGCCATAACCGGATGCATATTAACTGTGCAGGATCACAAGGGCTGTAAGTTCAGACCTCCTTATCCTACCACTGAATATCAATTAGCTACAACTCTTATGTAGCAAAATGGTAATGTCTGGACAAAAGGGAAAAGGTGTAAGGCCAAGCGGACTCACACCCTTTCCAAAATCAGTGTAAAACCATGGGATCAAACTATTTTCCTGAAGCCCATGGTATGCTCAAATGCATTTTTCAGTATTTCTTCGTCCAGGTGGGTAAACTCTTTATTTCTCCTGACATACATTCTTTGGGCAACTTCCAGCGCTTTCGGGAAATCCACGGTGGTAAATCCTGAGGTTCCGCCCCAGGCAAAAGAGGGAATAAAGTTGCGCATGAATCCGGAGCCAAAGACCTGCGCGTTGACCCCTACAACGGTTCCTGTATTGAACATGGTATTGATGCCACATTTGGAATGATCGCCCATGAAAGTGCCGCAAAAAGTCAAACCCGTGCTGACAAAACTCTTTTCGGCATAGTCCCACAACCTGATCTCATCATAGTTGATCTTCAGGTTGCTTGTGTTGGTGTCGGCTCCTATGTTGCACCACTCACCGATCACACTGTGGCCAAGGAAGCCTTCATGCGCTTTGTTTGAATAGCCAAAAATAACGGACTCCTGCATTTCGCCGCCCACTTTGCAATGCGGCCCGATGGAAGACGCTTCATAAATTTTTGCACCCATGCGCACGGTTGATCCTTCGCCGATGGCGGAGGGCCCTTTGATCATGGCACCATCCATCAAACGGGCGCCTTTCCCGATATAAACAGGGCCTTCAGATGCATTGATCATGGCCAGTTCAATTTTGGCACCCGCTTCAACAAAAACATTTTCGGGTGCAATCACCCGTGCATGCGCCGGAATGGGCTCGCCGGACCTTCCATTGGTAAGCAAGGCATAATCAGCCTCAATTTGCCGCCGGTTCAGGCTCATAATATCCCACAAGTGAAACAACTTGTTGATGTTGGATTTGGTTTCCAGGGGTTCAACGTCATCGAGCAGATCGGCTTCCATGATTTCAAGGTCTTCTTCACGCACACGATGAGCAATGAGGATATCGCCGGCAGTTAATGTTTGGTTAGGCTTCAGCTGACCGATTTCATCAACGAGAATATCGTCGGGAAATACACTGGCATTGATCAGCACATTGTCTGCTTCCTTCACCATAGGATATTTTTCAGACAGGTAAGGTTCTGTCAAAGTGGAGGTTTTGGTTTGCAAATAATGCTCCCATTTCTCACGCATGGTCAGTATGCCTACGCGTATATCCGCGACGGGACGGATAAATGTGAATGGAAGTAAATGATCGCGGACCCGGGCACCAAAAAGGATATAGTTCATAAAGCAGGTTTTAAAATATGTATTAAAACGTCAATATGCCATAATCAATGTATAAATATAAACAAAAAAAGCCCTTTCCAAGGGCTTTTTTAAGATTTTTTCAAAACAAACACTCTTTATACTTCCTTTTTCAGGTGTTTTTTGTATTTCGTTCTGAACTTGTCCACCCTTCCGGCAGTATCGACAAGCTGTTGCTTACCGGTATAAAAAGGATGGGAGGTATGAGATATTTCCAGCTTGATCAGCGGATACTCATTGCCATCTTCCCATTTAATGGTTTCCTTACTGGCAGCTGTTGAACGGGTCAGGAAACTATATTCGTTGGACATGTCCTGAAATACCACGTAGCGATAGTTCTTGGGATGAATATCTTTTTTCATGTGAATGTTTGTTTTTTGTTGGCTCTAATTCAACGCATTGTGCAGTGATTAAAGCAATGTGTTTGTGCAATCCTTTTATTTTTGGGACTGCAAAGTTAGTAATTTTTTTATTTTACAAAACTTTTTACCGGAAAGTTTTAATCCAGCACATTCACCACCAAGCCGCTACGCAACTTTGGCTCAAACCAGGTGGTTTTAGGTGGCATGATGTTTCCGGTATCCGCAATATCCATCAGCTGTTTCATGGTAACCGGATAGAGCGCGAAAGCAACCTGCATTTCACCACTGTCGACACGGCGTTTCAGCTCACCAAGGCCCCGGATACCGCCAACAAAGTCAATTCGTTTGTCGGTACGCAGGTTTTTGATACCCAAAATGGGTTCCAGCACCGATTTTGAAAGGATGGTGACATCCAGCACACCAATGGGGTCATTGTCATCGTAGGTGTGTGACTTCGCTTTCAGGCTGTACCACTCACCGTCAAGGTACATGCCCATTACATGCAGCGATCCGGGCTTGTATTCTTCCTTGCCCTTGTTTTCGATGTCAAAATCCTTCTCCAGCAAGCCGAGATATTCCTCTTTGCTTAGCCCGTTGAGATCCTTTACCACCCGGTTATAATCGATGATGGTGAGCTGATCGTGGGGGAAAAGCACAGCCATAAAAAAGTTGTAGGCTTCGTTTCCTGTGTGGCCGGGGTTATTTTGTTTCTTTTCATTGCCGACCAGTGCGGCAGCAGCAGTACGGTGATGGCCGTCGGCCACATAAAAATACCTGACGCCGGCAAACAGCTTCTCCAGGGTTTCTATGGTGTTGTTGTTGTCAATCACCCACAGGTGGTGCCCAAAACCATCATCAGCAACGAAATCGTACACAGGGGGTGCTTTAACCACTTCAGCCACAATGGCATCAATTTCTTCCTGTTTGGGATAGGTGAAAAAGACGGGTTCGGCATTGGCATTGGTAATGCGAACATGCTTCATACGGTCTTCTTCCTTATCCGGACGGGTAAGCTCATGTTTCTTGATGATGTCGTTCAGATAATCTGCGACACCTGCACAACCTACAATACCATATTGGGTTTTGTCGCCCCAGGTTTGGGCATATACATAGTAATTGGGCTTTTCATCCCTTACGAGATATCCCTTCTCAATGAACAGCTGAAAATTTTCCTTTGCCTTGTCATATACTTGCTGCGAATAGAGACCGGTTCCTTCAGGCAGCTCAATTTCGGGCTTCACAACCCGCAAAAAACAATAAGGATTGTCTCCTGCTTCCAGCCTGGCTTCTTTCGAGTCCAACACGTCATAGGGCCGGGATGCCAAATCTTTTACAATTTCCTGCGGGGGGCGATACCCCCTGAAAGGTTTCAAAATAGCCATATTCTTGTTTGTTTCTGATTTTCAATGTAAAACAATCTATTAATTGACCTGGAAGGTGTGATCACCTTTTTCCAAAAAGTTTACGATTTGGGTAGCCGCGGCAATGCCTGCGTTGATATTTGCTTCGGCTGTCTGGGCACCCATCTTTTTGGCTGTGAACACAAACCGGCCGGGGTAACTGTTTTCAATCTCCTGGCGGCAATCGGGTGCCACATCCGACAAATAATTAAAGTCATCCCTTTCCGCCATCACCTTAAGCAATCCATCTTCATCAATAACCTCTTTACGTGCAGTATTTACAAGGGCTGCCTTTGCCGGCATCCCCATCATCAGGTCGTAACCGATGGATTTTTTGGTTTTGTCGTTGGCGGGGATGTTGAGCGATACAAAATCGCAGGTTTGATACAGCTCTTTTTCTGTTTCCAGGGCTTTGACACCGTCTTTTTGAATGTCCGCATTGTCTACAAAAGGATCAAAGGCAAAAATTTCCATACCAAATCCTTTGGCGATGGTTGCCACACATTTGCCCACATTACCGTAAGCGTGGATTCCCAGTTTCTTGCCGCGCAATTCGCTGCCGGAAGTGCCGTTGAATCCTTTTCTCACGTGATAGAGCATCATGCCAAATGCCAGCTCTGCCACGGCATTGGAGTTTTGCCCGGGTGTATTCATGGCCACGACACCATTTTGGGTGCATGCCTCCAGGTCAATGTTGTCGTAACCGGCACCGGCACGCACGATAACTTTGAGGTTTGGGGCCGCTCCGATGATGTCGGCGGTGGCCTTGTCGCTGCGAATGATCATTGCATCCACGTCGGCAGCTGCCTCTTTCCACTCATCGGCGGATGTATATTTTTCCAATAATACCAACTCGTATCCGGCTTTATCGAGCACTTCCCTGATGCCATCGACGGCTGCCGGGGCAAAAGGTTTTTCTGTTGCTACCAATACTTTTTTCATGACACACTTTTTTAGGGGTTTATAAAAAGCCTTCCCCCTTATGCCTCAGCAAGCGGGGAAAGGTATCTGTCAGTCTGACCGTATTCTGTGATTCAATAATTACTTCGCATGCTTTTGTTCAAACTCCTGCATCGCACTGATCAGTGCTTCCACGCTTTCCCTGGGCATGGCATTGTAGGTGGAGGCTCTGAATCCGCCAACCGAACGATGTCCTTTTATGCCTACCATACCTTTTGCTGTGGCAAACTCAAGGAAATCCTTTTCCAGCTCCTTGTATTCCTCTTTCATCACAAAGCAGATGTTCATCACGGAGCGGCTGTCCTTTTCGGCGGTGCCCACGAAGAGCGGATTGCGGTCTATTTCATTGTAAAGCAGTTCTGCTTTTTCATGGTTCATTTCCTGCATCACCTTAACTCCTCCCAGCTTTTTGAGCCAGCGAAGGGTTTCCATAATTGTGTAAATGGGTAAACAAGGGGGTGTGTTGAACATGGAGCCTTTGTCGATGTGCGTCTTGTAGTCGAGCATTGTGGGAATATGCCTGTCGACCTTACCCAGGATGTCGTCGCGAATGATAACAAAGGTGGCACCGGCCGGCCCCAGGTTCTTTTGTGCCCCGCCATAAATGATGGCATATTTTGACACATCAAGCGGACGGCTGAAAATGTCGGAGCTCATATCCGCAATCATGGGTACAGGGCTGTCATAATCTTTCAGGATTTCTGTTCCAAAGATGGTGTTGTTGGTCGTAATGTGAAAATAATCTGCATCTTCCGGGATGGTGAAGCCTTTCGGGATGTAGTTGAAGTTCTTGTCTGATGAAGAAGCTATCACATCCACCTCACCAAAAGCTTTGGCTTCTTTGATGGCTTTCTTCGACCAGGTGCCTGTTTCCAGGTAGGCAGCCTTCTTGTTCAGCAGGTTGTAAGGTACCATGCAAAACTGCAAGCTGGCACCACCACCCAGGAAAAGAACATGATAGTTGTCCGGAATATTCAACAGCTCCCTGAAAAGGGCAACCGTTTCATCCATCACAGCCTGAAAATCCTTGCCGCGATGGGATATTTCCATTACCGATAAACCGATACCGTTAAGGTCTAAAACAGCCTTGGCAGTATTTTCAATAACCTCCTGCGCCAAAATCGAGGGACCTGCACTAAAATTATGTTTTTTCATTGTGAATGATTTTTGGTGAATAATATATCAGTGAACGTAAATGCCTGCAAATCCTTACCAGCCCAGCTTCGGCTTCTTACCACTAAGGAGAAATTAATCAATCCTGAAATGCAACGAAAAATAACGGCTAAACTTTTGTTGCAAGATGCAACTTTTTTCAAACTCTTATGCAAATATCCAAAATTAAAACCATTTTCAAAGAAAAGATGCAATAATTATTTTTCGGGTCAAAAAAAACAGAAAAAGACGCATTATGGTGTTTCCGGAAGCCTTGCATCCACATCCCCAACAAAAACCCAGCGCCCCTGCCAAAAATAGAATCCGTCAAATATATTTACTTCCGGTTTGTAGAACTGATAATGCCCCTCTAACGATCGGTTAATGGGTGTCAACCGGTCGAAAACAATCATCGGATGCCATAAATCCCCTTCCCTGAAAAAGTCTTTTTCGTAAAGCAGGCTCATGGAAACCCGCGCAGCATATTCAAACACAATGCGCCAGTGGTCGCCGAAAGGATGATCAAACAGCTGCCTGCCAAAAACCGGCAGTCCGTCGCTGAATGACAAGGGTTCAATAACCCGTATGCGGGTGAGCGGACTGTTGCCCTTCCATCCCAAAAGGGTATAGAAATCTTCACCATCAACCCGGTGATGGATCAGATCGTAATAATAAGCCCCGAACCATCGGTCAGCGTCCAGCTCACCCTCATCACGAATAAGCAGGTCAGGCGTGGCATCCCGCAAAGGAATTGTCAGGTGTTCCGATGTTGCACTTCCGGCCCGCTGAATGAAGCCAAAATAGCGGAATTGTTGTCCTGACAAGGGAACATACCAGGTAATGATCCGAAAATCCCTGCCGGGTGCAGGTAAAACGGACACCGTTTGCAATGAATCGAATGGGTAAGAGAACCCATGCTCACGGCGCAGCACTTCCTCAAAAAGCACCATGAAGCGATGATTAGCCTCCAACCGGCCGGCATCATCTTCCCGGTCAGCAATTTCGTTGGCCAACTGCATCAGCTCCTGCTCGGCCCGCTGAAAATACAGGCTGTCCACGCTGCTTCCCGCCAATGACACGGAAAAGAAACCGGCAAGGATAGTTGCGATGACAAACGTTTTCTTCATAATTCCTTTTTTCAGGATGCTTATTGCCGCATGTTCTTTGCAATCGCTTACAATTGACAAGGTTCCGGGCAATACCTTCACGTTACAGCATGATTACGCAGAGCCATACAAATATATTGCATATTTTATGCACAAGCTTGGTTTTTATCCGGAAAGCAGTTAAAGAGGGGTGATGGTTGTTTAATAGATTTTAAAAGACATCCTGTCACCCGGCGAATTTAAAATCTGCTAAGTTGTGATTGAGTCATTGAATCTTATTTCTTTTTCGGTGTTTGTAGTCGTTGCTCATAGAAAGGCAGCTTTTCAGGAACGGACTTACAAAATCTCCGCAAGTTGATTGGCAGCCATGCTTTTGCCTGGCGAGTGGCGGGACTGTATGATCTCGCTCCAGCGGCCTTCAGCTTCCTCCTAAAATATCTAAATATTAAAATAATTTTTCATGTGTTGAGGTATAATGAATACCGGATAGAAATGTAAATTTGCAGTAGCAGACAATGCAATAATTATGGGAGCCGATCTTATCAACATATTTAACGCCTTTTGTTTACTGGGGAAAATGTTTGAAGAAACAGCCACTGCCCTGAAAGGAACGCGCCCATCTGGCGAGTTGACACCCGAAGCAAAGTTCCTTTATCAGGAAGCCACACGGTGTAACCTGGAAA
>REEA01000131.1 GCA_007695305.1 Bacteroidia bacterium
AACAGCAACTTCTCAGTAATGGAGCCCTTGTCGTTGCTTATCGTAACGAAATAAACACCATTTCGTATTCCGGCCAGGTCTATGCGATTTTTTCCGATTTGCAGTCGCTTCCAGAGAAAAACCGATCCATCGGCACCAGCGATGCTCAATTTTCCTTCCCTTTGTGAATCCATATCAACATAAAAATAATCTGTTGCGGGATTGGGATAAATCGTTATTTCCATGTCGGATAATCCGGGATTGTCTGATATGGAAACAGGTGTATCCATTCCATAAGTAATGCCGTTAAACTGAATGCTCACATCCTGGAGTGTGGTGTTGATGTAACCGGCTAACGGCTCTTTCCAAATTTGCACACCACGCACATAGACTTCCGTTGTATTCAGATTAAGACGTTCGTTGTAATCTTCAATGGCAAACTCAAGGATGGCTTTCACATCAACGTTTTCTATGCTTTCGCCCTGGGTGGTATTGAAAAACAACAAGCCGTGGTCGCCATTGGGCCAATAACCGTCAAATCGTTTAACAAGCCATTCATGATCTCCGATCATATAAGTTCCTGTGTAGCCCTCTGAGTCAGGTCCTTCATGAGGATACCCCAGTGTCTGAAATCGAATTTGTATGTCTCCCAGGTAGTTTTGATCGGGTATGGGCACTCCCGTCCAGTTGGTGCCGGTATATTCCCAGGAAAACACATGCAACTGCACCGCTTTGAAATAGGCTGCATCCGCTTCATTTTCTTCTTCGCCGCCCACCGAAACCAGCAACTCATTGATGTTACCTGACCATACCCCTTCTCCAAAGGGAGAGTTTGGGCTTCTTATGTCAAAATGGTCTCCCAGCGTTACGTGCGGATTTCCTTTCACCATCAACCACCCGGGATTGGTTGAACTGCCTGTAAGCGGTCCGGTAATTGTTCGAAGCCTGACATTGTTGGTCGCTTCATGGTACTCCAGTTTCGTGATGAACACATCACCCGGAGCCATTTGCTGATTTCCCCACGGACTCTGCTGCGACACAAAATCACCGGCATAAGCGGTGCTCCAATCGGCACTGTTGTATGTGGATGACCATTCGTGTATAAGCTCCCAGTCATTCGAGCTACATCCTGTAAGTCCGGAAAAGAAAAGGGCACATACAATAACCAGTTTAACTGCTTTTTTCTGTTTCATGTTTTATTTATTAAGCATATTTAACCCATAACCACCTCTACCTTACATTCGCTGCCTTCAGGTACCAAAGGAACTTTGTTGCCTTTGATCTCTTTGCTGTTCACCTGGATGTTCCTGATACCTTTAGACACATGGTCGGGATTGGTAATGTTTATATGATATGTTGCACCGCGGAACCTCCTGGTAACACTGTAGCCTGTCCATTCTTCCGGGATACATGGATCGATAACCAGCCCGTCGTAATCGGGTTTAATTCCCAAAATATACTGGGAGATGGCGACAAAGTTCCATGCAGCAGTCCCTGTCAGCCAACTGTTTTTGGCTTCACCGGGCTTGTAGGCGTCTTTTCCGCCAATCATCTGGGAATAAACATATGGTTCGGTTTTATGAATTTCACTGATCTCCTCGTTGTAAGATGGTGCAATTTTTCGCCAGTAATCGAAAGCACGGTTACCCCTTCCGATCGTTGTTTCACCGATCATGATCCAGGGGTTGTTATGGCAGAAAATTCCGGCATTTTCTTTATATCCCGGGAGGAAGGTTGATATTTCGCCAAGATCGATACGATACGTTGTGTATGCCGGATTGTTGAGCACGATCCCGTATGGGCAGTCAAGATGACTTTTTACTGAATCCAGGGCTTTATGCACCCAGCCATCCTCTATGCCGATACCGGCCATAGAGCAGAATCCCTGCGATTCAATAAAGATCTTCCCTTCGTCGTTTTCTGCCGAACCTACTTTGTGCCCCAGGGCATTGTAAGCCCTGAGGAACCATTCGCCGTCCCAACCATGCTTTTTAATGGTTTGAATCATTTCTTCGATGTACGCTTCGGCCCTCTCTGCTTCACCGGTTTTATCCGTAGCGCGGCAAAGCGCCACGTAGTCGCGTCCGTAAAGAACAAAAGCCCCGGCTATCATAATGGATTCGGCAGTTTTACCGTCGGTGGTAAAGGGAGCCGTCTGGAATCCTTCATCGGGTGATTTGAGGAAGCAGTTCATGTTCAGGCAATCGTTCCAGTCGGCTCTCCCGATCAGGGGCAGACCATGGGGACCTTTGTTGTTTACCACATGATAGAAAGCTCTTTTAAGGTGTTCAAACATCGAAGCCTTGTTCGCGGGGTTGCAGTCGAAAGGCACTTGTTCGCAAAGAATACTGAAATCGCCGGTTTCACGGATATAGGCTGCTGTTGAGCAGATCATCCACAGGGGATCATCGTTGAAGTTGCCGCCCACTTCATGGTTTCCTTTCTTTGTAAGTGGTTGGTACTGGTGGTATGCACCGCCGTCTTCATACATGGTAGAGGCAAGGTCGATCAGGCGTTCGCGTGCTCTATCGGGTACCTGGTGCACAAAGCCCAACAAATCCTGGTTCGAATCCCTGAACCCGATGCCCCGGCCTATGCCCGATTCAAAATAGGATGCGCTTCGCGACATATTGAACGTAACCATGCATTGGTACTGATTCCAGATGTTCACCATGCGGTTGAGCTTTTCGTCATGGCTGCTGAGCTGATATCCGGCAAGCAGCGACGACCAGAATTCAGCCAATTCCTCAAATGCGCGATCTACCTGTTTTGATGTGGCAAATTGTTTTTTCATTTCCTGAACAAGGCTCGTGTTGAGCTCACCAGGTGCCGTCCACTTCTCCTCCTCAGGATATTCGGCATAGCCCAACATAAACACCAGCTGTAGCTCCTCGCCCGGTTGAAGCGTTATTTCTATTTGCATGGCAGCAACAGGCGACCAGCCAAAGGCTCTTGAAGAGCGCGATTGTCCTGTCATGACCACATCCGGACTGTCCAGCCCGTTGTGGGTTCCCGTAAATGTTTCCCTGTCGCAGTCAAACCCATCAATGTCGCAATTCACGGCCGAGAAGGCATAATGGTTCCTGCGGTCGCGGAAGTCGGTGAAATGAATGATGGCATCATCAATGTACTCTGCCCGACCGATGGAATAATTTCGCTGAAAATTGGTCATGTCATCCAGGGCATTCCACAAACAAAACTCAACATAAGAGAACAGCTTGAACGTTTTTGTTTTTGTTCCTTTATTGGTTAGCGTCAGCTTTTGTATTTCCCCGGTAAAGTCGAGGGGAACAAAAGCCAGCAGCTCTGCTTTCAAATCATTTTTTGTGCTGATGATGCGTGTGTATCCCAGCCCGTGCCGGCATTCATAGCTGTCTAACGACGTTTTTACAGGTTTCCACCCCGGGTTCCAAACCACACCTTCATCTTTAATATAGAAATACTTCCCCTGCATGTCCAGGGCAGGTGTATTGTAGGTAAATCGTGTGATTCTGCGGAGCCGGGCATCTTTAAAAAAGCTGTACCCTCCCCCTGTATTCGACATGATGGAAAAGAAATCTTTGTTTCCAAGGTAGTTGATCCAGGGATATGGTGTTTTGGGAGTGTTGATCACATATTCCCTCTCATTGTCATTAAAATATCCAAATTTCATTATTTCCTGTTTTTAAAGGCTTGATTCTTGATCAGGTGTGTTCCTTTGTCGATATTCACTACATAAAACTCCGGCTTTTTCCCGGTCTTTTTCAGATAGTGTTCCCGTATTTGCTTAATGGTATCATCCAGGGTATCTTTGTTGACAAGATTTATGGTGCATCCGCCAAAACCGCCTCCCATCATTCTTGCTCCCAAAACACTTTCAAGCTGTTCCGTTGCCTCAACCAGCAGATCCAGTTCCCTGCAGCTGACTTCATAATCGTTTCTGAGGCCATGGTGTGATTGATACATTTTGTGCCCGAAAGCATTGAGGTCATTGCGTGTAAGAGCGGCACAAGCATCCGTAACCCTTTTGTTTTCTTCAATGACATACCTGCAACGCCGATAGATCAGGTCATCCATCTCCTCTCTGAAGTTTTTAACTTGTTCCAAAGACACATCACGCAGGCTGCTGATTGCAGGATCACTTTTCCTGATAACAGAAACCCCCGTTTCGCATTGTTGGCGACGGATGTTGTATTCCGAGACGGCCAGCGCTCTTCTTATGCCGGTATCACAAAGTAGCAAACACATCTGATCCCACTCAAAAGGGTAAAGCTCATATTCGAGCGATCTGCAATCCAGTTTCAGGACCTTATCTTTTTGACCGTGAAGGCTTGCAAATTGATCCATGATGCCGCACCTGACACCGACAAATTCGTTTTCAGCCATCATAGCCGCTTTTGTCATTTCCATGAGGGTCAGATCAAGCCCGAAAAGATGCGAAAGCCCGAAGGCAACGCCTCCCTCAAGAGCGGCAGAGGAGGACATGCCGGCTCCTATCGGGATATTGCCTCCGAATGCACAATTAAAACCTTCTGTTTCACGCCCGGTCTTCTGCAGCTGATCAACAACACCGATAATATAGTCTGCCCAATCAATGCCTGTTTTTGTATAGGTTTTCGAAACCGGTGTTTCGAAATAGTCCGGCTGCATATCCACAGAATGCAGCCTTATCATTCCATCCTTGTTTTTAGAAAATGCCATCAGAATGGCTTTATCTATGGCAGCCGGCAGCACAAAGCCTTCGTTGTAGTCGGTATGTTCGCCTATCAGGTTTACCCTTCCGGGTGAGCATACGATCAGGGGGTTGCCTGAAAAATACCGGGAATAGCTGGATTGAATATTTGTGAGGAAGGTGTTCATGTTTTTCGAATGCTACCAGAAAAGTAAATATAGAACCGCAAGAATGGCACATATACCGATGGAACCGATGTTAAAGCTTGTTGTGGTTCGGAACATATGAGTTTTGTATTCAATGGCATTCGGGTCTTTTCCCGAAGATTCATACAATGAAATCGCCACCATAATGGTGCAAAGGAACAGGAATACGATGCCCATGCGATCCAGAAAAGGCAGACCGGGATAGAGCCATCGCAAAATAAAGCCTGATGGGATTGTAAAAATGGCGGCCCAGACAGCGGAGTTGGCTGTTGCGCGTTTCCAGAACAGGCCTAAAAGGAAGATGGCAACGACTCCGGGGCTGACAAATCCGGTGAATTCCTGTATAAACTGAAATGCCTGGCCGAAATTTTCCACCTGGGGGGCTACCAGGACGGCAATAAGCAAGGCAAGAAAGCTGACGATTCGGCCTGTAACTACCAATGTTTTCTCTGATGCTTTTTTGTTGAAGTGCACCCTGAAAATATCCATGGTGAAAATGGTAGATGTGCTGTTGGTCATGGAGGCCAGCGACGAAGCAATAGCTGCAATCAGTGCTGCAAAAGCCAGGCCGCGCAACCCCACGGGTATGAATTCAGCCAGCAACCATGGATAAGCCCCATCGGGTCGTGGCAGATCTGCTCCAAAGCCAAACGCAACAATCCCGGGTATTACAACGATAAGAGGCATGAGCAGCTTGAGGTAACCGGCAAACATCAGTCCCTTTTGTGCTTCTGCAACACTTTTTGCGGCAAGTCCTCGCTGTATGATGTATTGATTGAAACCCCAATAGCTGATGTTGGCAACCCATAAACCACCGATCAGAACGCCTATTCCCGGCAGTTCATAATAGAACTCATGTTCACGGCCGAGAACCATCTCGAAGTGACCTGGAACTTCGCGGAAAAGTTCGATAAAACCGGCAATGGCGCCTTCCCCACCGCTGAATGCATTCAGTGCCAGCCAGGTAGTTAGCAGGCCACCACCAACGAGAAAGCTTACCTGGATCACATCCGTCCAGGCCACTGCTTTTAATCCTCCGTATATGGTATATGCAGCTGCAAATACGGCCAATCCAATGATGCCATATATTAACGGAATGCCAAGAATGGTCTCCATGGTGACTGCCCCGAGATAAAGTATCGAAGTCAGGTTTACAAAAATGTAGACCAGCAGCCAAAAAACCGCCAGTATAGAGCGTACCCTTTCATCGTATCTCATGCCAAGAAATTGAGGCATGCTGTAGATCCCTTTATCCAAAAAAATGGGGATCATAAACTTGGCCACAATGAGCAGTGTGAGGGCGCCCATCCATTCATAACTGGCGATGGCCAAACCAATGGCGAACCCCGAACCGGCCATGCCGATCATTTGCTCTGCCGAAATATTTGCTGCGATCAGGGATGTTCCTATAGCCCACCATGGCAGGGCCTTGCTTGCCAGGAAATATCCTTCTGCGTCCCCGGTTCCTTTGCGTTTGGCGATAAAAAGACCAATACCCAGGATGATGGCGCAATAGCCGAAAAAAACAAGGAAGTCTATTGCTGAGAAATGCATAAGTATGGTATTATCTGTTATCAGGCAAGGGTTTACATTTCATTTAACATGATGGCATATATGATCTCCGCCATTTCTTCAGGGGGTTTGATGAGCTTTAGGTATGCATGGTTGGTAGGTCTGTCGTCCACTGTTTTCCAAATATTTCCCCCGGTTTCATCGGGGATGCAATACCCGTTTTCCACCTTTTCCCAGTACTTTCCTAAACCTCCCCTAACGGCAAACAATACTGCTGTTTGGTCGTATGTGGCATTGGGGGTGATCTTTCCCTCCTCATAATATTCAACCATCCAGGGTGCGTGTTTGCTAAAGTGCTTGTAACCAATATAGAGTGGATGATCCGGCCCGAGCTTTTGTAGCTTGGGGCCGGTTCTTATCTGGTAACCAAGCTCATACCCTGAAAAAACAATGGGCACCCGTAAGTTCTCCAGCACAAAAATGCTCACCCCTTCCATGAACCCTGAGAAGTTCCACTCCCATTCACCTTCAGGGAATTTACCCCCCATGATCACGAACTTTTTAACTTTTTGTTCCACGAGTTCCTGACCCGTAAGTTCTGAGTATTCATCAGGATGCGATAACAGGAGGTCTTTGATATTCTTAAGCGGTCCAACGGTTACGATAACCACGCTGCTGTCTTCTTGCTGCGACAGCGTTTTTCTGTACAGGTCAACTGCCAGCGGCACATCCTGGTTTGTAAGTTCGTATGGTAGCGCTTTGGCCAGCGGTTTGTTGTATCGCCAGTCGTCGTCCATTGGTGCTTCTTTGTCACGGACTCCAATGGGGATGTCGGGGTTGCCATAAAAAATATTCACGGCATTGACCGCCGGAACGGCATATTTTTCGTTGCTCCACAGCATGATGGCCAAAACCTTGCATTCACCGGCATCCTTTAAATTGTGCAACATGGCAAGTGCGCCCAGGTCATCGGCATCTCCACCCATGTCGGTGTCGAAAATGAGTTTAACCTGTGCAAAAGAGAGTGATATCAGGAAAAATAAGAAGAATATTAATGTTGAAATGGTTTTTTTCATTGTTTTAATAATTAACCGATGATGTCATCAAAATGTTGTTCCAGTTCTTGAGCTGTAGGGATGGAGGGTTCGGCCCCCATGCGGGTTACAGAGAGGGCTGCTGCACGCTGAGCAACAATGATGGCTGTCCGCATATCTGAGATGCCGGTAAGAGCCGCTGCCAGGGCACCATTGAACACATCGCCAGCCGCTGTGGTATCTACTGCTTTTACTTTATATCCCGGGATATACTCCTGGAAATCCTTATCGTGTAAATAAACACCTTTGCTTCCCAGCGTGATGATCACTGTTGGGACGCCCTTTTTAAACAATTCACGGGCCATTGCGGGAATATCTTCATCCCTGACTTCTGTCCGCCCGGTCAGTAAGGCCGCTTCTGTTTCATTGGGTGTTAAAACGGAAACGGTTTTCAGCAAGCCGGGCGATATTTCTGCAGCAGGTGCCGGGTTCAGAATAAAAGGGATATTTTTTTTCACGGCCATTTTCCCTATGGCTTCCACTGTCTCCATGGGTATTTCCAGCTGAACCAACACGGAATAAGCCCGATCAAAGGCGTCCTGGCAGCTTTTAATATCCTTTGGGAGCAAGCGCATGTTTGCACCCGGGATGATTGTTATGCTGTTGTTTCCGTCTTCTGACACATTGATCATGGCTATGCCTGAGTGATACCCTTTTTCAATTTTTATTAAAGAGGTGTTGATGTTGTCTTTTTTATAATTTTCGATGGCTTTGAGTCCAAAAGAATCATCTGCAACGCAGGCCATGAACGTTACATCGGCGCCCATTCGTGCTGCAGCAACAGCCTGGTTGGCTCCTTTACCGCCTGCCGCGGTGATAAACTCGCTGCCCATTACGGTTTCTCCCGGCTGGGGCAAGCGTTGCACCTTAGCTATCATGTCGCTGTTTGAACTGCCGATAACTAAAATTGATTTTCCCATAAAGATCAGTTAAAGATATTAAAACAATATTATATACATATGATTGATAAGAGTCCGTCAATAAACTCAAGTGTCTGATCTGTAATCGGACATTAAAGACAGACACTAATTACAGCAGCCTTGCAAGGATGATCAATGTCAGGCCGATGACAAAACATGCAAACATAGCTGCAAGCAATCCGTTCACCCCTTTGGCTCCTTTAAATTCTTTCCAGATAAAAACGCCCCACAACGCTGCTACAAGAGTTGCTCCTTGTCCCAGGCCATAGGAGATGGCAAACCCGGCTTGTTCGGCTGCTATGATGTTTAAAGTCATACCGATACTCCATATCACACCCCCCAGGATGCCTATAAGATGCAGGCGCGTGGTGCCCTTGCTGAAATAATCATGGTATGTGACTTTTTCTCCGGCCAGCGGCTTATACATGAAGATGGTGTTCCATACAAAGTTAGAGATCAGCAGGCCCATAGCGAAAATAACAGATGCCGTGTATGGAGTCAGTCGTCCAATTTCCGGGTTCGCAAAATCTGTGGCCATTGATGCGGCTACAAACCTGTAAAAGAAGCCCATCAGGAAACCTGCCAGCAGAGATATCAACACACCTTTGGAGGTTGATTTCGGTGTGGAGGAGGGTAGTTTACGGTAGGCAAGGGCATCCAGAACGATAGCGGAGGTTACCAGGCCGACACCGACAAAGAGCAGCAAAGGATTCCCCAATGGCGTTGCGATATAGTTGACCACGACACCTATTACAAGCGCGAGCCCGATACCTATCGGAAACGCGACTGCCATCCCGGCAATAGCTATGGCAGCTACAAGCAGGATATTTGCAATGTTGAACACAACGCCTCCCAGGAAAGCAGAACCAACGGCTGAAGCATCTGCTTGCGCAAGGTCCACCAAAAAGCTACGTCCCTCATTGCCAATACTTCCTGCGGTGAAGGCCATCAGCAGCGAAAGCAATAGCACACCCAGGGCATAGTCCCAGTAATATAATTGGAAAGGCCATTTTTTGGTTGCCATTTTTTGTGTGTTGGCCCATGAACCCCAGCACAACATAGTGATAAACAGGAGGAATACCGCCCACGGATAAGAATGAATAACGACCATGATACAACGTTTAAATGATTAGTAAAAAGCTTAAATGTTTTCGTGATATTCCTTTACATAGCTTACTACTTCGTCGACACGACAAAAAGCCAGCGCTGTAAAGGTATCTGCAGCACCATAATAAATGGCGATCCTGCCTGTTTCTGCATCGTATATGTTTTGACAGGGGAATATAACGTTGGAGACAAATCCACTGGTTTCGTATGGCTCCTGAGGTGTAAGGAGGTAATTTCCAGATCGGTATTTTACTTTAACAGGGTTATCTGTATCCAAAATTGCTGCTCCCAGGCTGTATACGAAACCGTTGCATGTTGAAGAAACGCCATGATAGAACAACAGCCATCCTTCACTGGTCTCTATCGGGGTAGGGCCAGAGCCGATCTTTACGCCCTGCCACCAGCCTTTGCCGCCTCTTCCCATCACTCGTTGATGATTCCCCCAATGAATCAGATCGGGGCTTTCGCTGATAAAAATATCTCCAAAGGGAGTATGCCCGCTGTCGCTGGGACGGCTTAACAGCTTATACTTTCCATTGACCTTTCTTGGGAACAACACGCCATTCCGGTTGAACGGCATGAGGGGATTGGGCAGCCTGATCCAATTGACCAAGTCTTTGGTGTAACCAAGTCCGATGGAAGGGCCATGCATATCATCACACCAAACTACATAAAAAGTGTCGTCTATCTTAACAAGGCGCGGATCATAAGCATAGCTCACAGGGGCAGGCTCCCCTTTTGTGTTCTTCCAGGGGATCACATGGTCGTCTATCTCAAAGTGAACACCGTCTCTGCTCCGTCCGAAATGGATGTTGGCTCTTCCGTTTTTATGGTCGGCCCTGAAAACACCAATGAAAGAGCCATTGTGCGGTAAGACGGCGCTGTTATAAACCCTTGCGATGTTTTTTGTCGGATTCCAGCCGATAATTGGGTTTTTACTAAACCGCCACATAGGTTCAATGCATGCAGCGGGTTTATCTTCCCAGGGGATGTTCGGTAAAGCCTCCCCTAATATTTGAGTCATAATTGTGTGTTTTTGAATGTTTGTTGTTTTGTAAATATCTGCATATCCAGGTGTTCTGTTTTAAATCAATAATTGATGTTCGGATTAACGGGGATCTGGAAAACATAAGATCCCCGCAACCCGAACACACCATCAACCAACCTAACAAATAAAAACACTAAAACACAACACAACATGAAAGTTACTAAATTAAAACAACGATAATTTCATTAGTTTTTTTTAGCATATTTACAGGGATTAAACTGCCTTTGATTTCCTGACAATTGATTATGATCTTTGCAACGCCCTTTTCGTTATTATTAGGGTTGCGAATTTCTATGTTCATTTTTTTACCTCTGAACTCCCTGTGTATCTTTATTTTTTTCCACGCATTTGGTATGCATGGATTGATTGAAATGCCCTCGTACTCAGGTTGGATTCCTAAAATATATTGTGTGGCAGCATAATAAGCCCATGCAGCGGCGCCTGTAAGCCATGGCAGATTGGATGCGCCGTGATGGGGGCTGTGTTTGCCGTGTGTGGACTGGCTATACACATAGGGTTCAATTTGCCGGATCTCTGCTTTTTCATTATAGCTTGCCGGCATCGATGACCTAAAATACTCAAATGCCCTGTTGCCATTACCCGCGAGTGTTTCAGCCATTACGATCCATCCTTGTGTGTGGTTAAACACCGAGCCGTTTTCTTTCATCCCCGGGTTAAAAAGGACTGCTCTAATTACGGAAAGCTCTTCATTTACATAAGGAGGATCGCATATCATGACACCGTATTCTGTGCTCAGACGGTCTTTGACGGCTTGCAGAATTTGTTTGGTACGTTGTTGATCTGCATGACCACTGATAACGGCCCAGCTTTGCGGGTTAAGCCACAGACTGCCTTCCTGATTTTTTTGTGATCCAAAAACTTGGCTCTTTTCGCTGTAAGCGCGCAGGTACCATCTGCCATCCCATGCATGGGCTTCAATGTTATTGCCCAATGTCAATTGTTGTTCTTTAGCCCAGTTTGTTTCTTTTTCGAGGCCGAGCATTTCTGTGATTTCAGCATAAACCCCCAACGCATAATACAACTGGAGTGCAACAAAAACCGATTCTCCGGCATGACCCAATTCAAGGCAGTCATTCCAGTCGGCCAGCAGCCCACATGGCAGACCGCGCTTGCCGGTCCGCTCCAGGCTGAACATGATCGCCTTTTTCATATGGTTAAGCACCGTATCCTCACCTTTATCGGCATATGGGAGCACTTTGTTGAAAAAGTTTATGTCACCTGTTTCTTTTACATAGGTTGGGATGGCGTTGAACAGCCACATGCAATCATCGGAACGGTATTGTGATTCTTCCGGGGCTTTTTCCAAACCCGGTTTATGGTCAACGAATTTTACCACAGGCATGGCACCTCCTGTAGATGCCTGACCTGTGATCATCAACTCCAATCTTTTTTTTGCCTCTTCCGGCAATATATGTATGACACCTAACAGATCCTGAACCGTGTCACGGTATCCATAACCATCTCTTTCGCCGGCGTAAACAAGGCTTGCAGCACGAGACCATGCGAATGTAACCAGGCAGTTGTATGGGTTCCAGGTATTCATCATGCTGTTAAACATACTATCGGGGCTTTCTACTGTAAAATGGCTGAGCCTTTTATGCCAATGCTGAACAAGCTCCTTCAGGCGGTTTTTAACAAGAGATATGTCACAGGCTTCTTCTAATACCCTTTTCCCAGTATCATTAATACCTCCAATGCCCAAAACAACAGTAAACTCTTTGCTTTCGCCAGGCTTAAGCCCGACCTCTGTTTGCAAGACGCCACAACCATTATAACCTTCGGCCATCGACTGCTTGCATGCGCCCTGCAAAACCACTTCCGGACTTTTATAATCCCCATACCGCCCAAGAAAAGCTTCACGATCTGTGTCAAACCCCGAGACAGGTGATCCTGCTATCCCGATGAAAGAATATTTGGCTGCCTCGTTGGCTGAACCTTGCTCTTTAAGAGTCAGATTCACATTGATCCCCTGTTCTATGATATTGTCTTCTACACGGGATTTAAGAATATATTGTGAATACTGCAAATTGACCATGTCGTGATACATGTGCCAATGGTTAGCATGTTCTACGAAAGTAAATGCCCTGATTTTTCTGCTTTTATCACTATGATTAGTGAGTTTGCAAAGCCAATACTCAAAAGCCTGACCCAATGGAACAAAATAGGTTGTTTCCGATGTGATCCCCCGGTGTCTGGACGTGATGATGCTATATGCTGTGCCATGCCGGCATACAGATTCGAACTCATCCAAAGGTTTTGCCATTGGTTGCCATGATGCCGACCATGATTCCCTGCTCACCATATCATGGAAATAGATATAGCGTCCCGGCTGATCCATGGGTATTGTATTGCTGCGAAAACGCATGAAACGCCCCTGTACGGCTGATCTGAAAAAGCTGTATCCACCGGCGTTGTTTGTGATAATCGCGCCATAGCGTGTATCACCCAGATAGTTGCTCCAGGATGCCGGGGTTGATGGATGCGTGATCACATACTCCTTCAGTTTATTATCGAAATAGCCGTATTTCATACCAGTGCATTCACTAAAAAGTTATTCAGACTCCTTTCTTCTTATTTCAAGTTCAGCCGTCATTAGTTCCACCTTGCGTTCACTTAAAGGATAAGCCAGGTAAATAAGCAGAGAGACAATGCCTATCATCGCGGGAATTAAGCTAAACAGAAGATGTATTCCTTTAATGCTGTCGGGCGACTGTTCAACGTTTGGTTCAAACCCGATTCCTGCCATGAGGGAAAGGGCTATGTATGCCCCAATCGCCCAGCCAAACTTTTGCGACATAGTGGAAGCCGAAAAGATCAGCCCTGTTGCTCTGCGTCCGTGTTTCCACTCATCATAATCAGCTGTATCAGCGTACATAGCCCATAGCAAAACGCTGAGGGGCCCGCCGGTCATCGACCCGGTGATCTGCAAAAAATAGATTAGGCCCAAATGCTCTGCCGTAAGAAAAAACAATGCCATTGTTGATACAATTGCGATAATAAAGAATACTATGAAGGTTTTCTTCTTTCCCAGGATTTTAGAGACGGCCAGGATCACAATTACTCCAAGCAATGAAGCAAGCTGCCCAATGGTATTGTAGGCAGACACAAGCGTTTCAAAGCTATAGACATGATTTTCGGTAAAAGGTAACTTTACAGCTTGTTCACCAATAAAATATTTGAAATAATGTGCTGTAACGCTGCTTCTTATGGCAACGAACAAGATAAAGGTAATGGTTGTTGCCAGGAGGATAAGCCATGGTTTATTGGTTAACAGGGCTTGGATGTCCTTTTTTATGGATGGTTTTTGTGATTTTGGGGGCAAAACCCTTTCGCGTGTTCCTTTGAAAGCGATGAGGAAAAAGATCACTGCTGCGATGCCATACACCACAAACGTCAACTGCCATCCTTTCGGGTCATTGCCACCGCCCAATGCTTTAGTCATGGGCAACAAGGTTGCCGAAACGATAATCCCTGCCGCAAAAGCGAAGATAAACTTGATGGATGACACCGAAGTTCTGTCCTGGGAGTTTGGTGAAATGACTCCCAGCAGGCTTGTATAGGGTATATTTATAGCTGTGTACAGCAGCATAATAAGGATAAAGGTGGAGTATGCCCATATGATTTTGCCTGTTTCACCAAAACCGGGAGTAGTGAAAACCAGGACACCGGAAACGGCAAAAGGCACACACAACCAAAGCAGATAAGGCCTGAATTTACCCCAGCGTGTTTTTGTGCGGTCTGCAATCATGCCCATGATCGGGTCATTGATCCCGTCGAAAAGTCTGCTTACCAGGAACATGGTGGCAGCGACACTTGCCGGGATGATGAACACATCGGTGTAGAAGTAGGTAAAATACAGCATGAATGTCTGCCAATATAAAACCGAAGCAAGGTCACCAAATCCGTATGACAGCTTTTCTTTGAATGAAAGTATAGGCGTTGCTGCGTTCATGTAGATAAATTTAACTGTAACCTGACTATGGTAAGGTGTTTATGTTCGGACAAAAGTTTTATATTGACAGTTTGTTGTCAAAAAGACATTAGTCATAGCCCGGATTTTGCGGTAATAAGTTTGGATTCAGGTCAATTTCGCGCTGCGGTATGGGGAAGATAAGATGAATGTTTTTATCAAAACTTTCTTTGCCGGCGGCATGCAAAATCTGTTCTGCTATATCCGGTCCCTTGCGGACGATATCGTACCACCTGTTTTGCTCCATCACAAACTCTATTCTTCTTTCTATAAATATAGCTTCCCTGATCTCATCCTGCGAAAGGTTTGAATAATTATGGTTTGAATTACCAAATGCTCTTTCCCTGATTTGGTTCAGATAATCCAGTGCCTGCGATTGATTACCGAGCTCATTCAGGGCCTCGGCATGCATCAGTACCACATCTGTATAGCGCTGAATGTAATGGTTGATCGACGAGTTCATCATCATTCCCGTAACATTGTCAATATATCCGTAATCAAAAAGCTTTCTGAAATATGTGTTGGTGGGATTGTGCTCCAGGCCTTGTATATTATCCGGGTCATAAACCCAATAGTTCCCGTTTGGCATTTGCACCGAATCACCCGGAGACAGCAAGATCACCGGCTTTCTGAGGTCTTCCGCATCAAAAAGATCAATATAAGCTTGTGTGGCGCCACCCCAGCCCCAGCCGCTGTTTGCAAAGCGGCTTCCGTAACGGGGAGCAATAAATTCAGGGATCATATTCCCTGAACCTCCGTACCGGGCAACTTCATCATACTTAAATTGAATCTCAAACAAAGACTCTGGGTTGTTTTCATTAGAAATCCTGTTAAACAAGTCTTTATAGTCAGGCATAAGGATATGATACCCGATGTCATGCACTTCATTACAGGCATCAATACACTCTTGCCAGTTTTCGAGGGTAAGATGCACTCTTGCCAGCATACCATAGGCAGATCCTTTTGTTGCGCGCCCTTTCTCATTAGAGAGTGGTATTGCATGCAATTTAGATCCCGCCAATTCCAAATCTTCAATGATTTGCTGATAGACAAGTTCTTTAGGGGTGCGCGAGACATGCAGGTCGTTTGGGTCAGGAACGGCAGTATAAAGCGGAATATCACCAAATATCCTGACAAGAAAGAAATGATACAGTCCTCTCAGATAATAACTTTCACCAAGCAGCCTTTCTCTCAACTGATCATCCATTTCAATGTCATCGCCGGAAATTTTTTCGATGGCGACATTTGCGTAATAGACCCCCCGGTAGCCGAACCTCCAGATGTCATACAAAACCTCATTATTTGTCTGGAATTCAAAGCTTATCAGTTGTGTAACAAAAGCCCTGTCGCCGGGGCCCCCTCCGGCTTTGTCAGCATCATCACCCATAAAATCAAAAGTCCACATTCTTGACTCCTGGTATAGCAGGTAAAGAGGGGTGTAGGCTGCGTTAACACCGGCTATGGCGTTTTCGGGAGTTTGGTAAAAATTGGCTGTTGTGATTTGATCCAGGGGATCTCTCTCAAGGAAGTCTTCGCAAGATGACATGAGAAGGAAAACCAACAGCGAGAAAAAAAACTTTACGGTAAAAGAAAAAGAATACGTAATTGTATTATTTCGCTTTGCTTTTGGATATGAACATTGCATGATGGTAGGTTTTTTGTTTGATTTGTGTTTTTTTCTTAAAGCATTTCCAGGCTATAGTCCCATATTAACTCCGATTGAAATGGTCCTGGGTGAGGGATACCGTCCAAAGTCAACACCTGTAGCTCTTGCATCCTGGCGATAGGAGCCGATTTCGGGGTCATATCCGGAGTAATTTGTAAATACGTGGAGGTTTTGTGCAGATATATATACCCGCAGGCGTTCCATTCTCATGGCGTTTGCATAGTGGTGTGGCAACGTATAGCCTATGGTAACAGTCCGTATCCGCAAAAAGCTTCCATCTTCCAGCCATCTGGTAGAAAACCTGCTGTTATCGTTGGGGTCGATAATGGTTGGCCGCGGATAAGTGTCGCTCTTCCTGTCGGGGGTCCAGAAATTCTCGTATGCATCCTGGCTTATGTTGGATCTGCCACCCATGCTTTCCATCCACATTTTGGGCATGTTCACGATGTCGTTGCCATACACACCATCCATAACGGCTACCAGGTCAACGTTTTTATAAGAGAATGACATGTTGAGGCCGAAAGTAAAGTCAGGCCAAGGGCTGCCGATGATGGTGCGGTCTGTTTGGGGTCTGACCATCCCATCCCCGCTAATATCTTTGAACTTGTAATCTCCTGGGGCGGTGTTTCTGTGTTGATAATATATATCATTACCTTCTTCGTCAATTTGGTTTAGGTTTTCAATTTCCTCAGGATCCTGAAAAATGCCTTCCACAATAAAGCCATAAAATGCACCGATCGGATAACCCTCCCTGGTTAGAGAGAAAGTGCCTATCCCGGGTAATCCAAAGTAATACAGGTCGTTTTCGCTGGCAAGATACTTGACCTTGTTGTTGATGCTCGAAAAGTTGGCACTTATGTTGTATTGAAAATCGCCTGTTGCTTTACGGAAGCCCAGTTCGATCTCAAGTCCTTTGTTTTGCACCTTCCCTGCATTTACCCAGGGCCATTGGGTTATGCCCGATGTTGCGGGAATTGGCATCTGTATCAGCATGTCTTTGGTGTTCTTGATGAAGTATTCGAGGGTCAGGTTCAGACGGTTGTTCAGGAATGAAAAGTCTGCACCCCAGTTAAACTCTTCGGAGGCCTCCCAATGCAGGTTAGGGTTCTCCAACCTGGTTGGGACGGCGCCTGGGGCATACACCTCTTCGTTATTTTCGTTGTTGAAGACATAGTAAACATCTGTGGTATTTAATGTTGCAATAAAGAAATAGTCGGGTATGGCGTCACTGCCTACCTGGCCATAACCGAACCTCAGCCTGGCCTCTAAAATGTCTTTAAGATTTTCTAAAAATGGTTCTTCCGTTGGCCGCCAGCCAACTGATACGGAGGGGAATACACCATAACGGTTTTTGGGGCCGAACTTGGACGATCCGTCTCTGCGGATATTGGCTGTTAAAAGGTATTTTGTGTCGTAATCGTATGTAATTCTCCCAAACTGCGACAAGACAGCGCCGTGGTATTTCCAGCCCTGGCCAGTGCGTGTGTCGGGGTTTGTGAGGTTAATTGCGGGCAGTGATTCATCAATCAGGTCATTACCTGATATCCTTACGCCGTTGCCGAAATGTTCCTGGGCGCTGAAGCCAAGCAAAGCATTGACGTTATGTTTTCCAAAAGAATTGGTGTATGTGAGGATATTTTCATTGATCCATTGCGTATGCTCCATGCGCCATTCATTAAGCCGGGCTGTTTCGTTGCTCATACCGCCACGCTCGAATGAAGGTTCAAACCATATTTGGTTGGTGTTGGTGTAGTCGATCCCAAAACTGCTTCTAAATGTTAGCCTGTCTGAAAAAAGTATCTCACCATACACACTCCCGATTATTTTATTCCGCAACAATTGTTGTGTTTTTTCAGTATGCTTTGCTACGGTGTTATCGATATCAGGCAGGAAGACCCCCGTAGGGCCGGCGAAATTTCCATCTTCATCTTTTAGTGGAAGCGCCGGTGAAAGTCTCAGGGCTTCAGCAATTACGCTGTGGTATTCATCATCGGTATTCACATAATTGTCGTCAGTACGGCCGAAATAGATGCTGCTCCCGGCATTAAACCATGAATTGATTTTGTTGTCACTATTGGCCCTGATGGAATATCTTTTAAAATTGGAATTCAGTATAATTCCATCCTGATCGTAATAATTGCCTGAAATGCTGTATGTTGAACGGTCGGTGCCTCCTGAAAATCTCAGGTTATAACTTTGCAGGGCGGCTGAACCGAAAATTTCATCCTGCCAGTTTGTCCCTTCGCCCAGTACCGTTGGATCTTCCCAGTCTGGGTTGGCAGCAGAATTGCCTGTTTCAGCCAGATAGTTTTGATAACTTGCCCATTGGGTGGCATTTGCCATATTATAGGTTTTCCGTACATTTTGAACACCTGTATAAGCATCAAAACTAATCCTTCCTTCACCGCTTTCTCCACGTTTGGTGGTGATCAGTACTACGCCTCTTGATGCACGTGCTCCGTATATTGCAGCAGCGGATGCATCTTTAAGAATTTCAATCGATGCTATATCATTGGGGTTTAATGATGCCAGTGCATTCCCCATCTGGGTGCCGGCTGTTGTCTCAACCTGCATGGGGTTTGTGTTAACCGGCACACCATCAATTACATACAGAGGTTCATTGCCTCCTGTAACCGAAAAAACACCGCGCACCCTGATGGATGCTGCTCCTCCCGGTGCGCCGGAATTCTGGGTTACCATCACGCCGGCTGCCTGCCCCTGGATGGCCTGATCAAGGCTCGTCACAGGAATACGTTCCAGGCGTTCGGAATCAATGCTGGATATAGAGCCGGTAACCACCCTTTTGCTTTGCTGCCCATAACCAACAACAACATATTCCTCTAAACTAACAATATCCCGGGCCAGAGAAACATTGATGATTCGTCGGCCATTAACTTGAACCTGTTCGGTCAGATAACCGATAAAGGAAAACCGAAGCATAGACTCTTCTGAAGCGACAGATATGTTGAAGACACCATTGGCGTCAGTTGTAACACCCCTTTGTGTGTCAACCTCTACAACGTTTACCCCGGGCAGCGTTTCGCCTGTTTGGTCGTCCGTTACGGTGCCGGTTATTTCTATTGTCTGCGCTGCTGTTGGTTGCATATAGAATATAAACAGCAAGAGAAACACGATCTTTAACAGCATATGGCCAAGGGAGCCCGGATGAATGATGTGCTTGTACATAAGTTCAGGAATTTGGTGGTTTTAAGAAAAAATGAAAACGATGATGATAACCATAAAGATTATAATAAATGCATATACAATGTATTCGGCCAAAGAGATCAGCTTTATTTTCTTCTTCTGCGATAGTTTTGACATAGAATATCCTGTCTTTTAAAATGAAGCTTTGTGTTGAATCATTAAAACCGGACAACACCCACTGTTGCCCGGTTTTAATAACCCATAAATTTTAGTGCTTTATAAATTTAATTGTTTGAGTAGTCCCCGCTCCACTGGTAAGTAAAAAGTACACACCACTTTTTAGCTGAGAAATGTCTAATGTTACATCGCCCTGGTTGTTGTCAAGGGTTTCGATTAACAATGTATTACCCAAAAGGTCTATGACCCTTAATGATTCGGCGTTTTCAATATTGGCTACATATAGCTGATCTGATGCCGGGTTGGGATACACTTTTATTTTTTCTGCCGTGTCAATGGGTTCAACAGATACATCTTCATCTGATTCCACCAGAACTCCTTTGCCCCACCAGCAGGGTTCGTTCCAGTTTTGTCCGGGATGAATTGTATTATTGAAACCAAGGGTTCGTCCGTTTTGATCTTCAATAATCAGATGATCTTTGTCAATAACTTGCAATTCAAGGGCAATTTCGTCTGCCAGTTCAAACCCGTCTTGTGCCTCAAAGTGCGTGTAGGGGATGTGGATTTCTAAATTATATCCGTCGGCTGTTTCTGCAAACTCAAAATACACATTGTCGCCGTCCCAGAAGTTGACGCCGCTGTCCCAGCCAAGGCCCGGACGTCCGCCACCAAAGAAGTTGTAATAGTTAAACCGGAACTGAAACGTATGCTCATCATATCTGCATAAATCGGGATCATCAGGATCATAGCCCGGTCTGCGCCCCTGGGGTCTGATGTTGACCTCAACCATATCCGCATGCCATGCATCAACGTCTTCATCAGGATTGGCATCAATCACGTCATTGCGGTCTATAAGGATATCATCCATAACTTCTACAAAGACATAAAAGCCATGATCTTCGTGCCAAACCATCTTAAAGCGTCCTGAAAGGTCAGCATCATCCCATTCTTCTTCATCCTCATCAACAATTTTTACAAGATCTTCCCAGGGTGCACTGGCCCAGAAATCTTCATCCATATAACCATCAACAGTGATTTCATCAAACACCTGGTTTATTTCATACGATTTTTCTTGCCATTGGTCCTGGTCATCATCGTCGTCATCGGCGGGGAAGTCAAGCAAGACTCCTAATCCCCACCAGCATGGTTCGTTCCAGTTGCTGCCAGGATAAATGGTGTTGTTGAATACTACTGTTTTTCCAGCCTGGTCTTCAATCAACAATGCATCTACGTCGGCAACTTGTATTTCTAAAGCAATTTCTTCCGATAGTTCAAATCCATCTTGTGCTTCAAAGTGCGTGTAGGGGATGTGGATTTCTAAATTATATCCGTCGGCTGTTTCTGCAAACTCAAAATACACATTGTCGCCGTCCCAGAAGTTGACGCCGCTGTCCCAGCCAAGGCCCGGACGTCCGCCACCAAAGAAGTTGTAATAGTTAAACC
>REEA01000021.1 GCA_007695305.1 Bacteroidia bacterium
GTCGAAAGGTGAAATTGTCGAAAGGTCATAAATGTGAAAAAAATCAATGACATACTTACTACTAACTTTTACTACATACTAATTACTGCTTACTTAATTTCCCTTAAGTCTCCAGACGCTCTTTAGTCTCCAGCTCCCAGCCCCCTTTTCTTAAACCCAGCCTTCGAATAGGCTTCAGCAACAACCGGGTATTTGCATTGGAAACAACGCACCGGATTTGCCTGTTTTAAGACTCGTCAATCAGCTCGCGCACCTCTTCCAGTACTTTGTTCTTTTTGGACTTTCCCAAATCCATCTGGTCCAGAATGCCCGGCTTTTCAAGCAATTGCCTGCAAAGAACCACATCCTGTTCCAGCAATTGCTGTTTTTGTTTTTTGTTGAGGTGGGTAATTACCGTTACCGGGAAAAGGCCTGTTTTTTCAATCATTTCCCTTAAACCCTCGTTTTTGGGATAGTCCCAGCTAACCATGCGCAGTCCTACGCAACGTCCGTAATCCATGGCATCGGTGGTAAAGCGTGTATTGGTGAACACCCAGCCGTGGAAGCTTCGCTTTTCGAGACCGGGAGTGGATTTCCACCGTTGTTCAATGTCATGGAAACGTGACCGGATATACAATGGAACCCGCACATTACAGTTTTTTCCCTGGCTGTTGTAGTATTTGCATTCAACCATAAATTGCTGATGATCATTGTGTGCCACCACATCCACCTCATGTGTTATACATTGTCCCTGTATCACTTGCCCAACTTCCACCTCATAGCCCATCCTGTTAAGCAAGGCAGCAATAAAATGTTCGAAAGGATAGCCCGATGGACCAAGCTCCATGATGGCCTTCTTCAGGCTATACCGCGCCGCCGAAGGGCTTTGTATTTTTCTTAGCTCCTGAAAGGCTTTTCGGTATAACGCCCCGGTGGTGATGCCATCCTCGAGCCGTGGCCTGATCGCCTCTTCAACCTTGTCGGCCATGCTTTCTGAAGCCCCTGCCCGACGCAATGAAGCATGAAGCTTAGTGGGATCAAACGCTTCTTTCTCACCCGAGTGCTTTTTAACTTTTATATCCTTTGTCATACGCTTTGTCTCTTATTGAACCAATGACTCTTCTTCGCGGTTTTTGCGTGTATAATTTTGCGGCCCTTGCGAGGAAAAATATCACAACCGGGCAAAATATTTATTCGGACATTGAGAATCGACAATCGAAAAATCGATAATCCAAAACATCAAATTTGTATGTGACCGAAATCTTTAGCATAACTATTTCATAAACGCAGAGATGCTTTAGCATAATCCAGCCGAAAGCAAACATCTGCCTATATCAAAAAACGTATCTTTACACCAACATTGTATAAGTCATGCCCAAAAACTTTCACGTTTACAAATCCTCGGCAGGCAGCGGTAAAACCTATACCCTGGTAAAAGAATACCTGAAGCTGGTACTGCCTGATCCCGGCAAGGTAAAACACATCCTTGCCATCACCTTTACCAATGCCGCTGCCGCCGAGATGAAGGAACGGATCATCAATGCCATCGGCGAAATAGCCGCGCTGCAAAACACGCAGAACGACAGAAAGGGAGAAAAACTGCTCTCAGAGATCATTTCCGATTGGAAAAATGAAAAGAAAAGCCATATCCCCGATAAGCATACACTGATAATAAACGCGGGAAAGGCCCTCAAACAGATCCTTCACCGGTACTCCGACTTCTCTGTAAGTACCATCGATAGTTTTGTTCACCGGGTGATCCGGACTTTTGCCTTCGACCTGCGCATCCCATTTCAGTTTGAAGTGGAGCTGGACACCGACATGTTGCTGAAGCAGGCCGTTGACCTGCTGATAAACCGTGCAGGAAGCCAGCAGGATATTACGGATCTCCTCGTTACTTACATGATGAACCAGGCCGATGATGAACTGGATACCCGCATAGAGCAGAAAATTGCCGGCATGGCAAAAACCCTTACCGATGAAGAAAGCATCCTGTATATTCAGCAAATAAAAGACATACCGATTCAGGACTTTAAAGCTTTGGCAAAGCGCTTGCGGCAGTCTGCCCGCAGGTTTGAGCAGGAGGTCGGGCGCGAGGCCGGTGAGGCTTTGAGGCTGATCAGGGAGAAAAGCATTCCCGTATCCGCATTTTATCGCGGCAAACAGGGGATCGTAGCATACTTTTACCACCTGGCTGAAGGCAATATTCGGGAAAAGATCGTGCCCGGCAGCTACGTGCAGTCCACATTTTCTGAAGACAAATGGGTTTCGGCCAAATGCAGCGCCAACGACCGGGACCTCATCATGGAGATCAGGCAAGACATCACCCGCCATTATGAAAACATACAGAAACTGGCAGCAAAAAAGCTGTCTGCATACCTCGTGGAATTGGCGCTTTTGAAGACCATTTTCCCCCTGGCACTGCTTAGTGAGGTGGAAAAAATGCTGGAGCAGATCAAGGAGGAGAATGTCATCCTGCACATATCTGATTTCAATAAAAAGATTGCCGATATAGTCAGCCGTCAGCCCGTTCCTTTCATTTATGAACGACTGGGTGAGCGCTATAAACATTATATGATCGATGAATTTCAGGACACCTCCCTGTTGCAGTGGCAGAATCTGCTTCCACTGGTAGAGAACGGGCTGTCGGAGGGTTACATGAGCCTGGTGGTGGGAGACGGTAAGCAAGCCATTTACCGGTTTCGGAACGGTGATGTGGAACAGTTCGCCGCCTTGCCAAAGCTTACAAAGGGACTGCATGCCTTGTCACGCCCGGAATGGGAAGTGACCCTTGCAAACAATTTCGAGGGTAAGCCCCTGGAAACCAACTGGCGGTCAACAAAGGCCGTGGTGGATTTCAACAATCGCTTTTTTACACATACCAGGCGTTTACTTGGAGAGGATGTGCAAAAAATTTATGATGACCTTCAGCAGAATATTTCGCCCGGTAAAGGGGAGGGCTATGTGGAAATCCGTTTTGCCGAAGGAAACGGGCGGCAGGAAATAGCAGAAAAAACGCTGAATGAAGTGGTGGACATCATTCAGCATTGCAGCAAAACCGGACACCCCCTCAGCGACATCACCGTGCTGTGCCGCTTTCACAACGAAGCAAGCATGGTGGCTCGTGAATTGCTTGGTCGAAACATCCCGGTAATTTCGAAGGAGTCGCTGCTGCTTGACCAATCGGATGAAGTGAATTTTATGGTGGCCATAATAAGGCTGCTGGCCAATCCCAATGAAACCATCGCAGCGGCTGAGATATTGTCGTACCTGGTAAAAACCGGGCGCATTGGTGATACGGCATCTCTGCACGAAAGCCTGAAAGAGAGCGGCCTTTACAGAAGAAATATTGACCATGGGAAAAACCTCTGTGACGGGCTGGAATCTCTGCTGCAACGAAACGGCATTTCCTTTGCATTCCGGGATTTTGCGCATCTGAACCTTTACGACGGTTGTGAGGCCATTGTAAGGATGTTTTTTGCACATCAAACACCCCCAAATCCCTTCGTCGCCTTTTTTATGGATGCTGTTTATGATTTTTCTGCAAAACACACACCTTCCTTTGGCGATTTTATATCATGGTGGGAAGAAAACAGCCGGGACTATTCCATCGTTGTGCCTAAAGGTGTGGAAGCCGTGCAGGTGATGACCGTGCACAAGTCAAAAGGTTTGCAGTTTCCCGTTGTTATCCATCCTTTTGCCAGCCAAACATCTGACAGGCTTACCAGGAAAGGATTGTGGACCGACAGTGCCGGAAGCGGCATCCCTGAAATTCCTGCCCAATGGTTTGAAATGACAAAATCCAGCCTGGAAGGAACACCATTCGAGGCAGACCTCAGGGAGGAGATGGAGAAGACCTTCCTGGACATGCTCAACGCCACCTATGTGGCCTTCACCCGTGCGTCAAAAAAGCTTTTTATTATTTCGAAAAAAGAACAAAAAAAATACAAGCCACAGAGTGTGAATGGTATGCTTCATGGTTTTTTGCAGGAACAAGGCTTATGGAAGGAAGATATTGACAGTTATGCGTTCGGGCAGGATGTGCCGCCGGTGAAAAAAGACAAGGCGGCCGGGGATTTGGAACCCCATATCAGGCAGTTGTTGTCTAACCCATGGAGCCGGGCCGTTCGTATGAGGTCGCACCAGAGGGAGCACAGCGTGTTGTCAGGGCAGCCCGACCCGTTGGAGCGCGGGAACCTCCTGCATCGTGCAATGGAAAACATCCATTCACCGGAAGATATTGAACCCGTGCTGGATCGCTTGCATGCCACAGGCGACATTGACCCTGAGCGAAAGAATGCGTGGGCAGGAAAGATCAGGAAAATGATGGAGCACCATTCGGTGGCCCCTTATTTTGTCAAAGGAGTCAGCTCAAAAAGTGAAGCGGGGCTTTTTGATGAAAATGGCGCGTTTTATCGTCCCGACAGGGTCGTCTTTCTGGAGGATCAGTGTGCCATCATTGATTACAAAACCGGAAAAACCTACGCAAAGCACGAAGACCAGATGAATGCCTATGCCGGTATATTGCAAAAAATGGGGTATGCACGCATCCAAAAGATCGTATTGTACCTGGATGAAGCTGAAGTAAAGATCTTCTGATGTGATGACTGCTGCAGGTACCGGAAATAATCCTGTAAATCTATAACCTGTATTATTCATGCTTTTAATTCAGGTCAGATGCGAGACGTCGAAAGCCGCCGACATAGTAGTCTATTTAATCTGTTCATAATTTGATTAATT
>REEA01000111.1 GCA_007695305.1 Bacteroidia bacterium
TCAATTCACCAGTTGGAAGTGCAGAAGGGCCTATTCCATGCCCGTTTTCTCTCTCGGGATTTAGTTTTGCAGACCCTGGTATGTAAGAAAACCCTTCTTCCAAAACCGTCGAATATTGAAATGCTACAACTGTATCCATCCGGTTAATGAGTTCCACTTCCACCAGGATGGTATCTCCCGGAAGGGCAAACACATCATGGATCTTCATGATGTTTATATCCACGAAGTTGGCGGTCAGTTCAAGGTCGTGGCCGGGCATGGAGAAGGTATATAATGAATCCTTGCTGACCTCTTCATCATCCTGGTTGGTCCAGTTCCGGAAGCGCCAGCCCTGTGCGGCGGGGGTGGCGGTGATGGTGATGATGTCGCCCGGATCAAAGTGCGACTGATCGGGGGTTACCGTTACCGAGCCGGCACCTGGAATAGGGGATATGTGAATGGTGAGGGTGTGCTGCCCGATGTCATCGCGCTGTGTGTGGAAATCCTGCAGCAGAACCTCCCCAGCAGAAAACTCCCCTGCAGGTTCTTCACCGGCAGCGTTCATGTTTGGCATTCCCAATAAGAAAAACAGCAGAAGGTATAGTTGTTTCATATGGATGATGGACATTAACCACAAAGCGCTGCCAAAGGCAGCCCGATTCACGGACCCGGTCATAATCCCGTGACCCCGGATCAGGAACCCTGTTACAAAAGTAACCAAAATAAATATCAATGCTTGTATGGAATATGGGTGAAGGGTTTTGTTATTCTTCCGTTTTTTGGTGTTGTTCACAAGCTAATTGTATGACCGGTTGTTGTTTGATCGCCCTGTCATCTGCCCTTCTTTTTGCCAGCCAATCCGTTTTATTATGCCGTTAAGTTTTTTATGTGGCTACTTGCACGGCCTTGGTGTAATCCACTAACTATGAAAACATCCGGTCAATATCCTCGGCCAGCCGGCGGTCTTTATCGGTCACCACATTTCCCGCGTCGTGTGTGGATAAACGGATCTCTACCCGGTTATACACATTGGTCCATTCGGGATGATGGTTATGCTTCTCTGCGAGGAATGCCACCCTGGTCATGAAAGCAAAGGCTTCTGTAAAGTCATTGAATTCAAACTTCCTGATAAGCTGATTATTTTGTTCTTTCCACATGATGATGTTTTTTTATGACACAATTTTTTGATCAATAAATAAACACCCGTAATTATGTGATTGTTTAAGTGCCAGGCTGCAGCAAGCAGAATGTTATATCTTTGTTTCTTATAAAGATTAAGAAAAGCCATTGTCATGCATATTGAAGCCTTCCGCGAATATTGCCTTGCCAAGAAGGGTGTTACGGAATCCTTTCCATTTGACCGGGAAACCTTGTGTTATAAAGTGATGGGTAAGCTTTTTGCCCTGACTGATGTTGACCGGTTTGAGTCTGTCAACCTGAAATGCGATCCGGAAAAGCTGATCAGCCTGCGTGAGCGCTATCCCGCGGTCGGACCCGGTTATCACATGAATAAGAAACACTGGATGACTGTTTTGATGGATGGTTCCCTGGCCGACAGTCTCATTATGGAGTGGATCGATCATTCCTACGAGTTGGTGGTAGCAGGTCTTACCAGGAAACAAAAGTCCGATCTTGATGAACTATAGCCGGGCTTTATGTTTTTGCTAGCAGGCCGGCAGGGCTGCCACCACCATTTTTGCGGTGGTTTTTTATTACCTTTGCGTAACACCTAAGGCAAGCACACTATGGGAAACAACCCGGCCGGAAATGATCGTGACAAGCCTTCTGCCCTGAAGGTGAGTAAAGGTATTCCGCAGCCGTCATCGGTAAACGAACAGGCGGCGAACAGCTTTCGCCTGCGCAAACGGCAGCTTTTGCCTGCGGGTGAGTATGTGAAAGGCATTCTGGCCGGCGACCGTGTGATGCTGAGCCGGGCCATCACCCTCATTGAAAGTGCGCTGTCAGACCATTATTCGTTGGCTCAACAGGTGATTGAGCAATGCCTCCCGCACTCCGGAAAGTCTCTTCGTGTAGGTATCACCGGGGTGCCGGGCGTTGGAAAAAGTACGTTTATCGAGGCGCTTGGCCGCTATGTGATCAGCGAGGGTCATCGTATCGCGGTGCTGGCAGTGGATCCCAGCAGCGCCATATCCAAGGGAAGCATCCTGGGCGACAAAACCCGCATGGAAACCCTTTCCGTAAGCGACCATGCCTTTGTGAGGCCTTCCCCATCGGCGGGCTCGTTGGGTGGGGTGGCCCGCAAAACGAAAGAGATCATTATCCTTTGTGAAGCAGCCGGCTATGATATCATTTTTGTGGAAACCGTGGGCGTGGGCCAGTCAGAAGTAGCCGTGCATTCCATGGTAGACTTTTTCCTGCTGTTGATGCTGGCCGGCGCCGGCGACGAGCTGCAAGGGATCAAAAGAGGGATCATCGAAATGTGCGACGGTATGGCCATCAACAAAGCCGATGGCGACAACATCGAAAAAGCCAAAGCCGCCCGGTCGCAGTACGAAAACGCCCTCCACCTGTTTCCCCCGCCACCAACAGGATGGACACCCAAGGTGATTACATGCTCCGCCATCACCAAAAACGGGATTGAAGCCGTGTGGGACATGATCAGGGAGCACGAGGAAGCCATGAAAGAGAAGGGGCATTTTCAGCAAAAGCGAAACAGACAGCAGACACACAGGCTGCACGAAACAATACATGAAGCGCTCAGCCAACATTTTTATAACAACCCCGTTATCTCAAAAAAGTTAAAAGAGATAGAACAGTTGGTGGCAGATCACAAATTCAGCGCGTACCAGGCTGCCTCGCACCTGCTCGACAGCTATTTCTCACAATTGACACAAAATAATAAAAGATAAGCGGCAAATGAGGTTTCTTACAGTCATATACAACAAAGCAATCCCGGTGGTGTGTATCTTCACCGCATTGCTGTTACAAACCGCTGTTGCACAAAGCAACATCCTCCTCTATTCCGGTGCCCCGGATGACCATGATGAAGAGCTCCGCACCATAAACTTTGTGTATGGCCTGAACCTGGGAGGGTATTTTCCCAACAACAGCACGGCCAACTACTATAATGGAACAGGCCGTCACAGCCTGGCAGAAACGCTCAACCGGCAGCACAACTACAACCGCATCCGGGAATCACTGGGTTATGACTTTGAACTGCATGGACTTCCCCTCGACATGTCCTATTCACCCGCCATCACGGTGGGGATGTTTGGCGTTTTGCTGTTGTCGGAAAAAACGGGCATCCACGGTGAATTCAATTTTGTGAGGCTGCGTGCTTCCGACCAGTTTACCATCAAGCTGGACCGGCCCAGCTTCATAGAAGGCGACAACGTGGTCCGTTATCCCCTTTCCGGTGTGGAGGAGCGGTCGGAAATCAGGCTTGGCTTACAACACACGGTTATTTCAAGGGAAAACACCATTCATCCGTTTTTTGAAACGGGTGTGAGTATGGTTAATACCAGGGTGCGCGAAAACAGGGCACGCATCGAAGGAGCCAATTACAACATCAGGAACATTGGCGACACCTATTACAATTTCCGTGACGATGGCATCGGCTTTGGCGGTTACGCTTCGCTGGGTATCAGGATGGACCTGGGCGATAATTATGCCCTTGCCCTTGGCGGCAGCAGCAGTTACCTGGGAATCAACCTGGGAGACTATGATGCCTACTACCTGCAGTTCATGCTTTTCACCAGGCTGTTTTTAAACCAGTAGAATGGCGGAACCGGGAATTGGTGATTAACGCTCAGCAGTGTTTGACAGGTTGAACTTTTCCGGGTGGCGGGCTGCCTTGTCGCGGTAAAAGTCTTCTATGATCCTGAAGTCGGCCTCATAATCGCCGCTGGGATAGATCATCTTGCCAATACCCCCTTCCTTTTTCCTGTAGTCAAGAAAGCCCAGGAATATGGGCACTTTGGCAGTGAGTGCAATAAAATAAAATCCCTTTTTCCATTTGTTTACACGCCGGCGGGTGCCTTCGGGGGTGATGAGCAGGTAAAACCTGTCGCTTTTATTGAATTTTTCTGTAACCTGCTTAACCAGGTTCTGGCTGTGGCTTCGATCAACCGGTATGCCGCCCATCCACTTTAACAGGATTCCCAGAACAGGCTTAAAGGCTTCCTTCTTGATGATGATCTTCGGAGAAATACCATACACATAAAACCCGAGCCGGCCTATAATGAAATCCCAGTTGCTGGTATGTGGCGCCATGATGATGACCGCCTTGGGAATATCAAGCGGAACCCTGGAATAAATATTCCACCCTAAAAACCTGAGAATAAAACGCGCAATAGAGCCCATGGCAATGCATTTATTGGGTTAAACAGCTAAGTGTATATCAATCATCCGTCGCCGTTTCAGCGCAGGCTTCTGCATTACAAATCAGTCCCAAAACAATGCATAAACCCGCTTCCCAAAGATACAACTTATTTTATGGCTGTCAACCTGTCAAAAGGTGTGAAAATTATTTTCAGTTTCGTATATTTGTTGGTCATAAAATTGTGCTTGCGTGACATACGCATGTATGCCGCTGTCTGAACAGGCAACCACCGGGACGAACCTGCCGGAAAGCATATTTGACAAAGCAAACCGGCGCTTTTTAACCGACACACAGGACGAGAGCCATGGAAAATACCTGCATCCCAAAACAGATATACCGCAACCTGAAAAGACGCGACACCTACCCTTTTTAATTCCTGCCGGCAAACGCATTGCCATGCTCATTTATTCATTTCTTTATATCAGGAATTAAACATTTCTATACCATGGAACTACCATTTGCAGAACCTTATAAAATAAAAGTTACAGAACCGTTGCATCGCAGTACCCGTGAAGAGCGGGAGCAATGGATCAAAGAAGCGAAGTATAACCTGTTTAACCTGCGCAGCGACCAGGTCTTTATCGACCTGCTGACCGATTCGGGCACCGGTGCTATGAGTCACCACCAGTGGTCCGAAATGATGATGGGCGACGAAAGCTACGCAGGCTCAGCATCTTACTTTAAGCTGAAAGAGGTGATCAACCGGTTGCTTGGAATGCCCTACTTTGTGCCCACACACCAGGGACGAGCCGCAGAAAACGTTTTGTTTTCGGCCATAATCAAAGAAGGCGACATGGTTCCCGGCAATGCACATTTCGACACCACCAAAGGCCATATCGAATATCGCCGGGCCACTGCCATAGATTGTACCATTGACGAAGCAGGTGACACCACCCTGTATCATCCCTTTAAAGGAAATATAGACCTGGACAAACTGGAAGCCGTATTCACCGCCCACCCCCGCGAAAAAATCCCGCTGTGTATCATCACCGTTACTTGCAACACCTCCGGCGGGCAGCCCGTGTCCATGCAAAACATCAGGGATGTGAGTGCCTTGTGCAAAAAATACGGCATCCCCGTCTTTTTTGATGCCGCCCGGTTTGCAGAAAATGCCTTTTTCATCAAAATGAGAGAAGAAGAATTTGTGAACCATTCCATACGCGACATTGTTCATGAGATGTATTCGTATGTGGATGGCGCCACCATGAGCAGCAAGAAAGATGCAATTGTAAACATCGGGGGCTTTCTGGCATGCCGCAGCAAGGAGTTGTTTGACAAAATCAGCATGTATTGTATATTGTATGAAGGTTACCTGACCTATGGCGGACTGGCGGGCCGCGACCTGGCAGCCATGGCGCAGGGGTTGAAGGAGGGTTGTGACTATCATTACCTGGAGGCCCGTATCGGTCAGGTTGCTTATCTTGGACAACTGTTAAAGGATAAGGGGATTCCCTGCCAGGAACCAACCGGCGGTCACGCGGTTTTCGTGGATGCCAAAAAAGTACTGCCACATATCCCAAAAGAGGAGTTCCAGGCTCAAACGCTGGCCATAGAACTGTATCTTGAAGGCGGTGTGCGCGGGGTGGAGATCGGTACACTGCTGGCCGATCGCGACCCGGTAAGTCGTGAAAACAGGTATCCGAAACTGGAACTGCTCCGGCTCACCATTCCGCGAAGGGTCTATACCAACAACCATATGGCCTATGTGGCCGCATGCCTGGAAAACATTTTGCAAAGGCGCGATACAATCACAAGCGGATACCGCATCACAAAGGAAGCACCCATCATGCGGCACTTCACCGTAGAACTGGAACCGGCCACAATGTGATGAAAGTGGCCCACATCAACATCAAAAAAACAAAGAAAAAATGACCGGAAAAAACGTGCGAAGCACTCCTGAAAAAGCAAAAAACAAAGCAGCAAGATACCTGCGCATTTACGAGCAGCTCAAAGAACTGTTAGAGAAGCCCGGTAATCAAACTTCAAAGCTGGCTACCATCGTAGCGGTGCTCCATCACAAGATGAATCATTTTTTCTGGACCGGCTTTTACTTGCTGGACAATGGTAAACTCATCGCCGGGCCTTACCAGGGCCCGGTGGCCTGCCAGCTTTTGGCAAAAAACACCGGTGTGTGCTGGGCAGGGATCAACAGGGGAGAATCGATCATCGTCCCCAATGTGCATGAGTTTCCGGGACATATTGCTTGCGACAGCAGGTCAAACAGCGAAATTGTCGTACCTTTGAAAGATGCCCGGGGAAAGATCACCGGGGTGCTTGATGTGGACAGCAAAGAGCTGGACGCTTTTGACGAAGAAGACCGCAAAGGGTTGGAAAAGATTTTGTCGCTGTTAACATAACACCGTCCACAACATTGTAAAAGACAAGCCATGGATACGCTCATCCTGCTGATTATCGCACTGGGGCTTGCGATGGACTGTTTCACCATTTCCATCAGCAACAGCTCTGTTTCCGGCCTGGTAAAACCGGGGGTGCCGCTGAAGGTCGCCCTGGCATTTACCCTGTCACACATATTGTTCATCATGGCTGGCTACTGGCTGGGTGAGGTTATCCGGCACCGCTTCGCGGGGATGGAGACATGGGTGGCTTTTGCCGTATTGGGCATCATTGGGCTGAAGATGATCATGGAAGCACGGCGGCGCCATCCCGGGACAAAAGTCTTCGACATCAACCAGCCCCGGGTGATGGTGATCCTCTCCCTGGCAACGGCCATGGATGCTTTCCTTGCCGGCGTGGCCATTGGTGTTGTTGAGATGCGTTTGTGGACTGCAGCGCTCATGGTGGGTGTCGCCGTTTTCATTCTCAGCATGGGTGGCATGGCCGGCGGCAAACAGCTGGGGATCGCCTATGCCCGCCGCACCGCCTATTTCGGCGGCGCCTTCCTGCTGATGGCTTCGGCCATATTCCTCATACGGATGATGGGTGGCGCCATTTAAGCCTGACCCATCCGCATACGATCCTGATCAGCCCACCATCAGGTTACAGCCACGTACATCACTGTTGTCGAAACGTCCAAGCACCTCAAAGTGTCCGTCAGGATAAGTGCGGCCCAGGTCTCCGGTGGCAATGAAACTGCAGGAATAAATATTTGCCAGGTCTATCACGTTGATACCACCCGTGCGTTGGTGGCCGGTAAACGTCAAGGGATCATGGCTGTCGCGGATGAGGATGCTCATCCAGGGCGGACAGGCAAAGCTGCCACCACCCTGTGAATAAGCCTGAGACAACAGTTCCGTCATGCCGTATTCCGAATGGATACGATCCTGATGAAACGCGCTGCACAAAACATGATGCAGCTCTTCCCTGATCATCTCCCTTCGACGTCCCTTCATGCCCCCCGTCTCCATCACGATGACGTTTTTCAATGGCATGGGATGCTGCTCCGCAAGGTCGAGCAGGGCAAAGCTCACCCCCAGCAAAAGTATGGGCTGACCATCACGACTCAGCTTTTTTAGTTTGTCAGCCAAACCGTCAAGGTCGTCCAGGTAAAAACCACCCTCGGGATGCCCGCTTAAATCGATCAAGCGTTTTGCCATATAAACTAGCGATGAACCCTTTCTTTCCAGGTAAGACGGCAAAAGAGCAAGGATACACCACGAGCCCGGTTCACCGTAAAACCGGCGAAAACAATTTACAAAGCTTTTTTCATAAAGACCCACGTCCCTGACAGGATGCACAGAGGGTTCAGCACCTGTGGTTCCGGAGCTGACAAAGGTATGAGCTGCCTCATCATCAAAGGCTTTTACATGTCCACCCCTGAACAGTTCAACGGGCAAAAAGGGAATTTCCTCAATTTTTGTCACATCCGCCGGTGACACCCTCAGCGTGTCACAAAAAGTTTGATATACTTTATTGTTTTCATATTGAAAATGAAATACATCCAGTGCCAAACTGAAAAAGTCTTCCGGGTTTTTGAGTGTAAAAACCCGCTTCGACAATTTTTTTGCCCAGTCCATTGTTTTTTTGCTTTTTGCAAAGATACAAATTCCGTAAGCGGGGAGCAGTTTGCTGCCGTCAATCAGCTTCCCTGCGGAAGGATCAAATAATCTTCGTAAATTCGTGGAAAATTTTCATGTCAGAACAGGAAAACCGATGAATGAAAACCTGGACCCTTCGACCGACAAGTTGACCAGGGAGGATCGTATCATAGAACAGACACTTCGGCCGGGGAGTTTTTCCAGCTTTACCGGGCAGTTCAAGGTGGTAGAAAACCTCAAGGTATTTGTTGGTGCAGCTTCGCAGCGCAATGAAGCTCTTGACCATGTGTTGTTGCATGGCCCGCCGGGCCTCGGCAAAACGACGCTGGCACATATCATTGCCAATGAAATGGGTGTGGGCATCAAGGTGACCTCAGGTCCGGTGCTTGACAAACCCGGTGACCTCGCAGGACTGCTCACCAACCTGGAAGCCCGCGACGTGCTTTTCATCGACGAGATACACCGCTTAAGTCCGGTTGTGGAAGAATACCTGTACTCCGCCATGGAGGACTTCCGTATCGACATCATGATAGAGACCGGGCCGAACGCCCGCAGCATACAGCTGACCCTGCATCCGTTTACGCTCATCGGCGCAACCACCCGCTCAGGGTTGCTCACCTCACCCCTGCGTGCCCGCTTTGGGATTACCTCAAGGCTCAATTATTATGATGCCAAACTCTTACACAGCATCATCAAACGATCGGCGGGCATCCTGAAAGTCAAGATCACCGATGAGGCAGCAGAGGAGATATCGCGCCGAAGCCGCGGCACCCCGCGTATCGCCAATGCCCTTCTCCGAAGGGTACGTGACTTCGCCCAGATGAAAGGCAACGGCGATATCGACCTGGACATCGCCCTCTATGGCCTGTCGGCATTAAACGTGGATAAATACGGGCTGGATGAGATGGACAACAAAATCCTTTTAACCATCATCGACAAATTCAAAGGCGGCCCGGTTGGATTGTCCAATGTGGCCACATCCGTTGGCGAAGATGCCGGCACCATCGAAGAAGTATATGAACCATACCTCATACAGGAAGGCTATATCATGCGAACGCCCCGTGGCAGAGAGGCCACAGAAATAGCCTACAAACACCTTGGGCGCCTGAAGTCACCCGGACAAAACACCCTGTTTGATTCATAGCCACTTAACCTTGCAAAATAACCATCATCAATATCATATATTATGAAAAACTTAAAAAAACAATGGATAAAAGCGGCCCTGGTACTCATGGCGGGCTTGCTGCTGGCGGCTTGCGGACAACGACCGGCCGTCCTATTTCATGAGGGAGAACATATCTATGGTCTGGCTTCGCCCGTGCAACTGGAAGGAGAAACGACCCTTGTATATCTTACCGACTACTTTGTGTTGGGATCAGAGGCACAGATCGACTCGGTAACCGGCTCAGAGCGGCTGGCCTTTTTGCTGGCCGGCGACAAGCAGACAGTAGAGCTGATCACCCTGTCAAATTTCGTACCCCATTTGTCGGAGATGAAGGTATGGATAGGAGGAGAGGCTTACAGCATCCTTGTAAAACGCAGCAAGCGCGAACGCTTTACTTTCACCTTTGACCCCCTGGGCGAACGCTATCGAAATGTTGGCCTGCGCGGGGAAATGAACGACTGGAACCCCATTCCCATGAATCTCATCGACGGCGTGTGGGAAACGGAGCTACGGCTCAACCCCGGGCGCTATCAATATCTGATCCAGGCCGACGGGCGCGACATGCTCGACCCAAACAACCCACTGGTGGTTGATAATAACGTGGGCGGATACAACAGTCTCCTGGAAGTGGGACAGGTCAACAGGACACACGCACCGCACATTTACCCCGAAAGCCACAGACGCTACACCATAAACCTCGGGCTTAAAAACGAGGTTGAGGAAGTGCTTGTGTTCTGGCAAAATTTCCGTCTGCCCCACGACCGTGTGATCGTTGAAGAAGATCAGATCAGGCTGAAGGTGCCCGGCGATGCTGCCGATATGCAAAGGAGCTTTCTCCGGGTATGGGCATTCAACGAGCAGGGTCCTTCCAACGATTTGCTGATACCCCTGCATTATGGACGGCCCGTTATGGATCCGGTGCAGCTAAGCCGCGAAGACAAGGAGGCAACCATCCTCTATTTCATGATGGTTGACCGTTTCAACAATGGCAACCCTGACAACGACGACCCGGTGGATGATCCTGAAGTGGCCGACAGGGCCAACTTTTGGGGAGGAGACCTGGCGGGGATCACGGAAAAGATCAACGACGGCTATTTTGAGATGCTGGGCATCAACACCGTTTGGATGTCGCCCATCACCCAGAACCCGCTGGAAGCGTTCAGGGAGTTTCCGGAGCCGCGCCGGAAATACACAGGCTATCACGGCTACTGGCCCATAACCCTCACCACCGTTGATCACCGTTTCGGCACGGAAGAAGAGCTGCATGAGCTGGTCAGCTCAGCCCACGAAAACAACATCAGCGTGATGCTCGACTTTGTGTCCAACCACGTGCATGAGCAAAACCCCATCATCAAAGAAAACCCGCACTGGGCCACCATCCTGAACCTGCCTGACGGACGCAAAAACATACGTCTGTGGGATGAGCATCGCCTGACAACCTGGTTTGACACCTTCCTGCCAAGCCTCGACTTTACCATCCCGGAAGTGACCGAACTGATGTCGGACAGCGCTTTTTTCTGGATCGACAACTTCAACATGGACGGCTTCCGGCATGATGCCACCAAGCATGTTCACCTGGAATTCTGGAGAACCCTTACCAGAAAACTGAAAGAAGATTACATGATCCCCAATAACAAACGTCTTTTCCAGATCGGTGAGACCTTTGGAAGCCGTGAACTGATCGGCAGCTATGTGGGCAGCGGATTGCTCGACGGGCAATTCGACTTCAATCTCTATTTTGATGCCCGTACGGTGTTTGCCGTGGATGATGCTTCTTTCGAGACCCTGGATTACAGCATTCACCAAAGCTTTGACCACTATGGTTTTAACAACCTGATGGGCAATATTACCGGCAATCACGACCTGCCCCGCTTCATCTCTCTGGCGGGGGGTGACCTCCGCTTTGATGAAGACGATACAGAGCCGGGCTGGGAACGTGAAATCGGTGTGGGCGACCCTATCGGCTACAACAAACTTTCGCAGCTTACGGCCTTCATCATGACCATCCCCGGGGTGCCGGTAATCTATTATGGTGATGAAATCGGACTGCCCGGTGCCAGCGACCCCGACAGCCGCAGACCCATGAAGTTTGAAAACCTCACAGAAAAACAACTTTGGGTGCGCGAAAACGCAGCCAGGCTTACCCACCTGCGCACCGATAAGCTCGCATTCCTCTACGGGGACTTCCAAACACTCAAAGTACAACCACATATATACGCTTACAGCCGCTCCTACTTTGACGAACATGCCATTGTGCTGTTTAACCGAAGCAACCGGGAACAAACCATTCTTATAGAACTTCCCGGCAGAATGGCAGATCATGGATTTGACAGCCACTTTGAAAACATATTCAGCGTTGCCGGGGGAGTGCTGGAAGTACACATGCATCCCAACAGTTTCGAAATCCTGACATCCCGCTAAGGGAATAAAGAAACACCGGCATCGAAATTTGCAACAGAACCTGAAACCATAAATCATCATCAAAATGAAAATGAAAAAATCAAACATCACCAGGAGATTATTAATGGTCTTAGCCCCTTTTTCCATCTTTGCCTGTGGTCCTGCTACAGAAAGGGATGACCGGGCGGCCGAAAGAGTGATCAGCAGGGTAAACAACCCGGAGTGGAGCATCAATGCCAACATTTATGAAGTCAATACCCGCCAGTTTTCCCCTGAAGGCACTTTTGCCGCGTTTGAGGAACACCTCGACCGCTTGCAGGAGATGGGTGTGGATATCCTTTGGTTTATGCCCATCCAGCCCATTGGGGAGAAAAACAGGAAAGGCACCCTGGGCAGCTACTATTCCATTGCCAATTATACAGCCATCAACCCTGAATTCGGCACCATGGCCGACTTCAAACGGGTGGTCGACGGCGCTCATGAGCGTGGCATGTATGTGATACTGGACTGGGTGGCCAACCACACCGCATGGGATCACTACTGGACTGAAACCAATCCGGAATTTTACGAACTAGATGCAGACGGAAACTTTATGCCACCAAACGAAGACTGGACAGATGTTTTGCAGTTGGATTACAGCAATGAAGCTTTGCGAACTGCCATGATCGGCGAGATGCGTTTTTGGATTGAGGAAATCGGCCTTGACGGGTTCCGCTGTGACGTGGCCGATTATGTGCCCACCGACTTTTGGGTCCGCGCACGCACTGAGCTGGAGTCCATAAAGCCCGTCTTTATGCTGGCGGAGGCTGAAAACCCGGAATTGCACGAATACGCCTTTGAAGCAGGCTATGGCTGGCGGCTGCATCACATCATGAACGACATTGCTGCCGGAGATAAGAACGTAAAGGCCATTGATAATTATTTCTTTGTTGAAGATGCCGGTGGTTTCCCCTATGGATCATACAAAATGTATTTTATCACCAATCATGATGAAAACTCATGGGCAGGCACCGAATTTGACCGCCTGGGAGACGGTGTGGAGGCATTTGCCGTGTTTACAGCTACCATACCGGGCACCATCCTCCTGTACAACGGACAGGAAGCCGGGTTTGACCGTATGCTGGAGTTTTTCGAAAAAGACCAGATCGACTGGGGTGACTTCAAATACCATGACTTCTATAAAACCCTGCTGGGGCTGAAAAGAGAAAACCGTGCACTGTGGAACGGTGCTTTTGGCGGTGAGATGGTTCGCGTACCTACCAATCATGACCGGCAGGTGTTTGCTTTCGTTCGTGAAAAGGAAGAAGACAAGGTGTTTGTGGTGCTGAACCTTTCTGATAAGCCATTGGATGTACGATTCAAGGGAGAGCTTTTCCCGGGAAGCTACACGGAGCTGTTCAGTGAGGAAGCGGTTGACTTTGACCGTGAGCTCCGCATGCAACTGGAGCCCTGGGCCTACAGGGTGTATTTCAGATAACAGGCAATTGCTTTTTTAAGCCAGGAAGCTCAAAAGGATTCCTGCGGCGATGGCGCTCCCGATAACGCCTGAAACGTTTGCGGCCATGGCATGCATGAGCAGGTGGTTGCTTTTGTCGTACTCCAGGCCGATATGCTGCGACACCCGCGCGCTGTCGGGCACCGCCGACACCCCTGAGTTACCGATCAGCGGGTTTATACGGTCGTCGGGCGGTGAGAAGTAATTCATCACCTTGGCGAAGATCACACCGCTGAAGGTTGCTATGGCGAAAGCAGCGGCACCCAGGCCGAAGATCATCAGCGATTCGGTGGTAAGGAATACCGTAGCCTGGGTAGAAGCACCAACGGTGAGGCCGAGGAAGATGGTAACGATGTCAACCAGTGATGACCGGGCTGTTTCTGCCAGGCGATTGGTTACACCGCTTTCCTTAAGCAGGTTTCCGAAAAACAACATTCCCAGCAGCGGTAGTGCTGTAGGCATTACGAAGGTGGTAAGCAGGATTCCCACGATGGGGAAAATCACTTTTTCCTGCTTTGGGACGGCCCGGGGGGGCTTCATCCGGATAACCCGTTCCTTTTTGGTGGTGAGGAGCCGCATGATGGGAGGTTGGATCACTGGCACCAGGGCCATATAGGAGTAGGCCGCTATGGCGATGGGCCCGATAAACTCGGGGGCCAGCTTGGAGGAAAGGAAAATCGCTGTGGGACCATCGGCACCCCCGATGATGGCGATAGCGCCCGCCTGGGCCGGTTCGAACCCCAAATATAGAGAAAAGGCATAGGCGGCAAAAATCCCGAATTGAGCGGCAGCCCCTAGCAATACCAGCCGCGGCTTCGACAAAAGGGAGGAAAAATCGGTCATCGCACCGATGCCCAGAAATATGATTGGTGGATACAAACCTCGCTGAACGCCAAAATACAGCATGTTCAGCACACTTCCTTCCTCATAGATGCCAATTTGCAAATCTGCGGTCAGGTCGAAAGGGATATTGCCGATGATGATGCCGAAGCCGATGGGGATGAGCAGCAAAGGTTCATAATGTTTTGTGATGGCCAGGTTGATAAAAAAGAGGCCTACGGCAATCATCACCACATGACCCCAGGTAAGGTTTGAAAAGGCGGTGTGGCTTGCAAACTCCAGCACCTGTTCATATACAAAGCTAAAGAATCCGGTATCCATAAAACAGTTATTCTCCTATTTCAATAAGGGTATCACCTTCCATCACTGATTGTCCGGGCCGTACCGGAATGGAAATCACCTTGCCGTCCTTGTCGGAGTCGATGTTGTTTTCCATCTTCATGGCCTCCAGAATCATCAGTTTTTGTCCCACTTTCACGGTATCGCCTTCTTTTACCATGATGTTTACCACGGTGCCGGGTAACGGAGAATGTATTTTCCCTACCGGGGCCACTGGTGCTTTTAGGCCGGTGCTTTCCCCGGGAGTGGTTTCCGCCGCAGGCGGCAATACCCGCGAACGAACCAGCTTGGGCGTCTTGGCAGGCTGTATCACCTTGTCAACCTCAACCTTGTAGGCAGACCCATTCACCTCCAGATCGATGATGTTGTCTTCCACACCTTTGATGTGCACATCATATTCGTTACCGTGAATTGTAAACTTATACTTCTTCATTATATCAGTTTTTTCTTTTGCGGGAACCCGGTATCCCTGTCAAAGCATGCTACGGCCGGTTCAGGTTTCTAAGGCCGTATATCTTTGAACTCCAGGGAGAATATATTCTTGAAACTTTTTTCATGGTGATCACTGTGTCTTCAAAATCATGTAGTTCGGAACGGTAAAGGTGGACGGCTGCGGCAATGGCCGCGTTGATTTCGCCAGTCAGGTCAGGCCCGGGTTCAGGCTCGCTTGTGAGTTTCGCGGCCTGAACGTCCTCAGCACGCTTCTTTTTGAACAAGGTCTTTGTTTTTTGTCTGAAAGCTGGTGTAAACAGTTTCGGCGTGTTTGAAAACACCAGATAGATCAATATCAGAATGGTAAAAACGATACCCATACCAAGCATGGCCATGATAAATCCATAGGGGTCATGGGTTGTAAACTCACTGAGGATGATGAATGGCGGATTAACCATATATTCCATCAAAAACATCTGTAAGTTCAAAAGCATAGTGACAGTCATAATTACACAGGTTGATCGTGTCTGTTCTTTTTCCGGTGATGATGCATAATGTTGCTAAAGCGGAATATTTGTGTGCTTTTTTGGCGGGTTCACATCCTTTTTGGTAGCCAGCGACTGCAGTGCCCTGATTACCCTGAAGCGCGTGTTCCTCGGCTCAATCACATCATCTATGTAACCGTATTTTGCTGCGTTGTAGGGAGTGGCAAACTTCTTCACATAGTCTTCTTCATGCTTTGCGATGAAGCCGGCCTTTTCTTCCGGATTTTCTATTTGTTTGATTTCTTTGTTTTTAAGAACTTCGATGGCGCCTTTGGGCCCCATTACCGCAATTTCTGCCATGGGCCATGCGTAGTTAATGTCACCGCGCAGGTGTTTGGAACTCATCACACAATAGGCGCCTCCGTATGCTTTCCGCAAAATGACTGTCACTTTCGGCACGGTAGCTTCGCCATAGGCGAACAGCAGCTTGGCGCCATGGATGATGATACCCCCGTATTCCTGGCTGGTGCCGGGTAAAAATCCGGGCACATCCACCAGTGTGACAAGCGGGATATTGAAGGCATCGCAAAAACGCACAAAGCGGGCGGCTTTTCGGGATGCATTGATGTCGAGCACGCCTGCCAGGTAGTTGGGTTGGTTGGCGACGATGCCCACCGGTATACCGTTGAACCTTGCAAAGCCGGTAACGATATTCATGGCGTAGGTGCGCTGCACCTCCATGAATTCGCTGTAGTCAACGATGGAATAGATCACATCCTTCACGTTGTATGGCTTGTTGGGATTTTCGGGGATGATGGTGTTGAGCTCATCTTCCAGCCTGTCGATGGGGTCGTCGCAAGGCTCCATGGGCGGATCTTCAAGGTTATTCTGTGGCAGGAAGCTGATCAGCTTGCGGATCATCAATATGCCTTCCCTCTCATCGTCGGCGATGAAATGGCTGACGCCCGATTTGCTGCCGTGGGTCATTGCTCCACCAAGTTCCTGATCGGTTACCTCTTCACCGGTAACGGTTTTCACCACTTTGGGACCGGTAACAAACATGTAGCTGTTTTCCTTGTTCATGATGATGAAGTCGGTGAGGGCCGGAGAATATACGGCACCACCTGCACAAGGTCCGAAAATGGCACTGATCTGGGGGATAACCCCTGACGCCATGATGTTGCGCTGGAATATCTCTGCGTAGCCGGCAAGGCTGTTCACTCCCTCCTGGATGCGGGCACCGCCACTGTCGTTCAACCCGATCACAGGTGCGCCCATCTTGAGCGCCTTGTCCATCACCTTGCAGATCTTCTCCGCGTAGGCCAGAGACAGTGATCCGCCAAAGACCGTAAAATCCTGGGCAAACACATATACCACCCTGCCATCGATGGTGCCGTAACCGGTCACCACCCCATCCGAATAGAAATGCTGGTTTTCCAGCCCAAATTCGGTACAACGGTGGGTCACAAACATGTCAAACTCTTCGAAGCTGCCGTCGTCCAACAGCAATTCTATGCGTTCGCGGGCCGTCAGTTTGCCTTTCTGGTGCTGCGTGTCAATTCGCTTCTGACCGCCACCCAGCTTGGCCAGCTCCCGCTTTTGCAACAACTCCTTGATCTTGTCTTCAAAAGCCATAACAACCCCCTACTTGTTTTTGTCTTCACACAATTCCATCAGCACGCCATGGGTCGATTTTGGATGCAGGAATGCAATGTCAAGACCTTCAGCACCCTTTCTCGGTGCCTTGTCAATAAGACGAATCCCTTTCTCGTCCATTGTCGCAAGGGCATCTTCAATCCCCTTCACGGCAAAAGCCATATGGTGAACACCTTCCCCTTTTTTGTCGATAAATTTACCGATGGGACCCTCCGGATCAGTCGATTCCAGCAGTTCAACCTTGGTCTGACCCACCATAAAAAAGGCTGTTTTTACCCTCTGGTCGGCCACTTCCTCAATGGCATAACACTTCAGACCCAACACTTCCTCGTAAAACTTGATGGACTCTTCCAGGTTTTTAACCGCGATACCGATGTGCTCGATGTGTGAGATATGCATAATGACTGAATTTTGATAATGAACTTATTGATGATTAACAACTTCCACCGGGAGTTGTTAATTTGTTAGCAAGTCATAAAAAAAACGAAAAACCGACTGTTAAATTTTCTGCAAAGATAGGAAATCTTTATGGATGATCGATAAACGATTTGACTGCAAAAAAAGAGAAAGGGAACAATAGAATGAAAGAAAAAAGGACAGTAGGATCCGGGGTTTTATGATGCAGAATTGCCGGCAACCATAAGCCCAAACAAGCCTGTCTGATTTTTGGGAATATCAGGAAAGAACGAATGAACGAAGACCATCGGGTAATGATCATCAATTATGGTGGTTGTCAACGCGTCCACAATGTGCTTCAAAGCGTTCTATGCATCTATAACCTGCTGTTATGTTTGTCTTGAAGCGCTTTGAGCACATTGTGGTCTCAACATTAAGAAACACCGCTGGTGTTTTTTTGCAGCCTGGACTTACTGCCTGATCACCCGTTTGGCTTCAGTGTAGCTGCCGAAAGAAACCCGGATGAAATAGATCCCCCGCGGCTGTCCGGACAGGTCAAGCTCGTATTGTCTCATGGCCGGTTTTATGGCCGAATATATCCGTTCACCCATCATTCCCACAATTTCTATTTTCACCTCGGATGCTGCACTGTATTCCTGTAGCTCCAGGGTTATTTTTCCTGTGGTGGGATTGGGGAATATGTTGAATCCGGCTACCGGAGCATCTGTGATATCATCAACGGTCAGTTCTATTGGTTTTGCGACGTCAGAGGTTGTTTCCCGGAAGTCTTCTTCAAAGCAATAGTCGTCGTCTGTTACGATACGCGCCAGCATGTAACCACCTGCTTCAACCCTGGTACCTGCCAGCATCCTGATGTTTCTGCCCGCTGTTATTTCTGCGCTGCCGCCATCTTCAACCACAAAAGGACCTTCTCCGCCAAGGGTCACCGTATTGGTGGCAGCGAAGCAGGTGTCAACAGCCGCAGGAACGAAGACATCCCACACATGCCAATCGGTTACAACAATAAATCCTCTCCTTACCCTGAGCAGGTAGTCCTCTGTTTCACCAAACCCAAAATCACCGGTTCCGTCCCAGTTGGCGGGAACGGGCGTATCAGACACGGTAAAACGGCTCCAAATATAACCATGGTTGGGCCCGGCACGGAACCAGGGTGGTGACAGGGCAGACAAGGGACCATTATATCCGTTTGGCACCTCGAAGTTGACCAATACATGTTCTGGGGCAGCTGGCCCAAAGGGACAATTAGATGAACCACCCCATTGGCCGTCCTGGTTCCAGTCGATCAGCACGTTCACATAGGCGGTGGCACCACCCGGAAGGTTGTTGGTAACCTCAATATCCACATGTGGTCCCCAGTTGACTCTCCTGCAAGTGCGCCAGTGAATGGGCAGCACATCACCGCAAACGGTGACCTCTTTTACGCCATTGGCATTCTCAAAAATGGTGTAAGCGGAAGGCCTGATGAGTCCGGCATCGCCATCCCATTGACATTCATCCTGGTCGTATAGGTTTGGTGCAAATGTGGGGCACCAGCCGGCGTTGCCCTCTGCCTCATAATCCACAGTCGGACCAAAGAACAGTTCGCTGTTGCCTGCATGGCGCACAAAACTGCCCGCGGGACCTGTGTTCATACAGGTGGGGAAACTTCCGACAGTTGACGGCGGATAGGCAATGGCTCCCTCCGGGGCATCCCCAAAGTCGTAAAGATTTGGCTGCGGAACAACCCTGTTGACGAAGAGCAGGTAGTCTTCTGTTTCTCCAAAGTTAAAAGTACCACTGCCATTCCAGTTACCGGGCACCGGCGTCTCTGTAACGGAGAACCTTACCCATACATATCCGTGGTTTGGAGCTACCAGGAAGTCCGGAGGTGCAGGTGTTACACCCGACAATGGTCCGGTATATCCTGCCGGCACCACGAAGTTCACCAGCACATGCTCAGGAGCAAAAACACCATCCGGGCAGTTTACGCCACCGCCCCACTGACCGTTTCTGTTCCAATCCATGAGCACATTCACATAAGCCACGCTATTGCTGTTGTTGGTCACCTGGATGTCAATCTCGGAACCCCAGGATGCCATCGTGCATTCAGACAAGGTGTTTGGTATATCCGTGATTAAACACTCTGCATAGCTTTTCGACCCGGTATCGCCCACAATAGTAAAGGCTTTCGGGAATAACAGACCGGCATCTCCATCCATGAAGCATTCATCCTGGTCGTATAAATCGGGCGTGAAGTCCGGACAGAAACCGGCATTTCCACCGGATTCATAATCTACCGAAGGCCCGAAATACATTTCATGGTTGCCGCCATGGCGGATGAAGTTGCCGTCGTCGCTCACACAGGTGGGGAATTGCCCAACCACTTGCGGGAACAGGTAGGCCAGCGCTCCGTCGGGGGCATCACCGAAATCATACAGTTGCTCAACCTCCTCGCATTCCACAAACTCAAGGTCAATGTCCGTTACCAAATTGCCGTCCTGGTCTTCACCGGTGGCTGTTACCACATTCAGGACAAAGCATCGGTCCACGTCAAAGTATTGCACCGTGTAGCTGGTGTTGAATGTCAGACAATCGCCGGGATCAAGCTGTGGAATGATCTGGCTGAACCCGGTTAGCGGATCTGATACGAATATATTGAACAGCGTCAGATCGCCCGTGTTGCAAACCTCAATGGTATAGTTCAGCACATCCCCTGCCTGGGTGAAATGTGTCTGATCTGTGCCGTTAATATCTGTAAGCGTTTTGACTACGGTAATATCAGGCAAGACTTCTTCCGGGCAACTGATCACGACTTCATAGTCATCATCTTCCACAACATTGCCGTTGGCATCTTCTCCTACGGCCGTTACAGTGTTCAGCACATAGGTGTTGTCAAGGTCGGCTTGTGTTACAACATAGCTGGTGCTGAATGAGACACAGTCACCGGGGGCAAGTTGCGTCAGGGTCTGGTTTAACCCGGTAAGCGGGTCGTTGACAATTACGTTAAAGAGCGTCACATTTCCGGTATTGCACACCTCTATAGTATAGGTCAGTACGTCACCCACTTCTTTGTACTCAGTGGCACCGGTTCCGTTAATGTCTGCCAGGACCTTGGTTACAGAGATGTCCGGCATGTCTCCGGC
>REEA01000059.1 GCA_007695305.1 Bacteroidia bacterium
TTAGTAAGTTAAGGTTTTACGAGTGCTAAAAAAAGGTGTTTTAATCAGACTATTTTAAATTATAAAAATATTTTCCAAAATGGGTTGTTTTTTACCTGAATAAAGCTTAATATTGCTTTTTTGATATTCCACTAACCTCAGATTTGTGATGTTTAAATACCGAAATTCCTTAATCGGTAGGATTGTTTTTATACTCATTTTCTTAGGGGCATGTACGCGTCCTGCACCCACTGTTTACGTTGAGGGTGAAATCATTCCTGTTGATGTTTCAAATATCCCGGAAAAGGATATGGCCGTTGATTCGGTGATCGCCATATACAGAACTGCCCTCGAGGAGGAGATGAACCAGGTTCTTGCCATATCGGCCCATACGATGGAAAGAGGAAGTCCGGAGGGATTACTCAATAATTTTGTAGCAGACCTTATCATGGAAACAGGCGAGCGGTTGTATGTGCCCGGGGATGGACAAGGTATTGATTTTACTTTGCTTAATTATGGCGGGTTGCGCACCAGTATTCCGGCCGGGGAAGTGACCAGGGCCAGGATCTTTGAACTGATGCCATTTGAAAATGAAATGGTTGTGCTTACTTTAAGTCCAGTCAGAACTGAGGAATTGTTTCAATATCTGGCCGAAGCCCGGGTAGGGATGCCGGTTTCAGGTATTGAACTTTTGATCAGCAACAATCATGTTGAAGAAGTTACCATACAGGGAGAAAGCTTTGACCCGGGCAGGAATTATAAAGTTCTTACTTCTGACTACCTTGCCGGTGGCGGTGACAACATGGTCTTTTTTCTTGAACCAATGCAAACAGAGTACCTGAACCTGCGCATACGGGATGCTATCATCAAATTTTTGGTAGAACAGCATGAGCGGGGATTAAAAATCGAAAGTGAACTGGACGGACGAATTCGCAGAGAATAATGATACAACACATTGACAGAAGGCAGTTTTTACGTATGCTTGGGGTTGCGGGAGCAGCAACACTTGCAGGGCTTCCTGCCATTGCTTTACGCGATGCGGGAGTGCATAAACTCACCATATTGCACACCAACGATACCCATAGCCGCATTGACCCCTACCCTGCCAACGATCCCAATTATCCCGGAATGGGAGGCTATGCAAGGAGGGCCAGCGTGATCAAAAAATTCAGACAGGAAGATCCCAATCTTCTGCTCCTGGATGCTGGAGATGTTTTCCAGGGAACACCCTATTTCAATGTCTACGGAGGAGAACCTGAGCTGAAACTCATGAGCAAAATGGGTTATGACGCCGTGGCTTTCGGCAATCATGAATTTGACAACGGTTTAGACGGTTTTAAGGAAGTGTTGCCATTCGCTCAGTTTCCCTTTCTTGCTGCCAATTATGATTTCAGCAATACCATCGTCAAAGGAAAAATCAAAGACTATATCATCCTCCAAAAAGGAATGGTGAAAATAGGGATATACGGTCTGGGTATTGATCCGGAAGGCTTGGTGAGCCGAAATCTTTACGGAGAAACAGAATACCTTGATCCCATAGCCAAGGCCAGGGAAATGGAGAACACCCTCAGAAGAAAGCAATGTGATCTGATCATATGTCTCTCACATCTGGGATATAGTTACGAATCAGAAAAAGTAAGTGATGTAATCATTGCACGGCAAACGCAGCATACCCATATCATTATTGGCGGACATACTCATACACTGCTTAACCCGCCGGCAAAAATAAATAATTTAAGAGATCAGACAGTAACGATAGGTCAGGCCGGATATGGCGGAACATATATAGGTTCAATGAATGTATTTTTTGACCAAAATATGGAAAATAATTTTGTCGAATCCCATACAACAAAAATTTAAGAATTACAAGTGCAAAATGATTTTTTTTTTCATTTTTTTTAAACAATATTTGTTTTTGTCATTAACCGGTCGTTTGATTTTTGTCAACGGTTGATTGTCAAGACGAACCAATTTTCACAACATACATTTTCTAATCAGCAGGCGATAATGGATCACCAGTTTCAAAAGGTATGGTCAGACTGTTTGGCAGTAATAAAGGACAATATCAGTCCGCATGCCTTTAAAACATGGTTTGCACCCATCAGGCCCATACGTTTACAAAACTGCATACTCACGCTCCAGGTACCCAGCCAGTTTTTTTATGAATGGCTGGAGGAGCATTACATCGACTTGCTCAAGAAGACCATCAAAAAGGAACTGGGACCCGAGGGTCGTTTGGAATACAGCATTATCATGGATAATACCAGGCATGCCAACCAGCAGCCCTATGCCATCCATGCCCCCACACTCAACAAAAAGGCCCTGAAGAATCCACCCATAAACATGCCGGTTAACCTCCAGTCGGAAACAGCCGGAGGAACGATACCAAACCCTTTTGTTATCCCTGGGCTTAAAAAGCTGAATATCCATCCGCAGCTGATCGACTCCTATAACTTTGACAATTTCATACAGGGCGATTGTAACCGTCTGGCCCGCAGTGCCGGAATAGCCGTGGGGAGGAACCCCGGAAAAACGTCGTTCAATCCGCTCCTTGTTTACAGCGGAAATGGGCTGGGGAAAACACACCTTGTGCATGCCATCGGTATTGAGGTGAAAAACCACTTCCCCGAGAAAACAGTGTTGTATGTTACCGCGGAGCAATTCACCAATCAGTTTATTGACAGTATCCGCAACGGCAATCAAAACGACTTTGTCCATTTTTACCAGATGATGGATGTTTTAATTGTGGATGACATCCATGGTTTGGCCGGAAAACCAAAAACACAGGATGTTTTTTTCCACCTTTTTAATCATTTGCATCAAAACGGGAAACAGATCATTATCACCAGCGACACAGCCCCCGCAGAAATGAGCGGAATAGAACCCAGACTTATGTCAAGGTTTAAATGGGGATTATCTGCTGATCTGCAAGTGCCCGATTTTGAAACCAGGATAGCGATCCTCCAAAAGAAGATACACAACGACGGTGTGGAAATGCCACAGGACGTCATCGAACTGATCAGTGCCAAGATTGATACAAACATCAGGGAAATGGAAGGAGCACTGATATCCATCCTGGCTCAGTCTTCCATGAATAAAAAGGACATTACACTGAGTCTTGCGGCAAGTGTCATCGATAGATTTGTGAAACAAACACCCAGGGAGATTACCATAGAGAATATCCAGAAAACCGTATGTCACTATTTTGATCTTCCGCTGGAAAAGTTAAAGTCTAAAAGCCGCAAGCGGGAAACTGTACAGGCCCGACAGTTAGCCATGTATTTTTCAAAAATGTACACCAAGTCATCTTTAGCCATCATAGGCAATAAATGTGGAAACAAAGACCACGCCACGGTTCTGCATGCCTGTAAAACGGTCAAAAACCTGCAGGATACGGACAAGCAGTTTAAAAAATATGTTGATGAGATTGATAAGATGATCAATATCTGATAAAAATCGCCGGCCGCTTTAATCACCATTCCGCGCACCTTGCATACAATAAAAATGTATCCGGAAAATAATATCTTTCCGGCTTTTTTATTTACTTTGTTGTTTTAAATCGTAATGCAGATGAATATACTAATGGTTTGTTTGGGCAACATATGCCGCTCTCCCCTAGCAGAAGGGGTGTTAAGTGCGAAAGCCAAAGAAAAGGGATTGAAGCTGCACGTTGATTCAGCCGGAACAGCAGCATATCACGTTGGGGAGCCACCTGACAGGCGGTCAAGGGAAGTGGCCAAAAAAAATGGTATCGATATTTCCGGTCAACGTGCCCGGCAATTTGAACAGGAAGACTTTGACCGCTTCGATAGGATATTTGTTATGGATTCCGCCAACTATACTGATGTGATGGCCCTGGCCAGAACACCCGCAGATGAAGAAAAGGTGGATATGATCCTAAACAGTGCTTATCCCGGTAAAAACCTGAATGTTCCTGATCCATATTATGGTGGGGAAGATGGATTTGACCATGTTTACAAAATGCTTGAATTGAGTTGTGAAAAAATTGCGGAAGAAATCAACGGGAAGCAGGAAAACAAAGACTGATATTTTCAGGGGAGTGTAACAACGATCAGATTTGTATCAATTTCAGGCCGATGCATAATAAAAGAAAGCCTGAATGGTAAACAGCATCCGGGGATTCGCGAAAGAAAACAGAATAATCCGAAGAAATCACTTCAATACGATCTGCTACATGGATAACAGCCATCATGGTTTTCCCGGTAAGAACAAAATTGCAGATGTCAGGGAAATCATTGCATCCCAGGTTCATCGTACGCCTGCGTTGACATGTGCATCTCTAAATGAAATCACCGGCAGCTTTCTGTTTTTCAAGTGTGAGAATTTTCAAAAAGGGGGTGCTTTCAAGTTCAGGGGTGCTTCCCATGCGGTGATAACGTTATCGCGGGAGGATGCAGTTCGTGGCGTTGCCACCCATTCATCGGGTAACCATGCACAGGCGCTTGCGCTTGCTGCTTCCATGCGTGGCATAAAGGCCCATATCGTGATGCCGGAAAACGCCCCAAAAATCAAAGTTGCCGCCGTGGAATCATACGGAGGCATCATACGTTTTTGCAGGCCTACCCTACCCGATCGTGAATCTACACTTTTAGAGGTCATTGAAGAATGTGGAGCAACGGAAATCCACCCCTATAATGATTACCGTATTATTGCCGGTCAGGCATCGGCAGCAGCCGAACTTTATGAAGACACACCCTTGCTTGATTGTTTGGTTGTACCTGTCGGTGGTGGTGGATTACTGAGCGGCAGCATCTTGAGTACACGCTATTTCTCACCCGGTACAAAGGTATTTGGGGCAGAACCCGAGCAGGCCAATGACGCCTGGGAATCGTTTCAAAAACAGAAATTGATCCCTGTCAGGAATCCAAACACCATTGCCGACGGTTTACGTACATCCCTTGGCAGCCTGACTTTTCCCATCATCATGGAAGGTGCCGAAGACATACTCACGGTAAGTGAAGATGCCATTATCCGGGCCATGCAGCTGATCTGGGAGCGGATGAAGATCGTTGTGGAGCCAAGTGCTGCCACAGTGCTTGCCGCCGTTATAGAGCATCCCCTGCATTTTGCCGGCAAAAACACCGGCCTTATTCTCTCCGGGGGAAATGTGGACCTTTACCGACTGCCATGGTTGGACAGGACAATCACCAATCACTAACATACATAGCATGACAAAGCCGGTCAAATCAAGCGGTACACTCTTTCTTATTCCTTCTTCGCTGGGCAGCGAATACACAGATGTCGTTTTTCCGGCTGCCTTCAGTGGTTTTATCAACACGCTGGAGGTATTTATCGTTGAAAATGCAAGGACAGCGCGGCGGTTTCTGAAAAGTGCAGGATACAGCAAATCATTTGATGATGCCACATTCCACATCATGGATAAGCATACCAGTGACACAGAGCAGGCGGCTTTCCTCGATGAAATCCTTACAGGAAGGTCAGCCGGTCTTTTATCTGAGGCAGGTTGTCCGGGCATTGCTGATCCGGGTCAACAAATAGTCAGGTACGCCCATAGCCTGGGTATTCCCGTAAAACCATTGGTGGGGCCCAATTCCATCTTGCTGGCACTGATGGCTTCGGGGATGAACGGCCAACAGTTCTGCTTTCATGGTTATCTTCCCATCCGGAAACACCAACAGGTTCAGAAGATCAAAGAAATAGAAAAAGATGCCAAAGGCGGTGGTGCCACCCAGATTTTCATGGAAACCCCTTTCAGGAATCTTTCCTTGGCTGAGGAAGTGATCAGACAATGCAGTTCTTCAACCCTGTTTTGCATAGCAACAGATCTTACCATGGAAACAGAGGAAATAATCACAAAGCCTGTTGGTCAATGGCGAAAGGATGGTTTACCAAAGCTTCACAAACGTCCGTGTATCTTTCTTTTGTGGTATCCGGGTAAGAAAGGATAAAACAGGATTTGCCCGTCCTGCATTATTCATGCAGGCTAAGATGGCTAGGTGCTTTTCCTGCGTTCCTTTTTTTGCTTTCTGAAAGCATACACCATAAAGCCGATACCGGCAATAATGGCAGGTATACTGAGTATCTGCCCCATGTTCAACAGCATATTTTCTTCAAACGGGGATTGTGGTTCCTTGATAAATTCCACCAGGAAGCGGGCTGTAAACATGAACAGGGCAAAAAAGCCGGTGAGGAATCCTTCCGGTAACCTGGTGCGCTTTTTCATATATAGCCAGCCGAGTGTGATAAACAGGATGAGATATGCCAGTCCTTCGTAGATCTGTGTAGGATGTTTGGGCATAACTTCGCCACGGCTTTCAAAGATAAAACCCCATGGAAGAGAGGTTTCCACGCCATAGATTTCCGAATTCATCAGGTTGCCCATCCGGATAAAAAATGCAGCCAAAGCCACCGGGATCACCAATCTGTCGAGCAACCAGGTAAAGCTTTGATTGCTGACTTTTTTCTGATAAAAATAAAGGGCGATCAAGATCCCGATGGCGCCTCCATGACTGGCCAGTCCACCCTGCCAAATATATAGGACTTCCACCAGGTTGCGTGAATAGTATTCAAAATCATAAAAAAAGCAGTGACCGAGCCGTGCACCGACAATGCTGCCTACTGCCATGTAGATGAGTATTTTGTCGGCATGCGTGGCGGGGAGGTTTTCCTTTTTAAAAATCCTGGATATGATTTCATAGCCGATATAAAACGACAAAGCCCAGAATAAGCCGTACCATCTTACTGCCAGACTTCCAATCCTGAATATTTCAGGGTTTGCATCCCAACTGATTTGTAATAACCACATTTCCATAAATCAAGATCTTTATGCATTAAATAAGATACCAGGGCTTACCCGGCCATTGGTATAAAATCGGGTATCCTTTACCTGTGTATTTCCACGAGTTCGACATCAAAAATGAGTGTTTCACCCGGGGGGATAGGTCCGCTACCCCGGTTTCCATAGGCCAGATGCGGCGGTATAATAAGCCGGGCGCGGCTTCCCTGCGACAGATATATAAAGGCTTCGTCCCACCCTGTGAGCACCTGCCCGGCGCCCAGCACAAAGCGAATGGGTTCACTGCGCTGAACGGAAGAGTCGAAAAGGGTGCCGTCGGACAGATATCCCGAATAATGAACTTCCAGGACTTGACCCAGCATGGGCGGATCACCTGCTCCTTCATCAACAATGATATATCGCAATCCGGATCTTGTCATGATTGTGTCTTTCCCTTCCACCGGAAAAGCCGTTGGAGAGGGAAGCATCTCACCATCAAGGATTTCAATATCAAACACAAGGTCGGTTTGTGGCGGAATCGGGCCTCTGCCTCTTTCACCATAGGCCATGGTATAAGGTATCCAGAGTTTTGCCTGATCACCAACATTTAGTTCGGGTAAAACTTCTTCCCAACCGGGCAGCACCATGCGCCGGCCCAGGATAAACTCAAAGGGTTCATCACGCCCGCGGGAGCTGTCAAACATGGTTTGTGATGCATCATCAATATACCCTGTATAATGAAGTGTGATACGCATTTCCCTTTCCAAAGGGATACCATTTCCCGGTTCAACAACAGCATAACGAACGCCGGAAGGGCTTTCCGTGATGTGAAATTCCTCTTCCAGGAATGATTTATCCGGTGTATATACCCTCAGGATGGTCAACTCAAATGTCAGGGTTTCATTTTCAGGCACTTTACCGAATCCCACATCGCCGTAAGCAAGCTCCGGCGGTATCACTAACCTGGCTTTGCTACCATCCTGGAGCAGGGCAATACCTTCTTCCATTCCCGGCAGCAACTCTCCACTTCCCATAACGATTTGAACCGGTTCCTGTCTGTCATAGGTAGAATCGAACAACGTTCCATCAGAGAGGTAACCTTTGTAATGGAGCGTTACCAGGTCACCATCTCCGGGCTGTGCACCATTCCCCTCACGAATAATCGTATACGCAAGTCCGGTTTCTGTAAAATGCTGTTTTGGAGCGGGTCCCGGCATTTGCAAAATGCTGCATCCGCTGAAAATCAAAACCGAAAGCAGGAAGAATACAGCACCTGGAGGGAGCTGTTTCATGTTGTGACTACCAAAAAACGACAGAGGTTTCATTGGTCAAATCATTAATCGACGATATCTACGAGTTCCACATCAAATACGAGGGTACTGAAAGGAGGGATTACCCCGCCTGCGCCTCTTTCTCCATAAGCCAGGTGGGAAGGTATAATCAATCTGGCTTTTCCTCCAACGCGCATATAACCGATCCCTTCGTCCCAGCCAGGAATAACCTGCCTTTGTCCCAGTCTGAACTCCAGGGGTTGATTCCTGTCATAGGAAGAGTCGAACACTGTGCCGTCAAGGAGTTTACCCTCATAATGCACAGCAACCAGGTTTCCAGGTTCTGGTTGCGGACCATCACCTGCCTGTAGTTCAACATAATATAATCCGCTTTCTGCAGGGGCGACAGTAATGCCTTCCTGCCGGAGGTACTCATGCATCAATCCTTCCTCATCATCAGCTCGTTGCATATCTGCAGCCATTTGCTCTTCCATTATTCTTTGCTGCTCCTGGGCAAACTCATCTTCATTCATTACCGCAAGTAATCTGAGCTCGAATGTCATTTGGTCTCCCGGGTTCACAAATTCGGGAGCTTCCGGCATACCGGCTGTATATACATAAAAGGAAGCGGCATCAGTTCTGAAAATGACACTGTCTCCTTCTGCCATCATGGCAAATCCCTCATAGATATCACCCGGGTATTCTGATTCCATCATGGGCAGAAACATGGGCATACCCATTTGTTGGCTGTCGAAGATGATACTGTCCTGGATTCTGTATATCATATAGGTGCTGAGGATGTCATTCACCTGGGGTACACGACCCTCAGCTTTTTCAAAGAAATAATACTCCAGTCCGGTTTCGGTGGTTTCAAACTCAGGTGGATCGGCCAGTTCAACCGTTGCAGCTTCATTTTCTTCCGCCTGGTTATTTGGTGCTCCACCACAGGCCATCACTGCTGATGCCAAAAGGATAATCAAAAACAGGTTCAAGGTTTTCATAATCATTGGATTTTAAATTTTTGTTCAGTAAACATTCATTAGTTCGATTTCATATATGATGGTTGCTCTTTTGGGAATCATTTTACCGTCGCCGGGTACACCGTGTGCAAGGTGATGCGGCATAATCAGGATTGCTCTGCTGCCTTCATTCAGTTTAAGGATGGCTTCTTCCAGTCCTCTTTCCACACCACCACGGCCAACGGTAAATGTTTTAAGGCCATGGGAGCCGGAAGAATAAACCGGGTCGCCTGTGATCAGGTAAATGGTATAGGCAATGTCAACAAAGTCGCCAAAAACAGGTTTCTCTCCGCTTCCTTCATGGGTTATTTTATAGCGTAAGCCAGAACCGGTTTCCGTCATGTTCCAGCCATAGCGATCGATAAAATCATTGATGGCCTCTTCTTCAAGGGCAAGCAGATACATATTGCTTTCCATGAAAGCCTCCTGAATTTCAGCGGCATCCGGTAAGCTGATGCTTTCCGGCTCGGTTTTACAGGCATAAGGCAGCATAGCGGTAGCAAGCAGCATCAAAAACCATCGATTGATCTTACAAAAAAAAATCATTTTAATCAAAGCCTTTCTTTACCAACGCAATAAAAGCTTCCAGTGTATCATTCATCGACAAATAACTCTTCCCGCCTGCGGCATTTACATGTCCTCCGCCATTGTAGTAATTCCTGGCCAGGCGATTCACATCCATTTTACCCACCGACCGGAATGATGCCTTGACATAATCCTCCTTTTCCATAAACAGTGCCGCGAGCCTGATATCCTTGATATCAAGGGCGTAATTCACCAGCCCTTCGGTATCCCCTTCCCTGTGATGAAAACGTTCCAGATCCTTTTTTGTTAAACTGATAAAGGCTGTATGGGCTTCCGGTATCACCTGCAGCTTTTCTGAAAGAGAATAACCCAGCAAGCGCATGCGGTTCTCGGTATAAGTACTGTATATCAATCGATGCAGATAAGCACCGTCAACACCTTTTCCAATAAGACGAGCTACAATTTCATAGGTCACAGGATTGTTGCACGCATAGCTGAAAGAACCTGTGTCGGTAACGATTCCGGCATACAAGCATTCTGCGATCTCTCTGGTAACCAGGGTATCATCTCCCATGGCGTCTATGCAGCGGTACACAAGTTCAGCGGTGCTGCTCACCGATGTATCGGATATCACCAGGTCAAAACCATCTTCAGGATCAGGATGGTGATCAATCATCACTTTTACGGCAGTACTCTTCTGTAAAGGTTTTTCCAGTTGTTCGGCACGTCCGAACCCGTTAAAGTCCAGGCAGATGATCAGGTTGGCCTGCGCGATGATTTTCAAAGTGTTTTCCGGATCGTCAGTTGCATTACGCACATCATCATTACCCGGCATCCAGTGGAGAAAGGAAGCATACCCGCTGGGAACGATTACATCAATATGATGGAAACCTTTTTGTTTTAGGTATCCATAAAACCCAAGAGATGAGCCTATTGCGTCTCCGTCGGGGTTTGTGTGTGCAACGATAGCCACTCGTTGCTCTTTGTTTTCAAGCAAACTTTGCAGTTTTTTTATTCGCTCTTTTTCCAAAATATCAATTCCCATCTAATAAGCGAACAAAGGTAACAAATTTGACAGAGAATTCAGTTTGAAAAAAATATGCGTATATTTACATACCACAATGACCTTTCTTAAAAACATTGAAAAATGAAAGATGCAGATCACCGCATAAAACATAAAGAATCCGGTTTTTCAAAAACCAAAGTTGATTTTTCCCTGGAAAAGGGTACGTTCACCCTGGGAATCATTAAACCGCATGCTGTTGCCAAAGGATACATTCACGAAATCACAAAGCGCATCAGAATGTCCGGATTTGCCATCCTAGGCTCCAAATATGTACATTTATCGCTGGGGGAAGCAGAAGAATTTTACGCGATTCACAGGGGGCAGGAATTTTTCGAGCGACTGACAAAGTCAATGTCCTCAGGGGCTCTTGTAGCATTAATAATTGAGAAACAAGACGCTGTGAGAAGTTTCAGAACCCTTATCGGAGCTACCAATCCAGCAGAGGCTGCCGAAGGAACCCTGCGCAAACAATTCGGGGAAAGCACGGTATTAAACGCCCTTCACGGATCAGATTCAGACCGGAATGCCCGGCGCGAGGTGAATTATTTCTTTACGGAAATAAACGCCGCAAAATAAACAGTCATCACCCGGCCGTTTTTTTATTGCATGTTCACTCGGCTGAATGTCCATAAGATGAGAAAGTTCCATCTCTGTATAATACAATGATGGACTCAATCTTTTTCCCTGGTCGCTGCAACTTTACTTTTTCATCCTCTTTCTCCTCTTTATGAGCTCTTTCAACTTCTTCAGGCGGTTTTTCAGCCCCGGATTCCACAAAAACAGCATCAGGTAAACCGCTTTGACCTGTATCATTGATTTCATCCTTCATATCCTGATTGTCCTCCTCAGTGAAAGAAAACAGGTCACGAGCTCCACCCATAAACATTTCTCCCCTGCCTCTTATCAGCCATTCAGTGCGGACATCAGGAAAATTATCAAGAATTTTTTGCAGCAGCTCCAGACTTGGATTATTCCTTCCTGACAAAATATGGGATATGGTGGAACGGGGTACACCAATTTTGTCTGCAAAACCTGATGAAGTCAGATTCTTTTCTTTGATGATTTTTTTTACACGATCAACCATATACATATAATTTTACAATTGTGTAAATATAGGAAAAAAAAGAATTAACAAGAGTATATCCATGCAAATGGTTAACAATTTACATTTGTAAATCTTAAAATTATTAAATATATACTTTAATTTATGCCTTTATTATATTGTTTATATACAGATTATATTATTATTAAGGAGATAATTAAAATGATGTGAAAAATCAATATTTATTTACATAAACACTTGTAATAAAAAGCTTAATATACTGACTATATGTTATTTATGATATGATTTTGTGATGAAATAAGATATTTACCTTTACTGTTTATATATGTGAATTGTTCACAAATAACATTATATGTTACATTTGTAAACTATACATAAGTGAATTAGCTAAAAAAGCGATTACTATCAAGATTCAGAAAACCTTCAGAAGCGAAAATTATATAGTTTAATGTATTCTATTTCAATACTATAATGCTATCACTGAATCACCAGGACATTATTAATAATTTCGATAAGCATACTAACCTGTGATAAATTCTTAACCCTGGTAAGGCATTTGTGTATTGAATATTTACAATAGTGAATAGATTATTATTTTACATTTGTAACCCAGATACATAATTTGCAATTGTGAATATGCAATCTATTATTGTAAATTATGTTTTTTACAAACATAAATCAATCGTTTTTATGGGTGACGGATTATTTTGATCTCTTAGCCATTCGTTTCGTTGTGCAACTTTGCATGGCGGATCATGCTTATGTAATTATTTCTCACCCCTACTCTTTTTTATCTCCTGAGAAAGAGAAAATCGTGTGTTCGGGTACAGGCGGTATCATTTATAAAAATCTCAGAGAGATAATTGATTGTCGATGCTCAATTTTAAATTATTAAATAATTAATAAAGCATAGTATTTTTGAGTTTAACCGATTCTTTGCGCATTTTGCGTGTTTTGATCTTGGCGATCTTTGCGTGGAATTATTTTTTCCTCGCAAAGGCCGCAAAATTATTAATGCAAAAAACGCAAAGATAGAGAAACGCAAAATGCGCAAAGAGGGAAGCACTGGGAGGCAAACAATGATTGTATTTGGGAGCTGCAGGGAGAGAAAATTTTGAAATACGTTACGTAAAACCACCCTGTTATGATCTAAAGGTCAAACCTTTTCCTGAATAAAAGTTGCGAAGTCCGTCAGGTTTAAGAAGCGGTATCCGGCAAACCCGAGGTAGTGCCTTGGGAAATCTGTTTTTTCTGCAATGAGGGCGGTTGTCATTTGGAGGCGCTGGCCAAAGAGCATATCTCTGAGGGTATCGCCTACCATCCAGCTTTTACGAAAATCGACTATGGGAAAGTCGTTTCTGGCTTCAAGCCCCATTCCTTCCCCGGGTTTTCTTCGGAAAGAGTCGAGGTGCCGCATACCCGTGGCTTGATAGATTTTGTCTATACGTCCCCCGGCATTCATGATATCCTGCATCATTTTTTCATGAATGGCTTTCAGGTCATTTTCTGTCATCAAGCCTTTGCCAATGCCTTGCTGATTGGTTATAATGAAGATATACCGGAAAGTTTTTGCCAGCAGCGGCATGCTTTCGAGGCTACCCTGTATCCAGATAAATTGGTCGGGGTGTGTGACATAGCTTTTCCCCGGGCGTTGGTTCAGCACGCCATCGCGATCAAGGAATAGTGACCAGCCGGTATATGGTGATTCTGTAGCTTCGTGCATTAGCCGGTGAATAATTGTGATTCAACGTTTTCGCAAATGATGTGACCGAGCAGCATATGTAACTCCTGGACACGTGCGGTATCGGTTGATGGCATCCTGAGCAGGATATCACAAAGGGGTGCCATGGGGTTTTCTTTTGATCCGCCTGTCATTCCGATGATTTTCATGTTTGCTGTTTTCGCGGCTTCCAGTGCCCGGATGATATTGGCAGAGGCACCGGAGGTTGAAAGGGCAACGAGGATGTCACCTTCTTTTCCAATGGCTTGAATCATTCGTTCAAACACCCTTTCAAAGGCGTGGTCGTTGGCTGTAGCAGTTACAAATGAACTGTTTACATGCAAGGCCTCCGAAGGCAGTGGTGGCCGGTCCATGTAGAATCTGCCGCTGAGTTCGGCTGACAGGTGTTGGGCGTCAGCAGCACTGCCACCATTACCGCAAAACAACACTTTGCCTCCATTTCTGAAAGTACTGGTCATCCATGTTATACACTGAGTCAATTGCTCCGTCAATGCCTTATCATCCAGAATTATCTGTTTCAACCGGATGGAATCCATGATTTGCTTTCTAATTTCCATGTATTTTTTTCATTAATTGTTCATTCAACAATCTGCGGGTTTCCGGCCGGCTCATTGTTTACAGGAGCTAACGGCCTGTGATTCATAGGTTTTTAGCCATGATTGCCGGCAGCCAGGAACAAGGTTTCCACCATACGCTTCCATGAGAACCGTTTTTTCTCCTGTTTCAGTGAGTTGCTCAGGGCTTCGGTTATGGGTTTGTTGCTGAAAAACTCCACCATGGCAGCCGCGATGGCGGGGGGCTCAGGTTCAACTACATAACCGGCCTTTCCGTGGGTAACCATTTCGGGTAACCCTCCCACGTTGGTAACCAGCATTGGTTTGTCAAAATGGTATGCAACCTGTGTAACACCGCTTTGAGTGGCATGTTTATAAGGTTGGGCAACCAGGTCAGCCGCAGAAAAATAATACCTCACCGCATCATTGGGGATAAAGTTGGTACGCCAAATAACGCGATCCTGGAGTTTGTATTCTTCTACCATCTCCAGATAAGGCTTGGCGCGGGTATAGAATTCTCCGGCCACCAAAAGGGACACTGGCAGGGTACGCATTGCCGGTTCTGCAAAGGCCTTGATCAGCAAATCCAGGCCTTTGTATTCGCGTATGAATCCAAAAAAAAGTACAAGCTTATGGTCTGTATCAAGTTTGAGAAAATCGCGTGCCTGTTTGCGGTCTGCAATTTTCCCAAAGTGATCGTACAATGGATGCGGGCATCTGAATACCCTGTTTTTATGAACTCCAAAGTGAAGCAGATCCTTTTCAACGCTTGATGACATGGTGACAAATGCGTCGGCTTTTTTCAGGAAATATTTGGTAAGCTGTTTGTCAAACGGTCTTTTTTCGTGGGGTATCACATTGTCGGTGATGGCTACCACCCTTGTATGTTTGTTTTTCTTTGTGATGGAAGCAATGGTGCCCAGGCAGGGAGCCATAAAGGGCAACCAATAGCGAACCACCAGGAGATCGGGTTTCAGGTGTTTGAGTTCTTTACCTGTTTTTCGCCAGTTTAGTGGGTTTATACTGTTGACGGCAGTAATGATGTTGATACCGGTTGGTGGTGGTTCGTCTGTGTACTGGCTTTTGCCGGGAAAGAGGAATCCGGGATATTGCAGCGAAAAAGAGTAGATGGATACCTCATGACCCATTTCCATGAATGCACGGGCCAGTCTTTCATTGAATGTAGCCATACCGCCTCCCCGCAGGGGATGTGCCGGTCCCAATATTACAACACGAGCCAAAGCTTTCCCTTATTTGTTCATAAACAATCTGTTTTCAGCACTAAAGGCAAAATTACGGTTTTCATTCCTTTGGAATACCGGTATTGCCTGTTTTTTCGCGGATATTGTATTTATTGCGGTCGGGGGCATTCCGGGAGATCATTTCTCCGAGAAAACCGGCGATAAACAACTGCGTGCCCATGATCATGGCGAGTAAGCCAAAGAAGAACAAGGGCCTTTCTGTCATGCGGTATTCCATCATGAAAAATTTGCCATAGGCAAGGTATGCAGCAATGGCAAATCCACCCAGGAAAAGAATGGTGCCCAATAGTCCGAAAAGGTGCATGGGTCGTTGCCCGAAGCGGCTCACAAAAGCAATGGAGATGAGATCCAGGAAACCCTTGAAAAAGCGGTCGAGACCATACTTTGTTTTACCATACTTCCTCGGACTGTGATTTACCACTTTTTCACCGATGTTTCTGAACCCGGCACGTTTGGCAAGCACCGGAATGTACCGGTGCATCTCACCATATACCTCTATGGATTTTACCACACTCTGGTCATAGGCTTTTAGTCCGCAGTTGAAATCATGCAGTTTGATGCCCGACACACAACGGGTGGCGCGGTTAAACAATTTGGTGGGGATTGTTTTCGACAGGGGGTCTTTACGGTCTTTTTTCCAGCCGCTTACCATGTCGTATCCCCCATGCCTGATCATACCGTAGAGTTCAGGTATTTCTCCGGGGCTATCCTGCAGGTCGGCATCCATGGTGATCACCACATCGCCCTGTGCATGCCTGAAACCTTCATTTAATGCGGCGGCTTTGCCGTAATTTCGACGGAAGCGGATGCCGTGCACCCGGGTGTTGCCGGCTGCCAGTTTCCTGATCACATCCCAGGAACGGTCGCGGCTGCCATCATCAACAAACCATACCTCATAGTCAAACTTATTCTCTTTCATCACCTTATCTATCCAGTCAAACAGCTCCGGAAGTGATGCTTCCTCATTGTACAGAGGTATTACAACGCTAATATCCATGATGATCGCATTTTCAGCGCATTGGCTATCTTTGATACAAAGATAGACGAATTTTTTTCATAATAAGACAGGCAAATAAGGTTATTATTGCAGGTTTCAACCTGAACAAAAGGTCTACCTTTGTTTGTTTGTTTAGGAAATCAGAGGAGTTTGGATGCGGGATTTAAGCCAGGGCGCGGTAGCCCGACAGATATTTATTTTCGCTTTGCCCATGCTGCTGGGCAATGTGTTTCAGCAGATGTACAACATCGTTGACACCATCATCATCGGGCGCTACATAGGCACTGATGCCCTTGCTGCGGCCGGAGCCTCCTTCCCTGTCATTTTTGTACTGGTCAGCCTGGTTATTGGTATCACCACAGGTACGACCATCATCATTTCACAATATTATGGAGCCAGGGATTATGAAGCCGTGAAGCGGGCCATTGATACGGCATTCATCTTTTTGTTTTTTGCCTCCATCCTGCTTACGATTCTCGGACTGGTTTTCATTGATGATATCTGGCGTTTGATCGGTTTGCCCGAACACCTGGTTTCGGATGCCACGCTCTATTTCAGCGTTTATGCCGCGGGCCTGGTATTGATGTTCGGGTATAATGCAATCAGTGCTGTTTTGCGGGGACTGGGAGACTCGCGAACACCTTTGTATTTTCTCATCATATCCACCATCCTGAATATTGGTTTTGACCTTTTGTTTGTACTGGTTTTTGGATGGGGAATCGGAGGGGTTGCCTTCGCCACCGTTTTGGCGCAGGGTATTGCATTCGGGCTGTCGGTAATCTACCTCAACCGCACCCATCAACTGATCCGTTTCAGCTTACGTGGATTGACATTCGATTGGGATATTTTTCGGAAAAGTCTCCGCATTGGTGTGCCCACAGGCATGCAACATACTTTTGTATCACTCGGGATGCTGGCACTGATCAGTATCGTAAACCGTTTCGGCACCAATACCATTGCGGCTTACACCATCGCATGGCGGATCGATTCTTTCGCGGCCATGCCTGCCATGAATTTCGGACTGGCACTCACCACTTTTGTCGGGCAAAACATTGGTGCCGGTCGCTCTGAAAGGGTCAGGGAAGGATTGAAAGCCACGCTGCTGATGACCACTGGGATATCCCTGGCAGTGACTCTTGTTGCCTGGGTCTTTGGGAAGCAGCTGATGGGTGTTTTCACGACAAACCAGGAAGTGATCGAAATTGGTTACACCTACCTGGTTATCGTAAGTTCATTCTACGTTGTATTCTCTGCCATGTTTGTGACCCAGGCCGTGATGAGGGGTGCAGGCGACACCCTGATTCCCATGTTTATCACACTGATAGCTTTGTGGCTACTTCGCATTCCGGCCTCCCACCTGCTGTCGATCCGGTTCGGTGCCGTGGGCATCTGGTGGGGAATTCCGGTGGCATGGCTGTTCGGATTTGTGGCTGCCTACATATATTACCGCACTGGCAGATGGAAACGTAAAGCGGTGATAAAACATAAACCGGCAGATGAATAAACAGAAATCGCACCGGACATAAAGCTTTTCAGCATTTATTCCGTTCCGCGCTCACCGACGAAATACTGAGATTTGTGCTTGAACAGCACGTTAAAGGTTGTCAATGAACCGTAGATGCGGGTGATATATTGTTGCAGGTTAATTTTTTCCTCTTCATCCAGTTTGCTGTTGTTATTGATACGCTGTTCCATTACACGAAGGCGTTCACGTATCAATACGATCTTCTTAAAAAAGGTATCGATGGGAATCTCTTTTGGTTTGAGCTGATCCGACCCCGGCTTGAGGATCATCAACCCTTTTTTCCAACGGTCGCCCAGTTCCACCATCTCAGGGAAATCTGCATAGCGCATCAGTACGCTGGTGAATACCTTTTCCAGTTCTGCCAAGCTGATCTGGCCAGGGCCACCACCACCCGGTTCACCCGCATGTGATTCTTCCACCAGCTTAATACCGGTAAAACTGTTGGCGATCTCTTTGTCACCCTTATGCAGAAAGAAAACCCTGGTGGTTGTCAGTGATTTTTTGGTAACAACACCCACGCCAAACTGTGGATGCTCTACTTTGGTGCCAATAGCAAAATCAATCGTTTCCATGTCTGTTCTCCGGTTATAATTTAGCCTACAAAAATAATCATTTCAAACTTACTGACCCGTCCTGATTTTTGTTTACAACAACTGTAAACCTATTTCAGGACGAGACTGCATGTGAAAACGTGAAAATGTGCAAACGTGAAATTAAGAAATCCCAGTGGGGTTTGTATCGATTTACTTTAGTACTTTTGCATGAATTAAAAAACACGAACATGACTTCAACTATTATTATCATTGTTGTAGTGGCGATTTTGGTAATCGCGCTGATAAGTATGTATAACCGGCTTGTGAAGCTGAGGAACCAGGTGAAGAATGCCTGGTCGCAGATCGATGTGCAGCTCAAGCGGCGTTATGACCTGATCCCCAACCTGATAGAAACGGTTAAGGGATATATGAAACATGAGCGGGAAACACTGGAAGCGGTTACCCGCATGCGTGCACAGGCTATGGAAGCATCCGGAGTGGAAGAAAAAGCCATGGCAGAGGGCAGGCTCTCCGCAGCCCTTGGTCAGTTTAAGATCGCTGTGGAAAGTTATCCGGATCTGAAAGCAAATAAAAACTTCCTCGCTCTTCAGGAGGAGCTGACATCTACAGAGAACAAGATCTCTTTCGCCCGGCAGAACTACAACGACCAGGTTTTGTTTTTCAACAACAAAACGGAGATGTTTCCATCAAACATCATTGCCGGTATGTTTGGTTTCAAAAAGGAAGCATTTTTTGAGATCCAGGATCCGCAGGAACGCGTGGTACCCAAAGTATCTTTTTAAACGAAACAAGCTATGTGGGAATTGATCCGAAAAAACCGCCTCAAGTCCATGCTATTGCTCGCGCTCATGGCGGTGGTATTGCTCTTACTGGGTTTTGTGATCGGGGCGGCGGTCGATCCTGAGGCAGGATTTGCCGGCATGTTCCTGGCGCTGGTGATTTATTTCATACTGCTGATCGTGGCTTTCTCCCAGGGAAAAAAGATCATGCTGCGCATGAGCAACGCCCGGGAAATTGGCAAAGCAGACCATCCGCAATTGTATAATATTGTGGAGGAAATGCGTCTGGCCGCTGGATTACCGGCCATGCCGAAGGTTTACATCATTGATGATCCGGCACCCAACGCCTTTGCTGCCGGCATGAATCCATCAAAAAGTGTGGTTGCCGTCACTTCCGGGTTACTCAACATGATGAGCCGTGACGAATTGCAGGGTGTGGTGGCCCATGAGATCTCCCATATCATCAACCGTGATATCAGGTACATGACCCTGGCGACCATCATGGTGGGCACAGTGGCGATTATCTCGCAGATGTTTTTCAGAAGTATGCTTTACAGTGGTGGGCGTATGATGGCCGGTTCTTCCGGAAAGAAAAAAGGCAACCCGGTGATGGCGATCCTTGCCATCGCGTTTGCCATCCTGGCCCCGATCGCCGTTCAGCTCTTGTATTTTTCCGTTTCGCGAAAGCGGGAATACCTGGCTGATGCATCTGCAGCGCGCCTGACGAGGTATCCGGAGGGACTGGCATCGGCACTGGAAAAAATTGCAGGATCTACCCAGGACCTCAAGGTGGCCGATAAATCAATGGCACCCATGTATATCGCCAATCCACTGAAGCCCAAGGGGCAGCGATTGCGAAACCTCTCAAGCACCCACCCGCCGCTCGACCAGCGAATACGTATCCTGCGCGGCATGGGTAAAAGCACCAGCTATGCAGGCTACCAGCAAGCTTATCAATCGGTAACAAAATCGGGAAAAGGAATTATTCCGCCCTCGGCATTAAAGGGATAGCAGAACGGTTGTTTCCTTCGCTGATTTTCCTGCCAAGTCTTATCCAATACACCCGTATTCATGAGCAAAACCGATTTTTCACATCCTTCCGAAAAGGCTGAACGCATTTTAGCGGCAGATATTTTGATGGTGAACGGCCTGGTGGTGACCATGGACGAGCAATACCGAATATTTGAAGATGGTGCATTGGCTATTGACGGTGGCAAGATCGTGGCGGTGGGGGAAACAGAAGAGGTAAAGACACGCTGCACAGGTCGCCGTGTCGTCGACGCCCGGCGTAAGTTGATCATGCCCGGACTGATCAATGCCCACACCCATGCACCCATGAATATTTTCCGCGGCTTTGCCGACGACCTGACCTTGAATGAGTGGTTGTACGACTATATTTTCCCGCTGGAATCGGCCTTTGTTAACCCACAGAATGTGGAACTGGGCACCCGCCTGGCCATCGCGGAAATGATACGCAGCGGCACCACCACATTCAATGATATGTATTACTATTCGGATGTGATGGCCAAAGTGGTTGATGAT
>REEA01000125.1 GCA_007695305.1 Bacteroidia bacterium
GCATCAGCGTTTATCCGCGTTCAAAAAAATATCAAAGAACAACCAAATATAAACAGATGAAACACCCATGTCAAAGTTTTTGACACACAGGGGGATGATTATTGATCGCTGGCAGCGGATCGCCCTGAAAGGGCAGTTTAATTCAGCCCAGTGGCAACGCCCTGGGTTAATGCGGACAACACCCCACCAGCGCCCTGAAAGGGCAGCTTAAAACCAACCACAAAGCACTAAATTGCATGTAGTTACAAAATTATAAACAGATGAAAGACTATACCTACACAGAAAAAAAAGATACGCGCTCAGGATTTGGTCTGGGGCTCCTTGATCTCGGAAGGAACAATCCCGATGTAGTTGCACTATGTGCTGACCTCACCGGCTCATTAAATATGACCGGCTTTAAGAAAGAATTCCCTGACCGGTTTTTCCAGGTAGGCATTGCGGAGGCCAATATGATGGGTATCGCTGCCGGACTTACCATTGGCGGAAAAATACCCTTCACGGGTACATTTGCGAATTTTAGCACCGGCAGAGTCTATGACCAGGTAAGACAGTCTATCGCGTACTCGGAAAAAAACGTCAAAATATGTGCTTCCCATGCCGGTATCACTTTAGGTGAGGATGGCGCAACCCACCAAATGCTTGAAGACATTGGCATGATGCGGATGCTTCCAAATATGACCGTAATTGTTCCCTGTGACCACAATCAAACCAGAGCAGCAACCATAGCCGCGGCCGAACATAAAGGGCCTGTATATCTCCGTTTTGGCCGTCCGAAAGTACCCAATTTCACAGACCCCGACGCACCCTTCAAAATTGGTAAAGCAATAATCCTGAATGAAGGATCAGATCTTACTATTTTCGCCACAGGCCACATGGTATGGGAAGCGCTGGAAGCCGGGAAAGCCCTTTATCAACAAGGAATAAATACAGAAATTATTAATATCCATACCATTAAACCATTGGATGAAAAAACAATCCTACAATCAGTGGCTAAAACCCGGTGTGCGGTTTCCGCAGAAGAACATCAGATGAATGGTGGGCTCGGTGAAGCAATTTCCCGGCTTCTTGCCGGAAATCAACCAGCACCATTGGAATTGGTTGCCGTAAAAGATCGATTTGGAGAAAGTGGTAAGCCCGCCGAATTGATGAAAAAATACGGGCTCAGTGCAACAGATATCGTGCAGGCTGCATTGCGCGTTATGAGCAGAAAATGAATGGTTTCCCATTAATCTGCCTGTATCTTTGCCCGGTGAACCTGCACCGGCATGCAGCCTTTTGGAAATGTCATGAAGCATTATTCGGATGAGGATTTACTAACAATGTTTTTTGAAGGTGAAAACCCAAATTATGCCTTCAATCTAATTGTGAGAAAATACCAGGAACCTGTTTACTGGCATATCAGACGTATGGTGATTTGCCATGATGATGCTAACGATATTATGCAGGATGTGTTTTTGAAAGCATGGAAGGCACTTGGATCCTTCCGAAAGGAATCAGCGCTCTTTACATGGCTTTACAGGATAGCAACCAACGAAGCCCTGACATTTTTGAAGAAAAAAAAGAAAAGATATTTTCTGCCAATCAATGATGTTAGCAAACAATTGGAAGAAACGCTTGAAGCAGATGTGTACTATGAAGGTAATGAAATGGAAAAGAAAATTCAAAAAGCTATCCTGAAACTACCTGAGAAGCAGCGTTTAGTGTTTAATCTTCGTTATTTTGACGAAATGAAATATGAGGATATGGCAGAAATCCTCGGAACATCAGCCGGAGCATTAAAAGCTTCCTACCATCATGCAGTAAAAAAAATGGAGAAATATATCAACCCATAATTAAACCTCTGATTTGATCAATGGTCTAAAAATAAGGCATTCAAAAGTTTATGAAAAAAGACAACAAAGAATCGATCAGAAAAGAATTAGAGGAACTCAAAAGCTCGCTTGATCCTTCAAAAGATACAGGAGGCTTTCGGGTTCCGGATCACTTTTTTGATACCCTCCCCGGAAATATCAGCAACAGGTTAAGCACAGAAAGTGCAAAGCCGGCATTTGTTTTCCCCGGACTGGCATTTAAAAGGTTGATTGCATCCATTGTATCCATTAGCCTGCTGGTTGGTATCCTGTTTAGTTTGTTTTTGATGCAACGAGAATCACTGAATGGACAAGCAGACCTCGACTATGACCGGCAAATGCAGGAATTTTATTCCATACAGTTTGATATGGACCGCAGTGCTTTGTATGATTTCGTGCTGGAATCCGGGTTAACTTTCGAGGATATTCTATTTGAACTGGAAAATGGAGAATTTATCCATGGAGAGGATGTTTTTGATGATATGCTGTTGGAAGAAATGTTTGAACAAGCTATTTATTATGGTATTGAAAGTAATTATTTGCTTTCGTCACTGGATTAAAATCAATAACAATGAACTATACTTTTTTTCTCAATAAAAAAATGATCAGCTTTTTGATGCTGATGCTATTTGCAGTATCCGGTTATTCCCAGATGCCGCGAGGTCAGAGGCCACAGGACAGGGACGCAGAAAGACGCAGGGAAGCCATTGAAACACGCAGGGTTTCATACATCACCCAAAAACTGTCTTTGAGCGTTGAGGAAGCCAGACTTTTCTGGCCAATCTATAATGAATATACCCAAAAAGTTGAAAAATTATCTGCCGGTTTTAAAGACACACGCGACCAGCTCCCTGAAACAGATCAAATGAATAAAGAACAGGCCTCCGCTTATATTGAAGCCGAATTGAAGCGTTTTGAAGATGCTGCTGCATTGCGCCGTGAATACACGGAAAAAATGCTGAAAGTAATTTCAGTTCAGCAGGTCGCATTATTGTTCGATGCAGAAAGAAGCTTTAACAGAATGCTGTTCAGGGAAGCACAACGGCGACACCGGCACGAAAACCCGGAAAATTAATCCGCCGATCATATTATTTCCAGGGCATTTTCCTGTATCCATCCTACATTGCCGTTGGCAAGGCGAACTTCATACCACTCCCTGACCTGATTCAGAATGGTTACTTTCGTTCCCTCATGCACTACGAAAACATCAATACCCCTTTCTCCAGGAGCACTCCTGGCCGTATGACGCGGCATCATCACAATGGCTTCCTTGTTTGTATGAATATGCATATATTGCCTTCTGGTAGCATGACCGGAAAACAAGGCCAGGAACAGGAATATAAGCGCAAGTGCAAAACTTGGTTTCTTTTGCCAGGGATAACGAAGGACAAAAAAAAGTACTACAGAAACCACCATTAAACTTATCATTCCGATTAGAGTCCTTGCCCAGCCGTCCGGTGACTGCCATCTAATCAAAGTATCATACCATTCATGGAAAAACAACCTGGGAAGCGGGTCAATCCTGTCGGTAATTTGTGACCTTGCCAATTGCAAATTATGACGGATCGCTCCATCTCTTGGATCTAAACGCAGGGCACGTTCATAATATAATATGGCTTTCCCTGTATAACCTGCTTTAAACCAAGCATTGCCAAGATTATAATACAGTGCTGATGACTCCAGGCTGGTATTCAGTATTTCCTGATAGAGCGCTATTGCCTCATAATATGATTCATCGGTATAAGCCTGGTTGGCTTTGTCCATAAGTACATCGGGATCAGTGATTGCCTCAGTCGCTACCTCGCTGCCTGCTGTCAAAACCGGCAGAAAAAAGATAAACCAAAAGATAATGATCTTCATTTTTTTCTGATACCTTGATTTCTTAATTCTTTTTCCAATGTCACAAGGGTTTCCAGCGCCTTGTTATAGGTTTTCTCCATGGGGCTGTCCATCCCTCCTGGCGAAAAACGTGCAAACTCGCACTCTTCAAGTCCTTCCAGAAATCGACTGGCCAGTTCCGCTGAAACACCTCTGGAAGCGAAAGCACCGGCCACGTTTTCCTTATTGAGCCGGCTCACAGGAATGCTTAGTTTGTCGGAGACATAACCCCAGAGGGCTCTGAATATTTCGTCAAAAAATGCTTCCTTATTATGCTTGTTTAACAACAATGCAGCGTTTTTAAGCCTTTTTACTGCCATTTTCCTTGCTTTCCTTGTTCGTATTGCAGTCACATCCTGCTGCATTCTTTTGTAATGCCGCCAAAAACCAAGGAAAACCAATAAAAGGATAAGAGGTGCAAGCAAAAGGACATAAAACAGGGGACTTTTATAAAACATTTTTCCGACAGGTTGCCAGTTTACCGCCCCTGTATAGATGAACCGAATATCATCGGCAAGCAATCTGCCATCCGACAGAGTTGTTGAACCCGCTGCAATGTCTTGCTCGCCAACGATTTGCAGAGTAAAAGGCCCTGCAGTAAGGGTATTGTATCTACTGTTTTGCGGATCAAAATAACTAAACCGGATAACAGAAATTTCCGCTTCTCCGCTGCTTCTTGGTATGATCAGGTAGTCAAAGGTGCGCCCGCCGCTGATACCACTGCGGTTTACAGTGATGTTATCGGATATTTGCGGATCAAATACTTCAAGATGCTGTGGCATCTGTATGACGGGTGGTTCCAACATGCGCAGATTTCCTTCACCGCTAATGGTGATTACAAGGTTGGCAGCATCATTGATATCCAGTTCTTCGGGGCTCAGTGATACATCCATGGAATAACGACCAACCATTCCTTTAAAACTACCCGGTCTGTTTTGAGTTGGTAAGGGTTTTACCTGCAAACTAACCGCATTGGAGCGCACAGCGTGTGTAATGGTTTGAAATCTGTCAAAAGGGGATCCACCGAAAAAGTCATCGAAAAGACTACCCGGTCGCTGCCTTGCCGGGGCACGCATCCTGACAGCCATCCCCACTTCCATGGGTTCGATGCGAATTTCTCCGCTTCTCTGCGGAAACACCACCATTCGTCGGATTTCTGCAACACTGTAATTGACACCGTTAATCACTTCAGTGGTGACAGCCGGTTGTGTACGGGGAGTTATGTTTTCTGACCAAAGCCCCTGGAAGCCGGGCAAACGTTCAATAGAATAATTGGTAACCGGTAACCGGGTATACAACCGGTAGCTGACAATCACCTGTTCACCCTGATAAGGATTCTGGTTGCTTACGGTGACACGTACAAAAATATCGTCATCTTCCGGCCTTCCGGGTTCTTGATGCTCCTGGTGCGGTTGTGAAGGGCTTGCAGGAGCTGCCGGATCTGAAGCCGCTAAAACCCGGATATTGAAGGGTTCACTCAAATAATTATTGCCATCCACACGCACGCCGGCAGGTTCAATCTGGTAACTTCCCTCACTTAAAGCCTCAAGTAAATATGTGTATGATATTGATATGGAAGTGGTTACTTGATTGTTTATAATCTGTGTTGAAGTACTGGAAGACTGACTTGGTCCGGAAAGCAATCGGAATCCGTCAAATGACGGGGCATCAAATCGCTCAGGACTAGCATTGGCCGTGAAAGTTACCCTGAAACGCTGCCCAACGGTTACAGTATTTGGTGCCGACACGCTCAGGCTTACCTCTCCGGCCTTACCAGTATCGGCAATCAGAAATAACGCAATCAGTATAAGCAATGTTTTTTTTATCATCTGTTACCACTCTCTTTCGCTTCTTACCGGCTCACTTCGCCGGTCTTCACGATTAATTTGTTCCTGTATTTCCTGTTCCTGCTGTCTTAATGCATCCAGAATTCTTTCAGCATCCTCATGGGTTAGCTGATCAATGGTTTCCTGCTGACGTTCGCGATCTGAATGCCCCGGTTCTTGCTGATCTCCTTTGTCTTCGTCATCATCAGCCTCACCCGGCATATCATCCTGTTGCTGTTCATCATCATCTTCACCATTGCCATCACCGTTCGCGGGTTGCTCCATAGGAGGCATTTCATCCAGCAGGTTTAATGCGTATGCAAGATTGTAGCGGGTGTCTTCTTCATCGGGTGAAATGCGCAAAGCATTTTTGTAAGCTTCTATACTTTCGGCTATCTGTCCTGCACCCAGAAAACTGTTGCCCAGGTTGTGAAACGCTTTTGCCCTTTTCTGATCACTGGATGCTGCATGAGTGAGCCCACTGAATATCTCTCCCGCTTCTTCCAGTCTGCCTTGTTTGTATAGTGTATTACCCAGGTTAAAAAGGGCGGCGAATTGATCTGCTCCTGCTTCAAGGGCTTGCCGATACTTATCTTCAGCTTCCTCAAACCTGCCTTCCTGAAACAAACTGTTTCCTTCCCGGATCAGTTGTCGGCCATCTCCGGCATAAATGCTCCCACCAAAGAATAAAAGCACGCATAATCCGAAAAACATAACGGAAGAATAACTTCTGTGCCAGAAATCTTTCATACTATTGAAATAATTTAAATTTTGAAAGCCATTTGTTTTTCCTTTCCCGGATAAGCAGTTCAGCCACCAGCAAAAAAAGTGCCAGGGCCAGAAAGTAAGGAAACCTGCTCTCATACTCCGCAAATACCTTTGTTTCATAGGTTTCTCTATCCATTGAACGAATCTCTTCAAGGATATCGGTCAAGCCAAGATCTGCGCCTGTTCCGTGTCTGAACACTCCACCGGTGATAACAGCCAGCTGCCTCATAAGATCCTCATCATACCTGGTTATTACCGTATTGCCCTGGTTGTCGCGCAAAAAACCTCTAAGGATACCATTTTCCATAACAGGGATGGGTGCACCTTCCCGACTGCCTATTCCAACGGTATGGATAAAAATTCCTCTCTCAGCAGCCAGTTGGGCAATCCTCACCGGGTCTCCCTCATGGCTCTCTCCGTCACTTATGAGAATAATTGCGCGACTCCTTCTTTCTTCATCAGGAAACGATGCAATGGCGCGCTCCAACGCCAATCCGATGTTTGTACCCTGAACAGAGACTGATTGCGTGTTCACGCTTCTGAGCAACATTCCGGCGGCCTGATGGTCTGCAGTCAGAGGAATCCTGGTGTGTGCATTGCCGGCAAAAACCACCAGTGCCAACCTGTCACCGTTTAGCTGGTTAATTAACCGGTTCACGGCCAATTTCGCCCGCTCAAGCCTGTTTGGGCTTACATCCTGCGCAAGCATGCTTCGGCTTACGTCAAGGGCAACCACAATATCCACACCTTCGCGCCGCAACTCTTCTGTTCGGCTGCCTGTTTGAGGATTGATGGCAGCCACAACCATCATGGAAAAAGCAAGCATCAGCAAAATAAATTTGAAAACAGGCCGTGATGCAGACATTAAAGGTACTATATTTTCCCACATGCCTTTCAGGGCAAACCTTTGCATGGCTTTTCCAGTCAGATGCCTCTCAATGAGAAAAACCAGCAAAAAAATGCCCGCCACTGCAAAGAGGTAAACCCATTGGGGATTGTCATATCTAATCAACTCCATTTCTCTTGTCATTTGCCATGATTAAGGTACAGACCTTAACCAGGTATATCTTAATACGATTTCGGCAGAAAAAAACATGATTGCGAGCAAAAGCAATGGTAAATACTCATCGGTATTCATGGTAAACTCTGTATGTTCGATGATGCTGCGTTCAAGCCGGTCTATATCTTCATATACATTTTCCAGCGCATCCTGAGTCTCTGCCCAGTAATATTTTCCCCCGGTTTTATCGGCAATCTCCCTCAGCAAATCTTCGTCAACGGGGATTTCCACATCCCGGTACTGGATACCGAATGGTGTTGGAAAAGGGTAGGGGACCAGGCCGCTGCTGCCTATACCTATGGTATATACACGAATACCGAACAATGCGGCCATTTCTGCAGCCGTGAGCGGGTCAATCACACCGGTATTGTTGATGCCATCTGTCAGCAGCACAATGACCCTGCTAATGGCATCTGAGTCGCGCAGTCCGTTGATGGCTGTTGCCAGACCGTCACCAATGGCTGTTCCGTCCTGAACCATGCCTGTAGTGACACCGGAAGCAAGTTCTTTTAAAAGCCTGTGGTCGGTGGTAAGCGGACACAGTGTAAAACTTTCACCACTAAAGACTGTCATTCCGATCCGGTCATTTGGTCTGAGATCAATAAATTCAATGGCGGTTAGCTTGGCAGCTTCCATCCGGTTTGGCTGAAAGTCTTCTGCAAGCATGGAGCCGGAAATATCCAGGGCGATCATGATATCAATCCCTTCAACCGATATTTCATGAATTCTGGAGGAGCTCTGTGGCCGTGCAAGGGCAATGATCAGCATCGTCAATGCAAGCATTCTGAGTATCATTGGTATATGGCGCATGCGTGTGCGCAGGCTCATTTTTACCTCTTCAGCAAACGCCGAATGTACATAACGAATGTCAGGCGAATGGTCTTTATGGGAAAATATGTAATAAACAATGAGCAATGGTAACAGGATAAGCCCGAATAACATTGCAGGGTAAGCAAAGTGTATTTCAGATAGTATGTTGATCAGGTCCTTCATTGCCAAAAATACCTCACTAATATGATTATCGAAGTTTTATCTGTTTTTTTCATTGGTTGGAATGGTTTCCTTTACAAATGAAATGGATCCGTCCATAACCCGTGTATGAACCTCCGCTTCCGGCCGGTGTTTTGCAAATTTAACAAGGTCTGCAAGCTTCAGGATGTTTTCTAAACGCTCTCTCAACAACTCTTTCTCCATGTATGCGGTTAAAACCGTCATGACCTCACCGGTGGTCATTTCCATGGCGTTGATTTTATACCGTTTATGCAAATACATCCGCAAAATATCACTCAATTCAATGTAATATTGCTTCACCTTGCCTGATTGCCACAAGTTCTTCCTTCGGAGCGTCTCAAGGCTGGAAATGGCGGCAATGTGAGCAGGAACATCAGGTTTTTCCCAGATTGTTGGGGCTGCTTCTTTCGGTTTACGCTGTTTAAGCCACTTCAAAAGGAAAAACATGATGATGGCAGCAATGATCACCACTATGATCCATGGAACTACCTCCCGCCATGTTAAAGGCATCCCTATAATGGGTCTTATGTCTTTGTAAAGGTCTTCCATATCCACTTCAACACCCGATACCTGCAATAATTGGGGTCTGGTCTCAAACAGCATAGTATCCGGATGATCAATGTGCATAAACCGTAAAGGTGGTATGGGATGGAACCCTTTCTCCCAGGATGTAACCGCGTGTTTCTGCCTGAGTGAAATAAGCCCGTCACCTTTATAAATAGTATCGGGCAGTCCAAAATGAACAACCTCAATGTTTTTTGTTATGGTATCGGAAATAGCAGGGAAAACGATAATACCTTCAGCCGGAGCTTCTATTTCAATGGTAAGTGTGGCATGCTGCCCGATAACAATTTCCTCGGGATTCAGCTCCACCCTTGCTTGCTGCGCTGCGACGTATCTTAGATCTGACATGTTTAACATGGCGACCGACAGCACAACGAAAGCACAAATTACCTTGAAACTCATCTTCATAAAAACAAATTTAGCTTCATATCCTTTCTAATCAATGCTTGCTCCTCCGCTTAAACAATTGCATCAGTGGAGGCACATAATCCTGATTGGTGGGAATGACCACCTGATCAACCCCTGCCTTTGAAAGGGTCCATTTCAGAAAATCTTCGTGGTCCTCATTGTATAGCTGGATTCTCTTTTGTATTGCATTACTCGAAGTATCCAGCCAGAATATCTCACCGGTTTCAGCATGACGAAATTTCATCATGCCCAGTTTTGGCATGCTTGTTTCACGCTGATCATATACTCTTACACAGATCAAATCATGTTTTTTGGCCACGATCTGTAAAGCTTCTCCGAATTTTTTATCGTGAAAGTCGGATATGAGAAAAGCAACGGAGCGCTTTTTGATCACATTTCTCAGGTATTTTAATGCAACCCCGATATCAGTACCTTTGTGTTTTGGCCGAAAATCAAGAAGCTCCCTGATAATTCTCAATATATGCTGGCTTCCTTTCTTGGGAGGTATAAATTTCTCTATGATATCGCTGAAAAAAATAACCCCTACTTTGTCATTGTTGTTAATGGCAGAAAAGGCCAAAACCCCTGCAATTTCGGTAATGATCTGTTCTTTAAGCCGGCCTGTTGCCCCAAAATGGTTAGAGCCACTCACATCAATGAGCAGCATCACTGTCATTTCTCTTTCTTCCTCAAAGACCTTTACATAGGGGTGGTTGAATCTCGCTGTAACATTCCAGTCAATATTTCGGATATCATCGCCGTAATAGTACTCCCTGACCTCGGTAAAAGCCATTCCACGGCCTTTAAAGGCACTGTTGTATTGCCCGGAAAACAATTGCTTCGAGAGTCCTTTGGTTTTGATCTCGATTTTCCGAACTTTTTTCAGTAATTCTGTGGTTTCCACTTTTTAACCGCTTATATAAATGTATGACATTTTTAAGATCATCTGACACATCAGGTTTCCCGAGGTATATCTCCCGGGATTTGACAGGGATCAGGGGACTTCCACGTGGTTGAGGATATCATTGATGATATCTTCGCTTGTGATGTTCTCCGCTTCTGCTTCATAGGTCAGACCGATGCGGTGTCGCAGAACATCATGACAAACCGCGCGGACATCTTCCGGAATCACATAGCCGCGCTGGCGGATAAATGCAAAAGCTTTGGCTGCAAGGGCCAGATTGATGGAAGCTCGTGGTGAACCTCCATAGCTGATTAGCGGAGTGAGTTTTTCCAGTTTGAAGCTTTCCGGGAACCGTGTGGCGAAGACAATATCTGTGATGTAATCTTCAATTTTTTCATCCAGGTAAACTTCACGAACCACATTTCTGGCCTTCATGATATCTGCGGGATCCACAACAGCTTTGGTGACCGGTAGTTCCTGTTGCATATTTTGCCTTAGAATCAGTTTTTCTTCGTCGCGTGATGGATATCCTATGATGATCTTCATCATAAAACGGTCTACCTGTGCCTCGGGCAGGGGATAGGTGCCTTCCTGTTCCAACGGGTTTTCGGTGGCAAGCACAAGAAAAGGTTCCTGCAGGATGTAGGTCTGGTCACCAATGGTGACCTGTCTTTCCTGCATAGCTTCAAGCAATGCACTTTGCACTTTAGCCGGTGCACGGTTAATTTCATCGGCAAGAATGAAATTTGCGAAAATGGGACCTTTCCTGACAAGAAATTCCTCTGTTTTTTGACTATAGATCATGGTTCCAATCAGGTCGGCAGGTAGCAAGTCAGGCGTAAATTGTATCCGGCTGTAACGGGCCTTGATCGCCATTGCCAAAGATTTTATGGCCAGTGTTTTCGCCAGACCCGGCACTCCTTCCAGGAGGATGTGCCCATTGGCCAGCAATCCGATCAGCATGCGATCCAGCATATCCTTCTGACCGATAATCACTTTTCTCATTTCCATCGTCAGCAGGTCAACAAATTTGCTCTCCTGCTGGATTTTTTCGTTCAGTTTACTGATATCCATTTCTGTTATTTGTTTCAATTTTCAACGCAAAAATATTCATAGCACGCAAAATAGTCTTTTATTTTCTCGTTAAATAATGTTAAAGCACTGATAATCAAATAGTATTTCAGTATTTAACATTTTTTATGATTTTTTTTCTGGTTTAATGCTTGCCAATTAAAAAGAATGGTATACATTTGTAGTGTATTAGTATTGTAGAACACCATAACATTATGAAAGATGGTAAACATTGAGAACTTAAGTTTTGGTTACACGAGGAAACAGAGCTTGTTTAACCAATTGATGCTAGCCCTTGAACCCGGCCATATTTATGGTTTACTGGGGAGAAATGGAGCAGGCAAAACTACCTTGTTAAAAGTGATTGCCGGTTTGGTATTTCCCCGCGAGGGGGTTTCAAAAGTAGCCGGTTTTGAATCACGGAACCGCGTACCTGAATATTTGGAGGACATTTGTTTTATCCCTGAGGAGTATCATTTGCCATCCATTCGTATCAGCAGGTATGTCTCGCTAAATGCGCCTTTTTATAAGCGCTTTGACCATGAAAAACTGTCATGGCTGATGAAAGAGTTCCAGTTAAATCCGGAACATAAATTACATCAGCTTTCTTTCGGCCAGAAAAAGAAATTTTTGCTGGCATTCGGATTGTCCACTTCAGCGCGTCTGATGCTCATGGACGAGCCCACCAACGGACTGGATATCCCTTCGAAAAGTCAGTTTCGCAGGGTTATTGCAGCATCTCTTACCGAAGAGCAAAGTGTGGTCATATCAACACACCAGGTTCGGGATCTTGAGACCCTGATTGATCCAATCATCATTATTGATGAAGGAAAAATCATTTTTCAGAAAAGTCTGGCGGAAATATCCAATTCTCTTGCTTTTGAAACAGTAGAGGAGATCAAGGAAAACGTTCAGCCCATTTATTTTGAAGAAGCCCTGGGTGGTTACACGACCATCATGCCCAATACAAAAGGCAAAGATACCAAGATGGATTTGGAACTGCTTTTTAACGGTGTGATTGCCAACACAAAAGGAATCAATCAAGCATTTAAATCTTAAGTACAAATGAAAACTAATAATATATTCTCTTTCAGACGATTATATCTGTTGTTAAGACGACAAATATTATCCAATGCCATGTCATTACTCATAGCTTTTGGAGCTGTTGCGGGTGCAATGCTGGTCGTTACTCTGCTGAGCGGTTTTCTCCAACCACAGGAGGTCAGCAATCTCACCGGCTTGTATTTAACGGTAATGTTTATCGGTGGATTTGTTTTTACCAGCAATATATATGCTGAGTTGCACCATCCGCAGCGCAGTTATCAGTACCTGACCCTTCCTGTTTCAAACACGGAAAGACTTGCAGGTGCCTGGGCAATATCTGCGGTATTGTTTCCACTGGTATCAGTGTTGGCTATGGCTCTTATTGTATTGATAGCCAATTTGGTGCTAAACATCATCATGAACGTTTCACCATTCTATTCCGTATTTACCGGGGGCACCTGGACCGCAGTTAAAATATACGTGGTTACTCAATCCATGTTTCTTGCAGGCGCAGCCTATTTTAGCAAAAACAATTTTTTGAAAACCGTATTGACATTGTTTGTGGCTTCAATGATACTGCAATTCGTCTTTGCCATTGCAGCGTGGCTGATCCTTTCGCCTTTGGATCCGGGTCCGGGATTTTCCATGCAGATGCAGCACATGACGCCGCAACTCGAGCAACTCATTCTAACTTATATTCCTAATACAGCCAAGGTTGTTTTCTGGTATTTGTGGGCACCATTTTTTCTGGTAATAACCTGGTTCAGCTTAAAAGAAAGGCAGGTGTAACTATGGAATTTAACGACAGCCAGGCAATATATCTGCAAATTGCAGATTACATTTGCGACCGGATAATAAAAAGACACTGGAAAGAGGGAGAAAAGATACCTTCCATAAGGGATACAGCTGTTTTAATGGAAGTAAACCCCAACACTGTAGTGAGAACATTCAACTTCCTGCAAGACAAGGGAATCATATTCAACAAGCGAGGACTCGGTTACTTCGTAGCCGAAAACGGATTCAAAAAGACGATGGCATTTAAAAAGGAAAACTTTATCAATGAAGACCTGCCAAAGGTATTTCATACGATGGACGTTTTAAAAATGCGCACATCCGACCTTGAAGATTATTACGCTTCCTACAAAGAACAAATCATCAAAGAACAAACATCTTAAAAATAATACTATGAGAACAACCAATAAAATTCTTATTTCTGCCTTTGGCATTGTCCTCTTATTTGTCATCATCGCACTTTTATATATCCGGATCAATCTAACTTTGGAAACGGTTGAAGGAAGTGGCAACGTCATAATAGAGAGGAGGGAGGTTGCCGAATTCCAGCGTATAGATGTAAGAGGGAATATTCGTTTGCACATTTCTCAGGGAGATGAAAACTCCATGTCCATAGAAGCTGATGATAACCTTGTTGAACTGGTGATAGCGAAGCAGGATCAGGATAAGCTTTATCTATATCTTGCAAAGGGCATTCATAAAGATGCAACCATGAATATTTCTTTACAAATAAAGCAGTTAACGGAACTTAATGTGTCGGCAGGTACCCGCGTATTTGCCAATGACACCATTCGCGGGGTTTCTCTAAAGCATGTTTTGCAGGCAGGTTCAGAAAGCAATCTGACGCTGGAATATGAGAATATGAATCTTTTGGTACAAGCTGGCGGTATCAGTAATTTATCGGGTAGCGTAAGTCATGCATCAGTTTCCAGTTTAGCCGGTGCCATCATCAACGCGCAGAAACTGGAAGTTGAAAATCTGGAGATTAACGGCAGGGCTGGCTCCATCAATACTTTTCACGTTACCGGAACCATTTCGGGCAGAGCAAGAAATGGGGCCATCGTAAACTACACTGGTGAACCTGATCTGAAAGATTTCAGATCAGAACGTGGAGGCCTGATCCAGATAAGCGTGGAGGGAGAGGAAATATTTCCAAATACATTCGGTTTACCTGAATATGAATGAAATCTTTCGGGTAAAGCATAAAAATGTTTAAGTTTGAGGCATATTTATCTGATAGGTATGCCAGACTGGAAACGTTATTGCAAAAAGTGCCTTGCCTTTGCCGGCATTGACCTGACAAAGAATATGGCGTATGATCGCCTTACCCTGAGGATTTTAAAAAGTAAGCTTGACAGCAAATCAAACTGCATTGATATCGGCTGCCACGATGGGGAGGTGCTTAAACAAATGATTAAATTATCGCCGGCAGGGAGGCACTATGCTTTCGAACCCATACCAGAATACTATGAACTGCTTTTAGGGCTATACGGCAACCGGGTTACTGTGTTGCCGTTTGCCTTATCAGACAGGAATGGCATCACAGCATTTCATTATGTTCGTAACGCACCGGCATACAGCGGTTTACGGCAAAGAAAATATGCTACATCTGATCCTGATATTCAACGAATTGAAGTGGAAACACGCCGGTTGGACGATGTAATTCCCACAGATACGGATATAGATTTCATAAAAATAGATGTGGAAGGTGCTGAATTCCTGGTTTTACAAGGAGCCAAAGATTTAATAAAGCGATGTAAACCGATGATCATATTTGAGTTTGGGTTGGGAGCCAGCGATTATTATCAAACAAAACCTACAGACTTATATTATTTCCTTGTAGAGGAATCAGGTATGCAAATATCGTTGCTTCAAGATTATCTTGCGAATAAAAAAGCACTGGAACCGGATAGTTTTCTTAAATGCTATCATAACAGGACTGAGTATTATTTTATAGCACATCCATAATGCTATATCAATGCTTCTTTAACTTGCCTGAGTCTTTTGTCGCTGATCATTCGCTGAAGATTATGATTTCATAATTTTCACAAATGTCTTATATCATGATCATACGTGAAACGACCCTTTTGTTTTATAATTAATATTATGTTAAATAGCATTTATAAAAAAGGCAGGGCGAATGTTTACACTGCCCTGCCCTGCGCTTTATCTATATGTTGCGATATTTGGTATTGTTGAATGAATTCTTACTCCTCTTCACCGAAATACTTAAGATACAGTCCTTCTATTTCCTTAAGTTTATCCGGTTGATTGGTACGGGCGTATAATTCAACCAGTGAGATGAGCACAGTTCTGTAGAATTCATGGTCTTCTTCAATCATTTCCAGTGCTTGTTGCAGATAAGGTTCTGCATCAAGCCATATTTTCCGGATCTCCTTTTCATCCTCTTCATATTGAGCAAAGTCGTGGGTTGCTCTCAGCCTTTCTTCTGCTTCTTCAAAAAGGCGCAATCCTTTGTTAAAATGCAAAGCGCCCAGGTTAAACATGGCGTCAAAATAATTCGGATCTATCTCAAGGGCTTGTTTATAAGCGCTTATGGCTTCCTGAAAGGCAAATTCCCTTTTTTCAGCTGGATAGAGCGTATCCTGGGCCATCTGGTCGTAATTGGCAGCCAAAGCAAAATAGAGTACCGGATTATCAGGATCTTTTTCAATGGCAATATCAAGTATTTTTTCGGCCCTGTTTAGATCTCCTGTAAAGATGTGGATATTTGCTTCGGTAAAGATAAGTTCAAGGTCGTCCGGATATCGTTCCCTTCCTTCTTCCACATATTTGGTGCCGCTTGCTGTATCGCCAAGGAAAAGGGAAATATTAGCCAGGGATGCATACAAAAACGGTTGGTCGTATTGCATATCTCTCAACCTGATGTACAGATCCAATGCTTTGTCGTATTGCTGTCCCAGCTCTGCAGAGAGTGCTGCATTATACAGCGTTGTTGTATCCTGAGCTTCAAATGTTTTTCCTATTTCATAAGCCCGCAGGAAATAATCGCTGGCTTCTCCCCAGTTTTGCTGGTTGTATTTATCCACACCTTGATTGAAGACCATTTCCGATAAAAACAACATATTTTGTTGTATCTGTATCCAATGCTGGTTGTCTGTATCCAGTTCCACTGCTTTTATCATTGCTTCATCGGCTTTATCTACAGGGTTTTCCACGAGCTCCCTGTATTCAGGGTTATCAGTAATGGCAATTTGCAGATACAAGCGTGCCTTTAGCAGCCAGAATTCGGGATCTTCAAAAACCTCTTCGTGTTCCATTGCTGCTTGCAGATTTTCAAGGGCACTGGCGAGGTTTCCCCTGTCAATACTGCGATCTGCACGTCTCATGTCCCTACCCTGCGCGTATAGAACGGAGGTTGAGAACAGAACAACTATGAAAAAAACTACTGTGCGTTTCATTGGATTAAATTTTGGTTAAAATTAAGATTTGCTTTTTGGGTGATGGTATGCAAGGCAAAATTAAAAATTATTTCAAAAAATGCAACAGATTTGATAAACTTGTGATTAATTGCCGTCATTTTCTGTTGATTCACCTGCCGGTTCATCATTGGATTCAATTTCATCATTTCCATTCAGACCATTGCTACCGTTGAGTGCTTTTTCCTGGACTTTTGTGACGGCTGCAATTTTGTCGTCATTTTTCAGGTTAATAAGTTTTACTCCTTGTGTGGCACGTCCCATATCCCGAAGACCAGAAACAGCAAGTCTGATTGTGATACCTGATTTGTTGATAATCATGAGGTGGTCGTTTTCCAGCACATTTACCATAGCAATGAGTGGGCCAGTTTTATCGGTGATATTGATTGTTTTCACACCCTTGCCTCCCCTGTTGGTTATTCGATATTCATCCAGGATAGAACGTTTGCCGTATCCTTTTTCACTAACCACCAGGATACTACTCAGGGCATCTTCTACACAAACCATACCAATTACTTCGTCGTGCGGTCCGGCGAGGCTGATACCTCTTACTCCGGAGACATTTCTGCCCATGGAACGAACGGTCTTTTCCTTAAATCGTATTGCTTTACCGCTCCTGGATCCGATGAGAATTTCATTTTCGCCGTTGGTCAGGGAGGCTTCTATCAGTTCGTCTCCTTCCCTGATATTGATGGCAATAATTCCATTGGCTCTGGGTCTGCTGTATGCTTCAAGGCTGGTTTTCTTGATTACTCCCTGCCGTGTGCACATCATGATAAAATGACTTTTGATGTATTCCTCATCAGTAAGGTCTCTGACATTGACAAAGGCTTTGATTTTGTCGTCGGAAGGGATATTGATCAGGTTTTGTATGGCTCTGCCTTTTGACGTTTTGGTGCCTTCCGGAATTTCAAACACCCTCATCCAGAAGCATTTGCCTTGTTCGGTAAAGAATAAAAGGTAGTTATGATTTGTGGCCACAAAGAGGTATTCCACGAAGTCGTCATCGCGCGTAACAGAACCTTTACTACCGCGGCCTCCCCTACCCTGTGTTCTGAATTCTGAGAGCAATGTTCGTTTGATATAGCCCAGATGTGAGATGGTAATCACCACTTCTTCGTCGGGGATGGTGTCTTCAATACGAAAGTCATTGGCGGTATATTCGATTTCAGTTCTCGTTTTATCGCCAAACTTTTCTTTTACTTCGATTAACTCATCCTTGATGATATTCATTCTGAGAGAGATATCGGCAAGAACAGTTTTGTAATAATCAATTTTTTGCAGGAGTTCTTTATATTCCTTGTCGATTTTTTCCCTTTCGAGGCCGGTTAGTCTCTGCAAACGCATATCCAGGATTGCTTTGGCCTGTATTTCAGTGAGGGAAAAGTTTTCCATTAGGCCTGCTCTGGCTTCATCGGGTGTTTGGGAAGCGCGTATCAGCGCAATTACTTGATCGATGTGGTCCAGTGCAATGAGGAGGCCTTCAAGAATATGCGCCCGTTTTTCTGCTTCTCTGAGTTCATATTCAGTGCGCCGGGTAACCACATCATGGCGGTGGTCCACATAATACTGAATTAACTCTTTCAGGTTCAAGAGCATGGGTCTGCCATTGACCAAAGCAATGTTATTCACATTGAAAGATGTTTGCAAAGCCGTATGTTGGTAAAGCAGGTTAAGTACAACATTTGGCACGGCGTCCTTGCGTAGTTCATACACGATGCGCATCCCTTTCCGGTCTGATTCATCGCGGATATCAGTGATTCCTTCAATTTTTTTATCATTGACCAGGTCGGCAGTCCGTTTTATCATTTCGGCTTTGTTAACCTGGTATGGGATAGAATTTGCGATAATGGCTTCTTTACCGTTATCGAGGATTTCCATATTTGTTTCTCCACGCATCATGATACGGCCTCTCCCGGTATGATATGCATCTTTCACACCTTCATAACCATAGATCAGACCACCTGTTGGGAAATCCGGAGCTTTGATATGCTTCATCAGGCCGTCAATATCGATGTCATTGTCATCAATATAGGCTATTATGCCATCTACAACTTCGCTGAGGTTGTGGGGTGGCATATTGGTAGCCATCCCAACGGCAATTCCTGATGATCCGTTTACCAGCAGGTTGGGTATTTTTGCGGGGAGTATGGTTGGTTCCTTGAGGGTGTCGTCAAAGTTTAGCTGAAAGTCCACTGTTTCCTTATCAATGTCGGCCATCAGTTCTTCCGCGATCCTTTGCATGCGTGCTTCTGTATACCGCATGGCCGCGGGACTGTCACCGTCTATACTTCCGAAATTACCCTGTCCATCAACGAGGGGGTATCTCAATGACCAATCCTGTGCCATTCTTACCATGGCATCATACACGGAGCTGTCGCCATGGGGGTGGTATTTACCCAGGACCTCCCCTACTATCCTGGCAGATTTTTTATACGGGCGGTTGCTCATGGTGCCCAATTCGTGCATGCCAAACAATACGCGGCGATGCACGGGTTTCAACCCGTCGCGTACATCTGGAAGTGCCCTGGATACAATGACAGACATGGCATAATCGATGTATGCCGATTTCATCTGATCTTCAATATCAACCTTGATAATCTTTTCTTCTGACATTTTGAAAATCAATATTTTGTAAAGAAAAATACATCAAAAAATAAACATACGAAAATACACAATTTTTCTCATATTAAATCATTCTTATTGAGCATGAAAGCATGAACTTTCCAACAAATGAGGTTAATTATTGTTAATAAGTTAGAATGCTTAATTGCTTTTTGTTTAATATTGTAATGATTTATTACTAAAAGTTAAAAACACTAAGGAAACAACCTATGGAAGCAAAATTTTCACCTGTTGTGAAAGATGTGATCTCCTATAGTCGGGAGGAAGCTCTTCGTATGGGTAATGACTATATCGGGATTGAACATTTTTTGCTTGGTTTGATACGTGAAGGAGGAAATGTGGCGGTCCAACTGCTGAATCAGCTTGGCATGGACCTCAATTATATGAAAAGAACCATTGAAAAAACCATTAAGGGAAATTCACCCGAATCCCGCAATGCTGAGAGTATTCCACTTGTTAAGCAAGCCGAACGTGTGTTAAAGATCACTTATCTCGAGGCAAAGTTGTTTAACAGTGACCTGATAGGTGCTGAGCATTTACTTCTATCCATTTTAAAGGACAATGACAATCTTGTGACAAGGATATTGAATCAATATGGCATTGATTATGAGACCATAAAGGAAGAGTTAAAGCGTATGCAAGGTCATTATGATGATAAGCAGGAGAAAAAGAATTTGCGCGGAGAGTTCTCTCATAGTGAAGAAGAAGAAGCGAAGGAGGGTGGTGGTTTTGGCAGCTCCGCGAAAAAGTCGGGCGATAAATCGACCACTCCTGTGCTGGATAACTTTGGTCGTGATTTAACAAAAGCGGCAGAGGAAGACAGGCTGGATCCTGTTGTGGGTCGCGAAAAAGAACTGGAGCGCATTGCTCAAATTCTTTCACGTCGCAAAAAAAACAACCCTATCCTCATCGGGGAACCGGGTGTCGGGAAGTCGGCCATTGCTGAAGGGCTGGCTTTGCGTATTGTACAGCGCAGGGTGAGTCGTGCCTTGTTCAACAAACGCCTTGTAACTCTCGATCTGGCATCACTGGTCGCAGGGACAAAGTACAGGGGGCAGTTTGAAGAGCGCATGAAAGCATTGCTCAACGAGCTGGAAAAAAATCCTGATGTCATTCTGTTTATTGATGAATTACATACCATTGTTGGTGCAGGCGGAGCTTCCGGTTCTTTAGATGCTTCAAATATGTTCAAGCCGGCTTTAGCCAGGGGTGAAATTCAGTGCATCGGAGCTACTACCATGGACGAATACCGTCAGCACATTGAGAAGGATGGTGCACTGGAGCGACGTTTTCAGAAGATCATCATTGATCCTACAACTGCAGAAGAAACCATTGAAATTCTGAACAATATCAAATCCAAATATGAAGATCATCATCTGGTGACCTATGGCGAGGAAGCCATCAAAGCCTGTGTGTATCTGACGGATCGTTATTTGAGCGACAGGTATCTGCCCGACAAGGCTATCGATGCGCTGGATGAAGCAGGTTCACGTGTTCACATTACAAATATTCGCGTGCCGGAAGCCATTATCAATATTGAAGGTCAGATTGATACGGTAAGAGATAATAAAACCAAAGCCATCAAAAGCCAGAAGTATGAACAGGCAGCAAAGTTTCGTGATCAGGAGCGTGAATTGATGGACAGGCTTGAGATGGAGAAGAGAAAATGGGAAGAAGAGTCCCAGTTGCACAGGGAGCAGGTAACCGAACAGAATGTGTCGGAAGTGGTTTCCATGATGACGGGTGTGCCTGTACAAAGGATCGCTTTGAATGAGAGCGAGCGTTTGATCAACATGGAGAAAGACCTGGAGAAAAGTGTGGTTGGACAGAATGATGCCATCCGTAAGATTGTGAAAAGCATCAGGCGAAACCGGGCAGGGTTGAAAGATCCGGCCAAGCCCATCGGTTCGTTCATTTTCCTCGGACCAACCGGTGTAGGTAAGACACATCTGGCCAAGGTGCTTTCGCACCACTTGTTTGACTCGGAGGATGCCATAATCCGGATCGACATGAGTGAGTATATGGAAAAGTTTGCGGTTAGCCGGCTTGTTGGAGCACCTCCGGGTTATGTAGGCTATGAAGAGGGTGGTCAGCTTACCGAAAAAGTTCGCCGCAAACCCTATTCGGTTCTCTTGCTTGATGAAATTGAGAAAGCCCACCCCGATGTGTTTCATTTGCTGCTTCAGATGCTTGACGACGGTCAGTTAACTGACAGCTTGGGGCGTCGTGTGGACTTTAAAAACACGATCATCATCATGACATCCAATATCGGTTCGAGGCAGCTGAAAGATTTTGGAATGGGTGTAGGGTTCAATACTCCCGCGCGTCAAGCTGCTTCCAAGGAATATACACAAAGTGTGATTGAAAACGCGCTGAAGAAAACCTTTGCTCCTGAATTTTTAAACCGGGTTGACGATGTGGTAATCTTTGATTCTTTGCTGAAAGAACACATCTTCAAAATCATTGACATTGAACTGAAAAAGCTATTCAAGCGGATCGATGACCTTGGTTACCACATCAAGCTCACAGACACAGCCAAGGAGTTTATTGCCGAAAAGGGCTGGGATCCATCCTTTGGTGCGAGACCACTGAAGCGTGCTATCCAGAAATATTTGGAAGACCCCTTGGCAGAAGAGATTATCCGCAGTAAGATCAGTGCCGGTGATACCATTGAAGTGAATTATGAGAAGGAAAGTGAAGAAGTATCTATCCGCATCAAGCACGCCGCGAAGCCCAAAAAGCATGAATCCCAAAAAGAGCCTGACACGGATAACGAAAAAAGAGGCGATGGATTAACGGATGCATAAGCTGCGTTTAGATCAATCAGCTTTTCTGATAACAGAAAAAACCCCGGCATTCTTTTCCGGGGTTTTTTCATCAGGGGGTTTGGACTGGTGTGATGTCAGCCAATAAACACCTAAAATGCATAGGTGTTATCGTCGATCAGCTTTTCGGCGATGCGGCGTCTTGCTTCTTTGACATTTACGCCTTTTGTATCGCTAAGTGTTTTGATGGCACCTGCCACTTTGTCTGCCTCAGCTCCATCAACAAATGAGTATATGGCATCCATGGCCATTTTCTGCACTTTGGCTGCTGCATCATAGATAAAAACATCAAGGATATCTCTATACAAGGAAGCATTTTCACCTCTTGAAGCATCTGTTTTTTCCACACGCAAAGCCAGGGACTCTGCAATGTATATTTCAGAGATGATATCCGCAATGTTATTGAGAATTTCCTGTTCCTTGGAAAGTTTCCGTCCCAACGCCTTGCTTGCGCCATGAATAACGAGCATGGCTGATTTTTTCAGGTTTTTGACATACCTGTGCTTTTCTTCAAAATAGCCTTCTCCTTCATGTGCTTTGTTGGTGAGTTGGTCTGGTTTTGCATACAAGTCCTCAGCCATTTCAAACAGCGGGAAGTCGCCTTTTTTGGCTCGTTTGAGGGCTGTATCGGTTATAAGCAAACGGTTGATTTCGTTGGTTCCTTCGAAAATCCGGTTGATACGTGAGTCGCGGTAACCTCTTTCCACGTTCATTTCCGCAGAATATCCCATTCCGCCATGGATCTGTACCGCTTCATCAACAACAAAGTCCAGCACTTCTGACCCATACACTTTAAGTATGGCGTCTTCCACTGCATAATGACTGATGCCTTCGATGGCTGCGCGGCCTGCGTCGCAGGCGTCACGCTGCTTCAGTCTTTCCATCAGATCATCAATATCCTTGCTGACGCGATAAATGGCGGATTCGTGTGCAAAGGTACGGATAACCATTTCAGCCAATTTGTGTTGAATGGCGCCGAAGGTGGAGATCAGCACGCAAAACTGCTTTCTTTCATTGGCATATTTTACGGAGTCGGTGATGGCCATTTTTGCGGCACCGATCACGTTGGCACCTAATTTCATTCTTCCCATGTGAAGAATGCTGAGTGCTATCCGGAAACCCTCTCCCCTGTCGCCGAGCATATTTTCAACGGGTACTTTCACATCGTTGTAATAAATCTGGGCTGTGGAAGACCCTTTTATACCCATTTTGTGTTCATCGGGTCCGATAACCACCCCGGGCATATCGCTATCGACAATAAAAGCGCTGAGGATTCTGTCGTTGTCGATCTTTGCAAACACTACCTGGGTGTCGCAAAAACCGGCATTTGTGATCCACATTTTCTGACCATTCAGAATATAATGCTTACCGTCTTCCGAGAGGGTGGCGGTGCTTTTCCCTGAATTGGCATCACTGCCTGCCCCGGGTTCTGTAAGGCAATAAGCACCCAGCAGTTCTCCGGTAGACAAAAGGGGAACATACTTTTGCCGCTGTTCTTCATTGCCGTAGTAAACGATTGGAAGCGTTCCGATACCACAGTGTGCCATAAATGCAACTGAGAAGGAAAAACCAGCGCCAATTGTTTCAGCTGCAAGCATTTGCGTTACAAATGATTGGCCAAAGCCACCATATTCTTCCGGTACGGATATGCCCATCAATCCAAGATCGCCCGATTTTTTCAGGATTTCCTTCATCAGTTCCCTGTCGCCGGTATCCAGTTGGTCCAGATGGGGATATACTTCTGCTTCCAGAAAATCCTTACAGGTTTGCGCAATCATTTGCTGTTCCTCATCGAAGTCTTCCGGAACAAATATTTCATTGGCTTCGCTATCTCTGACAAGGAATTCTCCACTTTTGATATAATCTTTTTTCTCCATTTTCTGATCGTTTTTATGATTAATTACCCAGGGCCAGGGCGATAAGTTCTGCGATATCGTAATTTTTGATGTTTTCTTCTCTGTTTTTATATTTGAGGCCATCGGTGATCATGACCATACAAAACGGGCATGCAGTGGCAATGATTGCGGGATCTGTTTTAATGGCTTCTTCGGTGCGTTCGATAAATATTTCCTTTTCACCTTTTTCAGCCTCTTTGAACATTTGTCCACCACCGGCGCCGCAGCAAAGAGCCAGATGCTTATTGCGCTCCATTTCGACAAGATTCACCGATAGCATTTGGAGGATTTTCCGGGGTGGCTCGGTGATGTTGTTGGCGCGTGCGAGGTAACAGGGATCATGAAATGTTACTTTCACACCTTCAAACCTGGTGAGGTCCGGATTTATTTTTCCCGATAAAACAGCTTCTTCAAGAAAGTCGAGATAGGTAATGACTTCATAGTTTCCGCCCAGCTCGGGGTACTCGTTTTTGAAAACATTGTAGCAATGCGGACAAATGGTAATGATTTTTTTTACTTCGTAAGCATCGAAGAGTTCAATCAGTTGCAGGGCCTGCATTTGGAAGAGCATTTCATTACCTGCTCTTCTGGCGGGATCTCCGGTACATGTTTCTTCCGTACCCAACACTGCATAACTTGTTTGCATATGATTCAGGATGGAAGCGAATGCACGTGCAACTTTTTTATACCTGTCGTCGAATGCACCGGCGCATCCTACCCAAAAGAGGTAATCAGGTTTCTCACCTTTTTCGGCTAAATCAGCCATTATGGGGACATCCAATCTTTCTTTTGCAGACATTGTACTTTTTTTTCAGTCAGTTACCTGGTTTCTGATCTATTGATTTGCAGAACTGTTATTTTCCTGTCCATTGCAAACGGTCTTCATTGGAGAATTGCCATGGGGCACCATTATTTTCCATATTGGAGAATGTGGCATTGAGTTCGCCGGGTGCGGCAGCTTTCTCCATAACAAGATAGCGGCGCATTTCGAGAATTACTGCCAGGGGGTCAATATTCACAGGGCATTCCTGTACACAGGCGTTGCATGTGGTACATGCCCAGAGTTCTTCATCGGTTATCCGGTTGAATAAGCTTTGACCATCGCTTTGCTCTTTCCCGTTTTTTCTGCTATATTTCCCGATTTCTTCAATCCGGTCGCGCACATCCATGACAATTTTCCGGGGAGAAAGCTTCTTGCCGGTAATACTTGCCGGACAAGCTGATGTACATCTGCCGCATTCGGTACAGCTATATGCATCCATCAGATGCTTCCATGTCAGATCTGTGGCATCTTGGGCGCCAAACTGACCGATATCTTCTTCCTGGCTTTGAGTCACATCAGCTGTGGCTGCCGGGTTAAGCATCATCTTTATTTCATTGGTGATGGCAGGCATATTCACCATTTTGCCCATAGGTTCCAGCCTGGAATAATATACATTGGGAAAGGACAGGAAAATATGGAAATGCTTTGAGTACGGAACATAATTCAGGAATATCAGTACACCAATAATATGAAACCACCAGCTTGCACGTTCGAGACCGATCAGGGTGCTCTCTGAAAAACCGGCAAACCAGGGTTGTATGAGATCACTGATGAGGAAAGTTCCCACTGCTGCGTAATATTCATTTCCACGTGCCTGAAGTTGCACATCTGCGGCATTCATGACAAGGATGGAGCTCATCAGCAATATTTCTGTTACCAGAATGATATTGGCATCAGTGCGCGGCCAGGGGGTCATTTCCCTTGTCCAGAATCTCCATAGCCTGAGAATGTTTCTTCTCATTAGAAAGATGACACATGCCAGAATGACCAGTACGGCCAATATTTCAAACATGGAGATTAGTACCGGATAAATGTTGCCCAGAAAGGCAAGCACTCGATGGGTGCCGAAAATACCATCGATGAGGATTTCCAGCATCTCTATGTTGATCACGACAAAACCCACATACACGAAAAGATGCATGATGGCAGAAATTGGTCTTGTGGTCATCTTGGACTGACCAATGGCCACCCTTCCCATGAGCTTCCATCTCCGTGTTTTTTGGTCAGTGATGGAAACCTTTTTCCCCATCCTGATGTTTTGAGCAATATGCCTTACATTTCTTGTAAATAGCCAAACTGCAACAATGAGCAACAGGCTGAAGATAAAGTTAGCAATCATTGTGTTGATGTTGATTGGTTAGGAGAATGCGGTATTTGTCAGGAATTTCCTGCAACCTTTAGTGCTTCAACGAGTTTCGGCAGCACTTTGGCAGCATCTCCCACGATACCGTATTGTGCTGCATCAAAAATGGGTGCATCCTTGTCATTGTTAATAGCCACAATATATTTTGAGCCGCTGATACCGGCAAGATGTTGTGTAGCTCCTGAAATGCCGATGGCAATATAAAGGTTCGGCGCGATGACTTTTCCGGTTTGTCCGGTATGTTCCTCATGGGGTCTCCAGCCTTCGTCAGAAACAGGTCTTGAGCAAGCTGTGGCACCGTTTAACAATTGGGCCAATTCAAGGATCGGGCCCCAGTTGTCAGCAGATTTCATTCCGCGTCCGCCTGACACAACGATCTCAGCATCTGCGAGTAACAGCTTTCCTGTTTGGATCTGCACATCCTGAATTTCCGGCCCGGGTCCGGTATCGTAGTTTTCGGCAGTCTGCTTTTCAATGCTCGCTTCAACAGATTTTTCTCTGAGGTCAAAAGAGTTTTGTGTAAGCGTCAGAATCTTGACCACTGTTTTGAGTTCCAGGGTGGCAAAGGCATTGCCCGAAAAGGCGCGTTTTTTGATCCTGAATGGCTCTGTTTGTTCAGGTAGTCCTGTAACACCGGACGCAACAGCTGCCTGCAGCCGGACTGATATTCTTGGGGCAAGTGCTTTACCTCTGTTGTTGTCGGCCAATACGATGATAGTGGCAGATTCATTCTTTGCCTGGTCGGAGATAAGCCGTGAATAGGTTCTGGTGTCGAATTTATCCAGGTTTTCACCTTCTACGGATATGATTTTTTTGATTCCATAGCCGGCAAGTTTCATCAGTTCATCCTGTTCAACCTTTCCGATGGATACTGCAACAGGCTCAATGCCTGCCATTTCGGCCAATTCTGATGCATAGGAAGCGAGTTCAAAAGAAAGTTTTTTGAATTTTCCGTTCCAATTTTCTGTGTATACGAGTACTGACATATGCTTTTATTGATGTTTGAATTCCTGGTAGTATTTGAATTTTCCTTGTCAAATCACTTTTGCTTCATTTTGCAAAAGCTCAATAAGTTTTCCGGGTTGATCCGGATCAACAAACTTGCAGGCAGGACGTGGTTTCGGTGGTTCAAATTCGAGGGTTTCACTCAAAGGTTCAGTTTGAACAGCATCCACGAGCTGAATGGGTTTTTTGCGCGCCATCATGATACCTCTCATTGCGGCTATGCGCGGCTCTTTAGCAATACCTTTCTGCACTATGCCGACAAAGGGTGTCGGGCTGATCAGCATTTCTTTTCCTCCATCGATTTCCCTGGTAATGTGTACTTTACCCTCTTTGATTTCCAGTTTGGATATTCCTGAAACAGAAGGAAGGTCGAGAAATTCAGCGAGCATGCCCCCGACATTGGAGCCATTGTAATCACTGGATTCAATACCACACAAGATGATATCGAATGCCCCGGCTTTAACGATTTGGGCAAGTTGTGCTGCAACCTGATAAGCGTCCAGCGGTTCGGTATCCACACGGTAAGCATTATCCGCACCAATGGCAAGTGCTTTCCTGATGGTTGGCTCAGCTGACACTGGTCCCACATGTGCTACCGACACGGTGTTGATACCGCAAGAGGCATCATCTTTTAATTCAAGTGCCCTGGTCAGGGATAATTCATCCCAGGGATTTATCACCCACTGAATGCCCGAAACATCGAGCCTGGTATTGTTATCAGTGAATTTAATCTTGGTGGTGGTGTCAGGAACATGACTGATACAAACTAATATGTTCATGGATTATAGATTGGGTTGTGTTTGAAAATACAAATGCTGTCAGGCCCATGTAAGGCCACTATATTCACTTAAAAAAACCGGGTACAAATATAACAATATCTTAAAAACACAAGTGTGTTGTATGCAAGACATATTCTTACCTGTAATGGAGTACAAAAATCATTATTTAATTTTCTTTCCCATTACCTTTTCTCTCTCGATGATATCATCGAAGCATTCTCCCTGACAGGTAAAGCAGCTTTGAATAAGGGTTTCGCTGATACCCATTGTGGAGTACCCGCCGTCGTGGAATAGGTTCTGCATGGTTACCATACGGGTAAGGTCGGAAAACATGGTGATCACATAATCGGCGCAGCTTTCTGATGAAGCGTTCCCCAGGGGCGACATACATTGTGCATAGGCATAAAAGCTCTTGAAGCCTCCCACCCCTGTACCTGCAGTAGTAATGGTGGGTGATTGAGATATGGTGTTGATCCTTACTTTTTTCTTCCTGCCATAGTGATAACCGAAACTTCGGCAGATGGATTCAAGCATAGCCTTTGCCTGGGCCATATCGCTGTAGGTTGAATAGGTACGTTGAGCGGCAATATAACTGAGGGCGATCACAGATCCCCAATCATTGATGGCGTCCATTTTGTAAGCCACCTGTAGCAGCTTATGCAATGAAATGGCCGACACATCCATGGTCTTCATCATATAATTGTAATCGAGTTCGGTATACCTCAAACCCTTTCTGACATTGGGCGACATACCTATTGAATGAAGCAGAAAGTCAATGTTTCCGCCAAGGATATTCCGGGTTTCGGCAAACAGGTTTTCAATATCGTCTACCTGGGTTACATCTGCTGAAATCACCTCGCTGTTTGTTTGTTTGCCCAGCTCAAAAATATCACCTTTACGCAAAGCGATTGGTGCATTGGATAGGACAAAGCTTGCTCCCTGTTCATGTGCTTTTTCCGCAACTTTCCAGGCAATGGAGTTGCTGTCGAGGGCACCAAGAATGATTCCCTTCTTTCCTTCTAACAAGTTTTTGATCATATTTTTCTATTTAGATATTTGGTTTTTTTTGTTAAAGATAAGTTCTTTTGCGGTTTCAACCATATATTTTGTTGGTTTTTCTCCGCCGAGCATTTTGGCTACTTCACTAATTCGCTGATCAGTAGTAAGTTTTGCGATATTTGTTTTGGTTTCTCCTTCTTCAACACGTTTATAAACAAGCAAATGTGTATCTCCCCGGGAAGCGATTTGCGGGAGGTGCGTAATGGCAACTACCTGCATGTTTTCTGACATTTTATGGAGAATATTTGCTACTTTATTGCTTGATTCGCCGGAGATACCGGTATCGATTTCATCAAAGATGATTGTTGGAAGCAATTGTTTCCTGGAGATCATACTTTTAATGCTCAGCATAACCCTTGACAATTCGCCTCCTGAGGCTACCCTGGAAATATCTGCGAGCTGTCCGCCCACATTGGCATTAAACAGAAAGCGGATATTATCCGTTCCGTTTGCGGTAAGATGACTGGTTTTTTCCTGTTTGATCACAAAACGAGCACCGGGCATGCCCAGACCTTTTAATATCCCGAGTATTTCATTCTGCATTCTGGGAATGGCAATCTTACGGGTTTCAGAGATTTCTTCAGCAATTGCATACAGATTCTTCTCAGTGTCTTCTATCTCTTTTTTTAACCTGCTGATTTTGTCTTCCAAAGATTTTGACACATTGATTTTATCAAGAAAGCTTTGTTTGAGGTCATTTAGTTCACTGACTTTGGCGACCCGATGCTTCATAAACAATTTATTCAGTTGATCCAGTGTATCTTCCAGAATTGCAATGCGTTGTGAGTCAAATTCAACATCACTTGCTGACCTGTTTATTTCCTCAGCAATATCTTTTGTTTCGATCAGGAGTGCATCCAGGCGTTGTTTGAGGTCGTTCCATGATTTTCCAAACCTGGTAAGTGGTTGAAAAAGATTTAAAACTTCGTTGATTGTGTCTGTTACATTGAATTCGTTTTCTGTTAGCAGGAACCGGGATTTTTCCAGGGCCAGATTGATTTCTTCAGCATGCTTAAGAATTTCCAGCTCTTCTTCTATGGAAGTAAACTCTTCATGGGTAATTTTCACCTTGTCCAGTTCTTCATACTGATAGAGGTAGTAATCATAGTCTGCTTTAGCGTCATGGTCTTCCTGGATAGTTAGCCTGAGTTCTTTTTTTCTGGCCTGGCAGTCATCAAATAGGTTGCGGTAGGTTTCGGTTTTCTCCAGGAGGTTTGCCCATGAGTCGAGCACATCAAACTGGAATGCAGAGCTTCCCACCAGCAGGCTTTCATGTTGGGAGTGGATATCGATCAGTTTGCCGGCAATGGTTTTCATCGCCTGCAGGTTTACGGGTGTGTCGTTGATAAATGCCCTGGATTTTCCGGAGGGGGTAATTTCTCTTCTGAAATAGCTAATGTGTTCATAATCCAGATCATGTTCTTCGAACAGGGCTTTTACCATGGTATCTTTCAGGTCGAATGTACCTTCGATGATACACTTTTTGGAGGTGTTTTTAAGCACCCTGGTATCGGCTCTTTCGCCCAGGATAAGTGATAGTGCGCCCAGCAGGATGGATTTTCCGGCTCCTGTTTCACCTGTGATAGCGGTTAGTCCCCGGTTGAAATCAACATCAAGGTTTTGGATGAGCGCATAATTCTTTATGATCAAATGTTTAAGCATACCAACCAGGCATAATAATTATGCGCAAAGATAAGAAACTTTCGCCTGATCAGTTTCTGTCAGCTATTCGCCGGTATTTTGAACTATTTGCCGGATCAATTTCGGAGAGGATTTCTATTGCCCTGTTTTGCTCCATGCCAGGTGCTTCAGAAAAAAGGTTAACCAATTCATCGCTTTTGGCGGTCATTACCACTTGCATGAGTGGAATGCCCGGTCTTTCCCTGTGGGCTCTCTGCAACATTTCGAGTGCTCCGAGGACTTCAGACCTGCCGAGGTCGATGTTGTCGGTCATGGTATCAAATCCCAGCCTGTGGTAGCGGTACATTGCTTGTCTGATTTGCCTGTACCTGGGGTTCATAAGGTTTTCAACGAGCCAATATCTGTTGCGTTGACTTTCGAATGATTTCCAGCCTCTTTGTGGTGCATTTTGTGCCTGGTTCACTATTTGCTGCGCTGCTTCAAAGTAGGGGTTGCCGCCCAGTGGTGCAAAGGTATCAAAGTCGAAACCAATGATGATATACACATAATAAGCAATCACCGAGGTCAGGTTCGACAGGAAAGCATTTTCGGCATATTCAAGTGGCTGATGTTCTCTGTACCTGAACTCGAAGTCTCTGTCGCGGTGGTTGAAAACAGGCGTATTGTATGCTGTATTATAAACGGGTCTTCTGGACTGCACCTGGATACTGCCCCGGTATTCATCACCACCGGCACGCTCTTCAATAGTGATCTGGATCGATCCTTCAATTCTTTCACGGGTTTCAAACTGGTATGCAGTCCAGTTTGTCTGGTTAATGAACTCGCGCAATTCTGAACGTAGTGTTTGCATCACCAATCTTTCGGTTTCAGACATACCGGGTGTTGACACAGACACCTGGATATTTAATTCCTGCGCGGTGGATGGAATAAGCATTGTAAGGCCAAAGCCGATGAGGAAAATTAGTTTTTTCATCATGGGGAAAAATATTTTTCGAGCGTATCAGCGATATCTGCTGCTACTTCAGTTTTGTTCTTAAGGGGATAACGTGTTATTTGGTGTTTATTGTCTATGATGGTGATTTTATTGGTTTCAACAGAAAAGCCGGCACCGGCATCCCTGAGGGAGTTCAGGACAATAAAGTCAAGGTTTTTGGACTTGATTTTCCGGATGGCATTATCTTCTTCGTTGTCGGTTTCGAGGGCAAAACCGCCCAGCACCTGTTTTTGTTTGATTTTTCCAAGTTGCCGGAGAATGTCAGGTGTTGGTTTTAGCATTAATTGCAAGGCATCTTCGTTTTGTTCTTTCTTGATCTTGTGCTTGCTGATTGTTTCCGGTGTATAATCGGCAACGGCTGCTGCCATAATGGTTGCATCGGTTTCCGGAAAGATGCTCATACAGGCATCAAACATTTCCTGTGCCGTTTTAACCGGAACAAAATCAATCATATCATGGGCACTGAGGTTGGAAGGACCTGAAACGAGGGTTACGTTTGCACCACGCCTTAGAAGTTCGCTGGCGATGGCATATCCCATTTTGCCTGTTGAATGGTTTCCAATGTATCGCACGGGGTCGATGCTTTCATGGGTAGGGCCTGCCGTTACCAGTATTTTTTTGCCTTTAAGTGGTGATTCTTCAGCTGCAAAATATGCATCTACAATGGCAAAGATTGTTTCCGGTTCTTCCATACGTCCACGGCCTTCGTAGCCGCAGGCCAGGAAGCCTTCAGCCGGTGAAATGATGTGTACACCCTGTGATTTCAAAAAAGCCAGATTTTTCTGAACGGCAAAGTGTTCGTACATTTTGCAGTTCATTGCGGGAGCCATGAAAACCTGCCTGTTAAAAGCGAGTAAAGATGTTGACAATGCATCATCGGCAATGCCACCGGCTAGTTTTCCGATGATATTGGCGGTAGCCGGAGCAACCACAAAAACATCACCCCAATCGGTAAGTGCAACATGTTCAGTGGTATAGTCGTTTTGCTCGGCAAAGACTGCGTCATACAATCTGTTTTCCGATAAAGACTCAAGTGTAACCCTGGTGATAAATTCCAGTGCGTGTTGGGTGCAGACCACCTTAACTTGCGCATCTGCTTTTTTGAATAACCTGATGAGGAAAGCTGCTTTATAAGCAGCAATCCCACCGGTAATACCCAATATGATCTTTTTGTTTTTCAATGATGAACAGGTTGGTAGCGCAAAGCTTACTCTTTGTTCGTATCCGGAATTCTGTAATATACTTCGCCGTTAAGAAACTCGGTGATGGCAATCAGGCTCGGCTTAGGCATCTGCTCATAGTGTTTGGCGATTTCGATTTGCTCGCGGTTTTCAAACACTTCTTCCAGGTTATCGGTTGAACTTGCAAACTCTTCCAGTTTGCTGCTTAGTTCTTCTTTGATCTCCTGGGCGATCTGGTTAGATCTTTTTGAGGTGATCACAACGGATTGATACAAATTTCCTGTATCCTTGTCAAACTGTCTCAAATCTCGTGTGACGGTTGTGATCTCCGGCTTCAGTTTTTTTGCTGTCATTATGTTAGTCATTATTTCCTGTTAATTCCATTTCTTCCTGCCGTCTTTGCTGGGATCGGTCAATTACCTCCCTGGCAGTATTTTCCATCTGTTGGGCTTCCCTCATGAACTGGCTTTGGGGATATCTCCTTACGAACTGGTTGTAAGCAGATATGACATCCTGGTAACGTTCTTCCTGCCTCTGAGGTACACTGTTGTATGCAAAGTTAAAATAGGCTTTTATTGTGAGGAACATGGCTTCTTCCCTGTATTCGGTATCGGGAAAATCCCTGATCATTGTTTCAAATGTTTTTGCGGCAGCCACATAATCAGAAATATCTAAGAAAAGTTTGCCGGTTTTGAAACGTTTTTTCTCCAACTTGGAGCGAAGTTCATCGATCAGTTCATTGGCATCAGCTACTCTATCACTGCCGGGGAAGCGATTGATAAAGGATTGAAGCTCTCTTATGGCTTGCCGGGTGTTGCTTTGGTCAAGCGAATATCGTGGTGACTCAAGATAGTGGCAATAAGCACTTAGGAACAGAAATTCTTCGGCATGTTCACTTTGTGGATAGGCACTCACATAAGTTTTAAAATAGTGACTTGCCAGGGTGTACTCTCTGTTATGAAAATGCGACATGGAAAAATAGTAGCTGATTCTTTGTGCTTCGGCTGTACCGCGATAAATGGGAATAATATCCTGGAGCAGGGCGATTGTTCTTCCATATTCACCTTCTTCAAAATACTCCAATGCCCGCTTGTATTTCAGCTCGTAATCATCACTTTTCAAAAGCCGCTGATACTGGGTACAGGATTGGGCGAACAGAAAGATAAGAAGCATGCCCGCTATTCCGGCATATACATTTATTTTACGCATGAAGCTGTTTCTCATTAAAAATGCCACAAGTATTGTTTTTATACTCTTTGCCAACAGTTTGCAAAGGTAAGCATTTTTAATTGGTTGTACTCCAAAAAAACCTTAAATGAACACCCGGGGGTATGTAAACGCTACTTTACCGATACAACAGCATGGACACGACACTATAAAGACTTGATTTCCAAACCAGCAAACATAAAGAAACCTTTGATAAGCAATGTTTTTTGCTGCCCGGTTACCTGATCGCTTTTCACGGGAAAACGTTTATCGCTGGTACCTGCAAAAACTGAGGTTGCTTCAACTTTGATCTTCCAGTCGGCCGGTGCATATATTTCAAGGGCTCCAAACATGCAAAATACATCGATGACATTAACTTCGTCGGCCAGTTCGGCTTCTCTGAAAAACAGTTCTGTGCCTCCGAAGAGGATAAAAAGATCTCCTCCCCTGAATGCACTTGATTCAATGGTACGGCTGCCACCACCAAATATATCGACTGCCTGAATGTCATTGCCTCTTTCTGTCTTTATTTCACCGGGATGTTGTTTTTTTTTCCGGATATAAGCCGGAAAAAGCAGGGAAACCCCGGCAATGATTAGTATCACGGGAATGGTGTAGATCAGCAATTCAGAGAAGCTTAGTCCGAAAATATTTTTTGTAAGGAAAAAAGCCCCGATGGCGACCAGGACAACCCCGGTGCTTCTGCTGCCATCGGAAACAATAAACACAATACCAAGAACCAGAAGTATGACCGGCCAGGAAACAATATATACAGGGACATGGAACAGATCGATCAGGCCTGTTAAACGTAATAGAATGAATGCACCTAAAACCAGGAACAACAAACCGATGATCACGCGGGCAGATTGATTGGATTTCATAATTGTATTGTTTTTGTGAATTAATGGTGTTTCAGCGCCAAAGTGTTTTCAATAGGCGGATATAAAATTACTACTTTATTTGAAAAAAATATACGTGTAAAACATATTTTACAGATTCGTTGTTCTATAAATAAATCCTCTTTATAAAATGCCTTTCTCATGAAGCCATTCAACCTTGCCAGACAGTTGTTGCATTTTCTTGTTTTTATCTTACCGATATTTTTATCAGACATTTCTTTTGCTCAGCAAGGAACGATCCGCGGACGTGTCTTTGACGAGCAAACCAATGAAGGTCTTCCATTTGTCAATTTGGTGATTGACGGAACCAATATTGGCAGTACCACGGATCTGGACGGAAACTTTCTGTTCACGGGCATTGAGCCCGGATTTGCCAGATTGCGTGTTTCAGCTGTAGGTTATGAAACCAGGGTTAGTCCGGAATTCATGGTGACCGGTTCCCGAACGGCGAATATTGACATTGGTTTGCGACAAAGGAGTGTGGAACTGGAAGCAGTAGAGGTTACCATATCGCAGTTCGAGAGAAGTGAAGAGAGTCCGGTTTCTCTGCGTCGATTGGGTATCAAGGAAATCGAGCGAAGTCCGGGCAGTAACCGTGATATTTCAAGGGTTATTCAGGGTTTACCGGGTGTGGCTTCCACCCCTGCTTTTCGGAACGATGTGATTGTCCGGGGTGGTGGTCCTGCCGAAAACAGTTTTTTTCTTGATGGTGTGGAAATTCCCAATATCAATCATTTTGCCACACAAGGAGCCAGCGGCGGACCGGTAGGTATTTTGAACACCGACTTTATCAGGGAAGTAGAGATGTACTCCGGTGCATTTCCTGCCAACCGGGGCAATGCCCTAAGTTCAGTTTTCGAATTTCGCCAGATCAATGGCAACACTGACAGGCTTAACTTTCAGGCAACGCTGGGCGCAAGCGATCTGGCACTTACAGCCGACGGGCCTTTAACCTCCAACACTACCTTTATTGCGTCTGCCAGGAGGTCTTATCTGCAGTTTATTTTTGGTATAGTGGGACTTCCTTTTTTACCAACATACAATGGTTTCCAGTTCAAAACCAATACATTGGTGACTGAGAACTCTACCTTGACATTTGTCGGAGTGGGGGCCATTGATCTGTTTGACCTGAACCTGGACGCCAACGAAACACGCGAGCAAAGATTCATACTTGATTTTCTTCCTGTGAATGAGCAATGGAATTATGCCATCGGAGGTGTTTACCGCCGTTTTAAGTCCAACGGAACTGAAACATGGGTGCTAAGCCGGAATATGCTGAGAAACATGGCTTACAAGTACCCTGGTAACATTGAAACACTGCCCCGTATCCTGGATTACGAGTCGGATGAGATAGAGAATAAATTCAGGTATGAGCGCAGTTTTTCATTGGGAAACTACCGGATCAATGCCGGAGCGGGCGCCGAATATGCACGTTATGTCAATGACACCTTTCAGCGGGTTTTTATCAATAACCAATTGGATGTTATACAGTACCAGACTGATTTTGATATGTTTAAATGGAGTTTGTTTGCGCAAACCACCCGCCGTTTTATGAATGAGCGCCTTTCATTATCATTGGGCGTCAGAAGCGATGCAAATAACTATTCATCTCAGATGTCAAATCTCCTGGATCAGTTTTCTCCAAGGTTTTCGGCATCTTACAGATTGAGGGATAATTTGTATCTAAACATGAATACGGGAAGATATTTTCAGCTTCCGGCCTATACCACGATGGGTTTTAGAAACAGCGAGGGTTTACTGGTGAACAGGGAAAACGGGTTAACTTATATTTCATCCGATCATTTTGTAGCCGGAGTAGAGTTTTTGCCAAACGGAAACAGCAAGCTCTCCGTTGAAGGATTCTATAAAATGTACAGTAATTATCCATTCTCCTTAAGGGATTCGGTGGCATTGGGCAGCCGTTCTGCCGATTTTGGTGTAGTTGGTAATGAGGAAGTGACCTCCACTGCTGAAGGGAGAGCGTTTGGTACTGAAGTTTTTTACAGGAACCAGAATCTCCGGAACTGGAATGTCATCCTTTCCTATACCCTCGTTAGAAGCGAATTCAAGGATATCCGTTCAAATTATATCCCTTCAGCATGGGATAACAGGCATATAGTAAATATTACCGGTTTGCGGAATCTGCCGAATAATTGGGAAATCGGTTTTAAATGGCGTTACAGTGGCGGGGCACCATATACACCCAATGATCTTGATTTATCAAGTCGGGTTGAGGCATGGGATGTGCAGGGTATGGGCTATCTGGATTTTTCACGGTTTAACAGTGAACGTCTGAGAGGTTTTCACCAGTTGGACATCCGGGTTGACAAACAGTTTTTTCTTAACAATTTTTCATTGATGTTGTATCTTGATATCCAGAATGTTTACAATTTTCAGGCCAGCCAACCCCCTATGCTCGTGCTCGAAGAGGATGCATCCGGCAATCCCATTATTTTTGATGACAACGGAATTCAAAGATACCGGCTGGAAAATTTGGAAAACCGCATTGGCAGTATACTGCCAAGCGTGGGTATTATTCTGTTGTTCTGATGGTAACCAACCGTTTTTTTTTTGAATTTGGATATTTACAATTAATATCATAATTTGGCAGTGTATCCTGGCATCCTTAATTTCTCATTAAAAATGAAAAACAAATTCCTTCATTCTCACATTGTTTACTGCAAATATTTCCTGCTGACATCCATAATGTTTCTTTCAGCTGTATATACTGTTGATGCTCAGCGTAATCGGTTAAGCAGGGAAGCGGCATCTGAAGTCAAAGACACATTATATACATTTCCTCCCGGCGAAGGATATACGCTGGAGGTTTTGTTTACCCGTGGTCCTTCTCACAACCACCCTTTGATGGCTGTCTGGATAGAAGATATGAACCACAACTACATCCAGACCTTATATATAGCGGAATCTATTGGGAAAGGTGTTTTCAGGTATGGGGATCCTTCCGGTGGCCGATGGATGCCGGGCCCTATCAGGAGGCCTGCCGCCCTGCCCTACTGGGGTCATCAGAGAGGTATCCGGGCAGATGACGGATATTATCTGCCAACACAGGAAGATCCTATGCCGGATGCCGTCACCGGTCCTACTCCAAAAGCAGGATTTGTTCTCATCAGCCATATTCCGGGTAAAGACATCAGGCAGTTCCGTGTATTATTCGAAATAAATCAGTCGTGGGACTGGAACGAATACTGGACCAACGTCAAGTTTCCGGACGATGAACATTACATGACCTCCAGTCAGCCGGCATTGGTGTATGCAGCGGTCATAGATCTGGACTCAGAAAAAGAAGAATATGAGCTTCTTCCCATCGGACACAGCCATTGGTCGGGCGAAAATGGAAATCTTTATGAAGATCTGGGTACTATCACCACAGCCCTTGATATTGCAGAATCCATTCGCGTGAGAATTCCCAGGTAAGGAAACCTCAACCATGGTTGATTTTTCCACCCGCTTGAAAATCCATACCTTTGGCAAAAAGAAAGTATGGGTCAAATGATCACTAAAGATATATTGCGCACGGTTACGGGATTGCGAAAAGAGCTGCATCGTTTCCCGGAGTTATCCGGCAACGAGATCAATACTGCCGAAAAGATCAGGCAATTCCTTGCTGATCAGAAACCGGATACCCTGGTTGTGCAATTGGGAAGCCACGGTTTGGCGGCGGTGTTTGATTCGGGGAAGGATGGTCCCTCAGTGTTGTTTCGCTGCGATATGGATGCACTACCCATTGAAGAAGTCAATACCTTTTCCCACAGAAGTCACTACCAGGGAATATCCCATAAGTGTGGTCACGATGGCCATATGGCTATCATGGCAGGTTTTTCCATGTTGCTGAAAAATACCAGGCCGGAGAAGGGGCGGGTTGTCTTGTTGTTTCAGCCTGAGGAGGAAACAGGGCAAGGTGCGGCAAAGGTGATATGTGACAGTAAATTTTCCGGAATAAAGCCTGATTATGTATTTGCTTTACACAATTTGCCGGGCTTTGAAAAAAAGGCTGTAATTGTCAGGGAGGGACCTTTTGCTGCTGCTTCCAAGGGGATGATCATCTCCTTGCAGGGAAAGTCTTCACATGCGGCTCATCCGGAGCAGGGCCAGAGTCCGGTGCTCATGATGACGGAATTGATGGAAGGGCTTATGAAAATACCTGAAAGATCCGGTCTGTTTCATGATTTTGTGCTTGTAACCATTATACATGCACGTTTGGGTGAGGTTGCTTTTGGTACCAATCCCGGAAAAGCAACAGTTATGGCCACTCTCAGAACCTTTCTGGATGAAGACATGGAGATATTGCATGAAGAGGCCGGCAAGCTGGTTGATAAACTGTCTGCAAAGCACGGAATTGAAAGCAAGATCAGTTTCACGGAAGAATTTCCTGCAACTGTCAATCACGCGAAGGCAACCGGCTGGATAAGAGAAGCAGCCGGACGTTCCGGTACCACACTTCTGGAGTCTGAAGATACTTTTCGCTGGTCGGAAGATTTTGGCCATTTTACCTCGAAGTCAAAAGGTGCACTATTTGGGCTCGGTGCCGGTAAGAATCACACAAGTCTCCACAATCATGATTATGATTTTCCTGATGAGATCATTGAAACGGGAATCGCCATGTTTTATCATATTGCAGACCAAATCGTAAAAATAAACAGAAATGTTTAATACATCCTACATCGAGATCAGCAGAAAAGCTTACAGAAATAATATCAGATATTTAAAGAAAATCATTGGTAAAGATGCCAGGTTTTCCTCTGTTGTAAAAGGCAATGCTTACGGACACGGGGTTGAAAACATCGTACCTTTGGCCGAAGAAGCCGGTGTGCGTCACTTTTCTGTTTTTTCGGCCCGGGAAGCCAATGATGTGCTGAATGTTATAGGCAAGGGCAGTCAGATTATGATCATGGGTTTGCTTGATGATGAAGAAATTGAATGGGCCATTTCCAATGATATTGAGTTTTTTGTTTTCGACATGGATCGATTGGGAAGGGCCATTGAAACGGCCCGCATGCTCCGCAAAAAGGCCAGGATACATGTTGAGGTGGAAACCGGTTTTAACAGAACAGGCTTTGAATATGACCGGATGCCTGACTTGGTATCTTATCTGAAAGAACAACAGGAACATTTTATTTTAGAAGGCCTTTGTACCCACTATGCCGGTGCAGAAAGCCTGTCAAATTATCTGCGCATTAAAAACCAGATTACGCTCTTCAGAAAGTTCAACCGTTATTTCAGCCGTCATAACCTGCATCCCCTGTTCAGGCATACAGCCTGTTCGGCTGCGGCACTCACCTACCCCAGCACCATCATGGAAATGGTTCGGTTTGGAATTGCCCAGTATGGTTTTTGGCCAAGTCCTGAAACACATATGTTTCGATTTCAGAAGGACACAAAGGATTCAAACCCCCTTCGCAGGATGATTTCCTGGAAATCGAAGGTAATGGTATTGAAAGATGTGGAAGCAGGCAACTTCGTGGGTTACGGAAGCTCTTACCTGGCAAACAAAAAAATGAAAATTGCCATTATTCCTGTTGGTTATGCCAACGGTTTCAGCCGTGCTTTAAGCAACACGGGCAGGGTGCTGATCAGGGGCCGCAGGGTTCCTGTGATCGGTACTGTGACCATGAATACCATGACGGTAAATGTGACAGATATTCCCGGTGTACAACGAGGCGATGAAGTGGTGATCATCGGTAAGCAAAACAGACTGAGCATCAGTATATCCTCATTTTGCGAAATGAGTGAACAGCTCAATTACCAGTTGCTCACCAGGCTTCCGGCAGATATCCCCAGGTTTATTGTGGAATAAATTTACTGTTTGCAATGCAAGAGTTATTTCGACTTTTTCACTTTCATACTTATTCGAACGATATAACAAAATCAAACGCATGAAAGGCCAATTAAAGAGTTTTGCCAGCGATAACAATGCACCTGTGCATGAAGCTATTTTTCATGCCATGATGAATGCGAACAAAGGAGATGCCATCGGTTATGGTGACGACATCTACACCCTGGAGGCAGAAAGGAAATTTAAAGAGATATTTGGCAATGACTGCCGTGTATTTTTCATGTTGACGGGGACAGGTGCCAATGCTGCGGGGCTTTCCCACATTACCAGACCTTATCATTCTATTGTGTGCTCCGACAAGTCGCACCTGGAAAATGACGAATGTGGTGCTCCCGAGAAAGTGACCGGTTGTAAATTAATCAGCCTGCCCAGCGATGACGGGAAAATTCGTGTTGAACAGCTTGGCCCCTTGTTGCATTCCGTTGGTTTTCAGCATCATTCTCAACCCAAAGTAATATCCATCACACAACCTACCGAGCTTGGCACGGTATATCAAATGGATGAGATCAGGAAAATATCTGCCTTTGCCAGGGAAAACAACCTCTATCTGCATATGGATGGCGCACGCATTGCCAATGCCGCTGCCCGGCTTAATACAGGGCTGGCGGATATTAGCATCCATGCAGGTGTTGATATGCTGTCATTTGGGGGAACAAAAAACGGAGCCATGATTGCCGAAGCACTGGTTTTCTTCAGAAGTGATTTAGCCGGTGAATTTGAGTACACGAGAAAGCAGTCGATGCAACTTATGTCAAAAATGCGTTATATCAGTGCGCAGTTCAATGCACTGTTTTCGTCAGACCTATGGCTTAAAAATGCCTTGCATGCTAACAGGATGGCCGGTTTACTGGCTGAACGTCTGCAGGGCATCTCATCTGTACGTATTACCCAGGCAGTGGAAACCAACGCAGTATTTGCCGTGATCCCAAAAAATGCCATTGAAAAACTGCAACGAAAATACTTTTTTTACATCTGGAATGCGCCACGAAATGAAGTTCGCTGGATGACGGCTTATAATACGACAGAAAAAGACATTGAAGAATTTGTGGAGGCGATTCGGAAAGCTGTGGAATAATCCATCGGTTTATGATTTTTGAGCCCGTATATACCGTTTTTTTCCATGGATATCCCTTTTTACCAAAATGTTTGACAACCCTTCACCTTTTAACAAAGAGGTACACTCCTCTCCCATGGCTTCATTGATCTCAAAATAGACCCAGCCGCCATCCCGCAACCATTCATTTGATCTGCAGGTAATATTGCGATAATACAAAAGCGGATCATCATCAGGAACAAACAACGCGGACACAGGTTCATGTTCCAATACATTTCCGGACATGTAAACCTTTTCAGACTCCCTGACATAAGGTGGATTACTGATCACCACATCCAAAGAACCCGGCAATATGCCGGCAGTTTCCCCGGCGATGATGTCACACAAGAAAAAACTAACCAATACATTGTTAATTCTTGAATTATAATTTGCTAGCTCAAGTATTTTTTCTCTGTAGTCACAAGCCAGTATTTCATCATCTGGAAACAGGAAAGCCAGTGAAACAGCAATTACACCACTACCTGTTCCCACATCCAGAATTCTTTTTTTCATTTGTTGCTCTTCATTGCTGCCCTTCAGGTTTTCTGCAAGCCACAACACCAGGCCTTCCGTTTCCGGACGGGGAATTAACACGTTCGGATCTACCGCAAAGGTATTTCCCAGGAAGTCAGCTTTTCCAGTAATGTACTGAACCGGCTCCCCCTTGTTGAGTCTTTTCCTTGCTTTTATCAATAAAACAATGTCAGATTCTGACAATCTTTTGTCGGGCTCCAATACACGTTGCACCGGAGTTATTCCAAAAAATCTGGAAAAAATTTCATTACATAGAAAGGGGTGTTCTACCTGCTCAGGGAGAGCAGCCAGTCCGGACTTAAACCATTGATATACGTCGCAAATTTTATTGCTTTTTAAATCAAGCATTTGTAATGGTAATAACTATTCATAATCCGGATACAGCAAGTACTTTGCCCTAATTTTTTTAAATGCATCCAGGTCTTTCTGCCACGAGTTCCTGATATCTTCGGCTGTATACCCCACCTTGATCTGATAGCGCAATAGGTTGTTGCCTGCACGTATCTCGAACCCCCTGTTAAAAAAATCTTCCTTTACCGGGAAGTGTGCATATGCCTCAAGGATGTATTCCAGGTTGATCTGGTTTTTTTGTCTCAATTCATCCAGTGGCAGGTCGCGTAAATCACGGCCAAAACAATTGTTTCCGAGCTGTGGAGGGTTTGGAGAGGCTGATACACTTTTGGGGGTAAATGGAAATGGGAATTGATCTTCCGGCAGGTCAGGGTGGCCAAATACCTGGAAAGGGTGCGCTGTACCTCTGCCAATACTGATATCGGTACCTTCAAACAAGCAAAGGGAAGGATAGAGATAAACAGCATGCATATTGGGGAGGTTTGGTGATGGCGGCACAGGCAAATCATAACGGCTTGTGTGGTCATATCCTGCAACGGTGATCACTGTGAGGTCGCATTGTTCGTCATATATGAGCCATGCTTCGCCGCAAACCATTCGGGCATATTCACCGATGGTCATACCATATACAATGGGAACCGGATGAAGACCGATGAAGGATACATAATCCGGGTCAAGCACCGGCCCGTCAACATAGTGCCGGTTGGGGTTTGGCCGATCCAGCACTATCACAGGGATGCCCTTGCGGGAAGCTTCCTCCAGGATAAATGTCATGGTTGAGATATACGTATAGAATCTTGCGCCCACGTCCTGGATATCAAAGAGTATGATATCCACATCATCCAGTTGCTCTTTCGTTGGCCTGCGATTACGGCCATAGAGACTGATTACAGGGATGCCCGTTTCGGTATCAACATAGCTTTCAACCAATTCACCATCGGCTGCTTCGCCACGAAAACCGTGTTCCGGACTGAACACCTTCACAACCTTAATGCCGGATGAAAGGAGGGTATCCACAAGGTGGCGGTCAGCAACCATTGAAGTATGATTTCCTGCGACAGCAACACGTTTCTCTTCCAGCAGATGCATATAGGCATCTTTTTGCCATGCGCCCGGAATGATTTGCCCGCTTTGCCGTATCGGATCATTGAAGCCATAAAGATGTTGAACGCCTGAAGTAAGCAAAAACACAAGGCTTATTGTACACAGAAAATTAACTGTCCTCATGGATGTATATTTTGTGAAAGGTGTAAATCTCAAAGGTGATATTTATGATACGTGTTTGTCGGCTTTATAGGATGACCTGACCAGGGGCGCACTTTCTGCAAATAAAAATCCCTTTTCTTTGGCAATTAAACCGTAGCGTTCAAAATCATCGGGATGGATATATTTCTGAACAGGGAGATTATGTCGTGAAGGCTGCAAATACTGGCCGATGGTTATCACACGGCAACCCGCATTCAGCAGGTCGTCCATGGTTTCATAAATTTCTTCTTCCGTTTCGCCCAAGCCAAGCATCAGGCCTGATTTGGTTCTGATTGTACTGTTTTTGGCAACATATTCAAGAACTTGCAGGCTCCTGTCGTAATTGGCATACACCCGCACCTGTTTTGATAGCCTTCTGACTGTTTCCAGGTTGTGACTGATCACCTCCGGGCCTGCGTCCATAACCATCTGAATACTTGTTTTATCTCCTTTGAAATCAGGAATTAATGCTTCAATGGTTGTTAATTGTGATTTTTTTTTGATTGACCGGATTGTGTTGGCCCAGTGCTGGCCGCCTCCATCGGGAAGATCGTCACGGTCAACGCTGGTAATCACGCAGTGTTTCACACCCATAGCCATGACAGCTTCAGCAATATTTTCAGGTTCATTTTCATCGGGGGGATGTGGTTTTCCGGTTTGGACATTGCAAAACCGGCAACTCCGGGTGCAGATGTTGCCCAAAATCATAAAAGTAGCTGTACCTGCACTCCAGCACTCTCCTTTGTTGGGACATGCACCGCTTTCACAAATGGTGTGCAGACCGCCTTGTTGTGTTTTGGATTTCAGGCTGTGGTATTGGGTTGCATCCGGAAGTTGGGTACGCAACCATTCCGGTTTGCGTAAATATCTTTGTTTATCTGTTTTCAAAACTATATTCTTAAAGTATTCACCTCTTTTTCCGGGCATTACAGACGTCATGATTCATAAGACTCCATGACAAAATTAACCGTTTTTCCATAAAGAAAAAAACCATTTCGCGGGCAGACCAGGGCGAAATGGTTTTTTGGTTTTGACCTTTTAATAACGCTAATTATTTACAAGAAACATGGTTTTGCCATCCCGTTTATGGAACACCTGCATGGCTTTTGCATACCCCAGGATGTTGTTTATAACTTCTTGCCGGGGTAACTGCCTTTCAGTGTTATGCTCTTGCAATACCATATTCACATCCTTTGGGGACGATAAGGTTACGAATTGTTGGCTGTAACCCAATTGGTTTTTGAGATAGCGCAGATTTTTCAAGATTTCGTGTTCATTTTCATTTGTAGCGGGTTGTTTCATAGGCCGTTTTTTATGTGAGACGAATCAATTTTTTAACGATAGTAATCAACTGATTATTTTGTGGTGATCAAAAAACTTTGCATACTGACCCGGGGGCAAAATGAACAAATCTGCCGCTGAGTCTTTACAAAGGTTGAGGATACAAATAATACGTAACAAACAGATCAATCAACGAAAGACATTTTTTATCCCCTTTTCATAAAAAAAATCATTTACTTTTGTTCATGTATTTATATTTCAACATATCCGGGGTCATGGCATTTGATGATTTAATGCATTGGAAGAGTGCCTCCTCCTTAAAGAAATATTCCGGGCGGTTGAGTATGGTTTATTGCCGGTAGTTGATTAGACAATGAATAATTGATGTTAACAAAAAGCGTTAAAGATGAATTTGCACGAATACCAGGGTAAACAACTATTAATGAGGTATAATGTACCTGTAGCCATGGGCATACTTGTGGAAAACCCGGATGATGCCATTGGGGCCGCAGAAAAGATAACAGAGGCAACCGGGATCAATTTATGGGCTGTAAAAGCCCAGGTTCACGCGGGAGGTCGTGGCAAAGGAGGTGGGGTTAAGATTGCCAGGTCGCTGGAAGAGGTGAAAGCTCATGCTGATAGTATCATAGGCATGCGTCTGGTTACACCTCAAACTTCTGCAAAGGGAAAGCTGGTCAGGAAAGTGCTTGTTGAGCAGGGCATCTATTATCCAGGAGAAAGCGAACCGGCAGAATTCTATATGAGCATATTGCTCAACAGGGGCACCTCCAGGAATATGATCGTTTACTCGCCCCGCGGCGGAATGAATATTGAGGAAGTAGCCGAAGAGACACCCGACCAGATATTTACCGAGGAAATCGATCCGGTGGCGGGCATCCAGCCTTTTCAATGCCGGCGCATTGCTTTTAACCTGGGGCTGAGCGGTGAAGCTTTCAAAAATATGGTCAAATTCGTTCCCGGAATGGTAAAGGCCTACCTTGAGAATGACGCCAGTCTGATAGAGATCAATCCTTTGTTCAAGACTTCCGATAACAAAATTATTGTCGTGGATACCAAGATGACCATTGATGACAATGCATTATTTCGTCATCCTGATATTGTGGCCATGCGTGATATTTTTGAGGAAGACCCCATGGAGGTGGAAGCGGGTAAACATGACCTGAACTATGTAAAGCTGGACGGCAATGTAGGCTGCATGGTAAACGGTGCCGGACTGGCCATGGCCACCATGGATATCATCAAACTCAGCGGCGGGGAACCGGCCAATTTTTTGGATGTGGGCGGGTCGGCAAGCGCAAAAAGGGTTGAAGAAGCATTCCGTATCATTTTGAACGATCAGCATGTAAAAGTGATCCTGATCAATATCTTTGGCGGTATTGTTCGTTGCGACCGGGTAGCCAACGGCATCGTGGATGCCTACAAAAACATCGGTAATATTGACATCCCGATCATCGTCCGACTGCAGGGAACCAATGCGGAAGAAGCCAAACAGATCATTGACCAGTCGGGATTGAAGGTAGAGTCAGCCATACTGCTGAAAGATGCTGCAGAAATGGTAACAAAAGCCCTCGGATAGCATGGCCCATGCTCCACTCTCTAAGGTTATCAATGTTTTTCCTGATTCCTCGCCTGCTAAAACATGGCTTTGGGGACCGGTAAACTTTATTAACATTTTTAAGTTTTTATTAACAATTGGGCCGGTCATTTTTCACTTCGCTATTTTCTTCTTAAATTAGCTATTCAAATATGTACTGTTTATATAATCAATAAGATATGGTTATATCTTACTTGATGGATATTGTTTTAAGAATATTATCATGTGTATCCATATGCAAAAACCAATCATTCACCAAAAAAACAAAACCATGAGAAAAATTGCCTTACACATTACCGTATCATTCATTACCGCATTATTACTGGCAGGCCTTCACGTGCAAGCAGCAGAACGTGACAATGATGTGGTGGAGATTGACAACATTCTGGAGCTTCAGCAACAGGAAGCCGACGATTCAACCGTTTACGAGCTCACCAACGAGGTGGTACTCATTTACCAGCAGTCGTTCAGGAATAAAAAGTGGATCCAGGATGAAACAGCCGGGATTCAGATAGATGATCCTGGCGGGGTTATTACAACAATTTATGCACTGGGTGACGGTATCACCGGGCTAAAAGGCACATTAGTGGTACATAATAACAATTTTCAATTCAAACCCGTTGAAGACCCGGGCACCCCAACCTCATCGGGAAACGAAATGACTTACGTGGAAAGAACCATTGATGAACTAAGCGTTGCCGATGCCGGTCGCCTGGTAAAAATTTATGATCTGGACTTTGATGAGGACTATCATGGGGATCCTTTTAGCACGGGTACAAACTATACCGTGAGTGATCCTTCAGGGGTAGGAACTTTCAGGACGGAGTTCTGGGATGCAGACTACATCGGGGGTATGATTCCGACGGAAGCCGTTGATGTGATTGCTATTGTGCATATGTTCCATGAGAACGTTCAGTTCACAGCCCGGTCGCTGGCAGATATGGGAATCACCGACATGCACACCATTGCTGCCTTGCGCAACCAGGAGCCCGACGGTGAAACCGTTTATACATTGGTCAATGAGGTGGTACTCACCTACCAGGAAAGCTGGCGCAACAGCAAATATATCGAAGATGGAACCGCCGGTATATTGATTGACGATTTGCCGGGTACAATTACTACCGGGTATGAGATCTATGACGGGATAACCGGCATACAGGGAACGCTCAGCATTTTTGGAAACATGTGGCAGTTTATTCCTGTTGAAGACCCGGGTGCAGCCACTTCGAGTAACAATGTGATTGAACCGCCTGTGATCAGCATGGAAGAGTTTGTTGACAATTTCATGACCTACCAGGCACGTTTGGTAACCATCGAAAATGTGTACTTTGCTGATGCAGAAGGAAATTTTGCCAACGGTCAGATTTATGAGTTTACGGATGGAGATACTTATGCGGAGTTCCGTACAACCTTTTTCAATGTTGATTATATCGGGGATCCAATCCCAACTGTGGAACTCAACCTGACAGGATTACCAAATTCCAGGGCAGACGGGGACTTTCTGACGGCGCGAAACTGGGGTGACATTGAAACGCTCACCTATTATTCTGTGACATTTGAGATCATGGATGAAGATGAGAATCTTCTTGAGAGCGCCACACTGGTATTTCGCGGTGACACCCTTTATTCGGCCCCCTATTTCTTTGAAGAAGTGCCTGTGGGCACCCATTCCTATAAGGCATACCAGGAAGGATATCACACATCCCAGGGGCAGTTGAGTGTTTCTGACGGTGATTTGACTTACCAGCTGATCCTGGTTGAAATTGATCCGAATATGGTGACGGAGTTTCCCTGGCACGAGGGTTTTGATGAAGATTTTCCGCCGGTTGGCTGGAATCATTATGTGCTGGGTGATGCCGGCGGCTGGGCGCAGGATAATGGCTGGGCTTTCCATGAAGCTACCGGTCAGGGACAGGAAGCCGACAGCTGGCTAATAACACCGCAGATACAAATACCCGAAGATGAAAGCCTGCTGCTTACATTTTGGGAGAAGAACCAGTTTATGTCTGAATATGACTACAGTGCCTTAATGATATCAACGGGCAGCGGAAATCCTGCACACGGTCATTTTGTCCAGGTTTATGAATCGGCTGACAACATAGGTATAACCAACCCGAAAGAAACATTGATCAACCTGTCTGATTATGCCGGTGAGGTGATATACCTGGCATTTGTATACCAGGGCACATTTGCACATCGTTGGTGGGTCGGAGATTTCCTGGTTGATGCCGCTCCTGAAGCCATTGAGGTACCGAATATTGCAGCCCTGAAGAACCAGGAAATGGGTGACCTTGTATATCGCATCACAGGAGAGGTGATTATAACGCATCTGCAGAGAGCTTACCGAAACCAGTTTTACCTACAGGATGAAACAGGAGCCATTCTGATCGACGACAGTCCGGGCATTATTGAAACAGAATATGACCTGTATGATGGCATTACCAATTTGACAGGCAATTTTGGTCAATTCCAGGATATGCTTCAGTTGTTGCCAACGGAAGATCCCGGAGCAGCATCCTCACAAAACAATGAAATTGAACCCATGGAGGTTAGCCTTGTTGAGCTCACCACAGACCTGCAAGGTATGCTTGTTATAGTAAGAAATGTACATTTCTATGAAGACAATCCGGAAACCTTTACGCATAATCAGTCATATGAAATATATGACGATAGCGGCGACGGACTTATCAGAACTCCCAATGCTGAAGGAGCGCTGGATTATTTCGGTGAGCCGGTGCCCGAAGAGTCGAAAGATATTATCGGAGTGCTGCATCAGCGTTTTGAAGTAACCCGCTTGCTGCCCCGGATGCTTGCCGACTTTATGGATCCTCAGCCGAACCAGGTTATTTCGCCCGAAGCGGATCATATCCGCATTTTCCCGAATCCTGCTGATTATCATTTAACTGTTGAAACAAGCGAATGGCAATTCTCAGGCATTCGGATCATCAATCTGAGCGGGCAGGCGGTGTACAACCAAGCTGTTGATACATCAAGCCGGGTTGAACTGAATGTTGGCCATCTGCCGGCAGGTATGTATATCATTCAATTGATTTCTGAAAGGGAAACCAGGAACCTGAAGCTGCAGATCAGCAGGTAGTAGTTTGCCAAATCGGATTTATGGACTTTAAATATCAATCCAATGAAAATCAAAAAAATCATTTCCCTTTTCTTTCTGATGATTGCCTTGTTTTTGCTAACGGGGCATCAGGCATCAGCCTCAACAATCCGGGGTGTTGTTGCGGACGAGGATGGCAACAGGCTTCCGTCGGCGCTGGTTGAGCTGATCAACATGGATACGGGCCGAACATACGGTATTACGACCAATGTTAACGGTGTTTTCGAGATACGTGTGGAAGCGGGGGTTTACTCCATGAATATTTCGTACCTGGGATACGTGGACATTTTGCAAACCATTGATGCAACCACTGATACAGATCTGGGCACTTTGACCATGAAGGTCAGCACCATAGGTCTCCAGGAAGTGATGGTGGTTTCTTCTTACGCCCGTGACAGGCAAACACCGGTAGCCATATCAAACATTTCGGCTGAAGCCATTACGGAGCGTTTGGGAACCCAGGAGTTTCCACAGATACTGCAATCAACGCCCAGTGTTTACGCCACCAGAGATGGCGGTGGTTTCGGTGATGGCCGGATCAACATGCGCGGTTTTGATTCAAACAATATTGGTGTTTTGATCAACGGTGTTCCTGTGAATGACATGGAAAACGGCCGGGTTTACTGGTCTAACTGGGCCGGTTTATCGGATGTTACACAAACCATGCAGGTGCAACGCGGGCTGGGGGCTTCGCGGTTGGCGATCAGTTCCGTGGGCGGTACCATCAACATCATTACACAATCCACTGAGGTAAACCGGGGAGGTACAATATTATATGCAGTTGGACATGACGGCTACCGTCAGGAGTCTGTCAGTTTTTCAACGGGTCTGCTGGACAATGGATGGGCGGTAACAGCCCTTGGTGGCAGAAGAACCGGCGAGGGTTTTGTTGACGGGCTGGATTTTGAGGGTTGGTCTTACTTTTTGAATGTATCCAAGATTGTAAATCGCAACCATACCCTCTCACTTACGGCATTTGGCGCACCGCAATGGCATAACCAGCGTTGGCCGCGTCAATTGATCCAGACCTATCGCGACCATCCTCTTGGTATTCGCTACAATCCCTCCATGGGTATCATGAACGGAGAAAGGTATTCAGCCTCTTACAATGAATATCACAAACCGCAGATATCTTTGAATCATTATTGGTCGGTATCACCCGTTACCACCATTTCAACGGCCGCTTATGTATCCATTTCTTCAGGCGGAGGCAGAAGGATCATCGGACCGCAGAGTGGCTGGCTGCAGCATGATAGAAATACAGGCTTACCCACAGAGCTAACAAAGCTGACTCCTGACGGGTGGCTTGATTTTGATGCCGTGATGCAGGAAAATGCACAGTCGCACAGAGGTTCTCTTGCTGTCATAGGCAGGGCTGTGAATGAACACGACTGGTATGGACTCTTGTCCACTACCCAAACGGAATATGAGAACTACACTTTTACCGGTGGTGTCGACCTCAGGTACTACAGGGGTTATCATTACCAGGAGGTGACCAATCTGCTGGGCGGAAGTCACTATGAGGATTTCAATAATGTGAACAGGGATTTTTTCCGCCTGAGAGAAGGTGACAAAATCGGGTATCATGACCTGGGAGAGGTGGCATGGGCTGGTATTTTCGGGCAGGCTGAATACACCACCGATCAGTATTCCGCATTTCTATCAGCAACCTTTTCCAATACAAACTATCGCCGTACTGACTATTTCCTTTATTATGATGATGATTCGCCAACCAGGCTCGCATACCAGGAAGAGGCTGACGGTTACAAGGATCAGGCAGAAGCTGCCCTGGCACAGGGTGACGAAGAGGCCTACCAGGAATTCATGAATCAATACAACAGTATCATGGGCAGGCGCGCAATGACGGATCAGCGCAGCGACTGGATTGATTTCTGGGCATGGAGCTTAAAGGGTGGTGCCAACTACAACATTTCCGAATACCATAATGTGTTCGGCAATATCGGATATTTCACAAGGGCACCCTTTTTCCGCTGGGCGTTTGTAGGTTTCACCAATGTAGAGAATATTGGTGTACGTCACGAAAGTGTATTCTCCACCGAAGTCGGATACGGATTACGCACACCCCTGATTGCTGCCAACCTGATTCTTTATCGTACCGAATGGCTCGACAGGGCCCTTGTCAGGAACCTGGGACAGGGGGTTATTGCCAACATGGCAGGATTGAACGCTCTCCATCAAGGTATTGAAATAGACTTTACCATAAGGCCAAACAGAAAGCTGGAGATCAGGGGTATGTTTTCTTATGGGGACTGGAACTGGCAGGATGATCTGATCGCTGAAATTTATGACGATCAACAGGTGTTTATCGACAGCATTGAAGTGTATGCAGGAGGTTTGAAAGTTGGAAATTCGGCCCAGACCACAGCTGCCATCGGTGTAAGTTACGAGGTACTTGAGAATCTGCGGATCGGTTTCGATGCGAACCATTTTGACCGTTTGTTTGCCAATTTTAATGTGGAAGATCGCGGCGATCTGGCTTTCAGAGGTATCAACTCCTGGCAAATGCCCTCATACCAGCTGGTGGATTTGAACATGCGCTACCGCTTCAGGATGGCCGGGTTGAATGCGACAATCATTGTTAACGTGAATAACCTATTCAATACCGAAGCCATCAGGGATGCAACCGACGGACGTTCTTTCAACTATGATTCAGCCCTTGTATATTATGGTTGGGGACGTTCTTGGACCACATCATTGCGCATCAGGTTCTGAGATGCAGGATTTTATGAATCAATTAATCTTCAAGAAAATGAAAAAAAGAAAACATATTTTCACCGCGATGTTGCTGACTGGACTGATTTCTCTGCAGGCCTGTGATCCCAACAAGGATCTCTATGAAAAAATGGATGCAGCCAGGGAGCCTTACAGCGAGAATGTTGAATATACACTGATGGATGCTGATTATAACAGGTTTGGTGGTTTTATTGCCCAGTATAAGGCGTTTAGCGATTCATTTCCTGCCATGGATTATGTACCGGTAATACTGGCCAGCCGTTATGTAACACTCGACCTGAACAGTTCTGCCATGGTAACCTTCAATCATTTCCTGCTTCATCCCACCTGGTGGGATGCGGGGTTTGGTTATGAGTTCCAGCCAAAAGACTACGCTTTCCTGGGTCTGGACAATACATTCACCCCTGATAATCCTGCATGGCAACTTATTCCCCTATGGCTGAACCGTGAGTACCCCGGTGCGGAAGAAGGTGACGAAGTGCATATCATTTACAATTTTACGGAAGCCGGCGAAACCTATCTGAACCAGGATAACTATGGCTATGACGGTGAGCAATGGGAGTTACTGAAAACCAAAGAAAACCTGCCTTATATCGGTTATGAGCTCACACCTGAAGACTATGAATGGTTTGGCGGCAGCGTTGCCCAGTTTAACAATTTCAGTGAAAATAATCCGCCTGAAAACTACCTGCCGGTGTTTCTAAAGAATAAGTTTCCCAATATCCCCATTGGCGGAGAAAAAGTGTTGAAATACAGATTCTTTAATGGCAGCCAGGTGGTGAACAATATTGATAAATTTGTTTTTGACGGGGTGATTTGGGAGTCTCTGCCCTATATTGTGGAAAAAACGGAACAATATATTTTTGGTGAAGAAGGCTGGGCTTTCGATCCAACTGTGTTTTTAACCATGGACAGGGATGATTACATGTACCTTGTATCCATAGACCCGGTTGGGCAGCAGGAGTTTGCATATGATGATTTTGCCTATTACTATGGTGCCAGTGCCTTTTACAGGAACTTTGACATACGGATCATCGGACGCAGGTTGGATAAATTGTCAACCGGTGAATATGCCGATCCCGAGCTGGGAGAAATATATGAGAACGAAGGTCCGGAGGCTGTCATGGAGGAGATGATGCGCCGAATCAAGCATGAGGGAATCATTTACCTGCTCCAGCATAAATACCCTGATGCAGCTCCGCAAATCGGAGGCATCGACGTACACTTCTATGTGGGTTTTCAAACTTTTGCCGACAACTGGGTGCGCCGTTTCCCCGAGGCTGAATACATCTGTACAGCAGCAGGTGATCCTCCCCAGTTCGAAATGGTTAATTTTATTGAGAATACAGAATAGCAGGCAGAAAAACCATTGGATTATCCGACGGAGGATGGTTGTGTACCAATCATCCTCCGTTTTTTTGCGCTTTGTGCTTTAAAGCAAACATCAAAAAAATGATGATTTGCATATAAGGCATGCCAATAATCCGTTTTCATTTCGTGCACAAAACAGGAAAGGATCTTTGCTGAACCTTTGCTGAGGTTATTTTGTTACATTTGCATCCACAACGTGCGGTACAAAAGCGATTTTTTAATTATCATAATGCAGGATTCCGGCAAATGCCGGATGATCAGTCTAATAGGCTGACATGCATGTTTACATGTTGAAAACCAAGAATCATTAAACTGTTAATACAATGAAAACCACTGTTTTTAAAGAAATGCATGAAAAAATGGGAGCCAAAATGGTACCCTTTGCCGGTTTTTATATGCCCGTTCAGTTCGAAGGCGTTATTGCCGAGCACGATACCGTCAGAAACAAGCTGGGTGTTTTTGATGTTTCTCATATGGGAGAAATCTGGGTTGAAGGACCCCAGGCACTGGATCTCATTCAGTGGGTAAGTTCCAATGATGCATCGGTATTGACCGACGGTAAAGTACAATACACCTGTTTTCCCAATGACAAGGGGGGTATTGTTGATGATTTCCTGGTGTATCGCTTTGGACCGGAAAGATATTTACTGGTGGTAAATGCAGCAAATATTGAGAAAGATTGGGAGTGGCTGAATAAACAGAATGAAAAAATTGGTGCAAAGCTTACCAACGCATCCGACCGCATTTCTCAGCTTGCAGTACAGGGCCCCCTTGCCCTGAAGGCCATGCAAAAGCTAACTGATAACGATGTGGAGAACATGCCCTTTTTCACATTTGAGGTGATTCGTTTTGCTGGGGTTGACGGAGTTATTTTTTCCAATACGGGTTATACAGGTTCCGGTGGTTGTGAAATCTATTTTGACAATGAGCACGGTATAAAGATATATAAGGCTGTGCTGGAAGCGGGGAAAGAGTTTGGGATCAGACCAATTGGTTTGGCTGCACGGGATACCCTTCGCCTTGAAGCGGGTTTGTGTCTTTATGGCAATGATATCGACGATACCACCTCTCCCATTGAAGCAGGACTGGGTTGGGCCACGAAGTTTACCGATGATAAGGATTTTGTGAACAAGGACAACCTTCTGAAACAAAAAACAGAAGGAATTGACAGGCGGCTCGTGGGTTTTGAGCTTCTGGATAAAGGGATACCACGGAAAGGATACCGTATATTGGATGCCCATGAAAATCCAATCGGAGAGGTAACATCAGGAACCATGTCGCCAACGCTGAAAAAGCCCATCGGAATGGGTTATGTGAAGAAGCCTTTCGCCAAAGCAGACACAGAGATTTTTGTGGAAATAAGGGGTAGGTCGTTAAAGGCCAAAGTCGTAAAGCTTCCTTTTTATAAAAAGGCTTTCTGAAATAAACCTGATTAACAAACAGATCATCTAAAATTTTATATCCTTCAGATCATGTATAATGAAGTAGGAAAGTATCCCGTTTCTGTTTGCCTTTCGCCATTATCCTGGCCTTTATTCAGTAAAGAGGATGTTGTTGTGATCGTTACCGACATTTTCAGGGCTTCAACGGCGATATGCGCGGGTTTTGAGAATGGTGTTTCGGCGATTATACCGGTAGAAACCATAGCCGAAAGTGAACAATGGAAAGCCAAAGGATATATTTCGGCAGGCGAGCGCGACGGTAAAACGCTGGACTGTGCTGATTTCGGAAATTCTCCTTTCAATTTCATGGCCCCGGAACTAAAGGGACAGGTGATCGTGATGAATACCACCAATGGTACAAAGGCCATCAAAATGGCAGCTGAAGAAAGCAACAGTGTTTTGATTGGTGCGTTCACAAACCTTTCGGCGGTTTGTAACCATGCCATTTCGCAACATAAAGAGATCATCATTCTGTGTGCCGGCTGGAAGGACAGGTTCAGCATGGAAGATAGCCTGTTCGCCGGTGCAGCCGTGGAACATATCATCCGTGAAGGGGCCGGCGACTATCATACAGTTTGTGACTCGGCCATTGCCTGTGCCGAATTGTGGAACAATGCGCGGCATGATCTGCCGGCATTCATTGAAAAAGCGGCACACAGGCACCGCCTCAGGCGGTTGGGGCTCGACGATATCATCCCCTACAGTTTGCAAAACAATATCACCAAAGTCGTTCCCATACTCCGGGGTGACCGTTTGACCACCAATTACAACAAATAGCGTTTTTTATTATATTTAATACGCCTGATATTTATTAATTTTAGACCAAAAATTAATCACATATTATCCGGGTTTGATGCTTCAATCAAATAACCGGGTATTTTGGTCTGAAATGCTTTATGTTAAAATCAACGCAATTTTTTCCACTGATAATCAAGGTGATAGTGTTTTCGTATGCTTTGCTCCTTGCAGGCACAAGCGGCTTTTCATTTGGTTTTTCCGCGCACCGGATAATAAACCGTATGGCAGTGTTCACTTTGCCACCGGAAATGATCGGATTGTACAAGCACCACATAGAATTTTTGTCGGAACGTTCGGTAGACCCTGACAAGCGGGCACATGCGGTAGATGGTGAAGCACCAAGGCACTATATCGACATAGATCATTTTGGTGATTCACCTTTTGATATCATGCCCAGAAAATGGCAGGATGCCGTGGAGATGTTTACCGAAGACACCCTGATGAGGTACGGTGTTCTGCCGTGGCATATTGATGTGATGATGCAGCGGCTTACCAGGGCATTCATACAAAATGACATGGACCGGATACTGCTGCTTTCCGCACACCTTGGGCACTATATTGCCGATGCCTGCACGCCTTTGCATAACACAAAATTTTATAACGGTCGCACACCTGCCCAAAGAGGTATTCATGCCTTTTGGGAAACACGGCTGGTTGAATTGTATGCCAACAGCTACCAATTCTTCACCGGGAGGGCACAATACATCCCTGATCCTTTGGAAAGGGCATGGGAGCTGGTTGAGATCAGCCATTTGAAAGTGGATACGATATATATGGTTTTTGACAGTTTAATGATCCATTTTCCGGCCGACAGGATGTATGCCCATGAAATGCGCGGCCAGGCAACCAACCGTGTTTACTCACGATCATTTTCTGCTGCATTTCATGACGGACTCAATGGTATGGTTGAGAGACAAATGCAACTGGCCGTGAAATCCATTGGCGATTACTGGTTTACCGCCTGGGTAAATGCCGGTCAACCTGATCTTACATTGATGGAGCAACAAAAACTAAGCAACCGTTTTTTGAGATGGCTGCGAAAAGAGGAGCGGAAATGGGCAGGTGAAAAGCAAATCTCCGAAAGATCATATTCTGAATAAATATTTCAGTTTTTATGCAACAAAAACAAGAAGTTTTTGTTAAATAATCTGCCACATCCATTTATAGGTAAATTTTCCTTAAATTCGTCGGTGAAAACAAGTGTACTCATTTTTCATTCCTGATTATTGAGCTTAGAAATGGGATATATCAAATTTGACAAAACACAATTGATCAACCTGGAGTATTCTCTTGACAAAGAAATGGTTAGATCAAACAGATCGGGTGCTTTCTCGTGCACCACTATTGTCGGTTGCAATACACGCAAGTACCATGGATTGCTAATCAGCAAACAGCCGCAGCTTGATGGTGAACACCATGTTTTGTTGTCAAAGGTTGACGAAAGCGTTATTCAGCGGGATGCAATTTTTAATTTAGGGGTAAACAAGTACCCGGGAAAGTTTCATCCAAAGGGTCATAAATATATCCGGGATTTTACCGCGGATATTATCCCGGTGGTGACTTACCGAGTTGGCGGTGTTGTGTTGACGAAAGAAACAATGTTTGTTACCGAACAGGAAATGGTGATGATCCGATACACCCTTCGGGAGGCGCACTCCCCTACCCGATTGCGATTGCAACCATTTCTGGCATTTCGGAACATTCACTCGCTGAGTAAAAGAAACATTTACAATGATACCAAATATACAGCCATAACCAACGGTATAAAAGTCAGGATGTATGAAGGATATCCCTATCTGCATCTGCAGTTGTCTAAAAAAGGCGGAGAATATGTTCATGCGCCCGATTGGTATAATGATCTGGAATATGTGCAGGAAGCCGCTCGTGGTTATGAAGCCCATGAGGACTTATTTGTTCCCGGTTTTTTTGAGGTTCCCATCAAGAAAGGTGAAAGCATCATATTATCTGCTTCAACCGCTGAAGTGCAACCCGGTTCTCTAACCCGGCTCTTTAACAGCGAACTGAAAAAAAGAATTCCAAGGGATTCTTTCCGGAACAGTTTGCTCAATACAGCCACTCAATTCTTTGCACTGAAAGATAATAAAGCGTCCATTACCGCCGGCTTTCCGTGGATGGGGTTTTCCGGTCGATACACATTTATTTCACTTCCGGGCCTGTCATTGGTCGAGTCAGAAAAAGGGATATGCAAGAAAGTGATCGACAATATGGTCAACCGTATGAATGGTCCGTTTTTTCCTGAATCCATTATCCAAAACCGGGAAATATACCATTCGGCAGATACCTCACTGTGGTTTTTCCATGCATTGCAACACTGTATGGGTAATATAAATCAAGAGACCCTCTGGAAGCATTACGGAGGAGTTATGGAGAAAATTCTCAACGGATATGCAGAAGGCTATGATCCGGCCATCCATATGAATGATGAAGGGCTGTTATGGATTGATTCTTCCAAACCCGCACTCACATGGATGAATGCAGAGTCGAACGGTCGGTGCCATTCGGCACGATATGGTTATGTGGTAGAAGTGAACGCATTATGGTATAATGCCATAAAGTTTGCCGTTGAGCTTGCTTCTGCGGCAAACCAGGAAGATTTCGTCGACAAATGGTCGCCTGTTGAGCAAAAACTAAAACAAAGTTTTCCGGAAGTATTCTGGAATGAACAATTGGGTTACCTGACTGATTTCGTTACCGAAAATGGGCAGGACACACGCGTAAGGCCAAACCAGGTGATCTCTGTCGGTCTCAGGTATACCCCCATGCCCAAAAACAAGATCAAAAAAATACTGGACGTTGCTGTACAGCAACTGCTTACGCCGAGGGGATTAAGAAGTTTATCACCGCGTGATCCGGGTTATAAGGGACGATATTTTGGTGATACCTTTTCAAGGGATACGGCCTATCACCAGGGAACCGTATGGGTGTGGCCACTGGGATTTTTTACAAATGCCTGGTTTAAGGTATATGGCCGGCAGGGTGCAGATTTCATCAAGAAATTATACACTGGTTTTGAAGAAACCATCACAGAAAATGGTATTGGAACGGTTTCAGAGATTTTCGAAGGAGATCCGCCACATAAAGCATGCGGAGCTCTCTCTTTTGCCGCAAGCCTTGGGGAATTGCTGAGAATTGACAGGATGTTATCAGGAGGTAAGAAATGATCTTTTCTACTTGATCAGTGGTCTACTGAAGCCAGGCAAACCCTTATGGAATTTGAACAGAAAGAAAAACATGATGAATACCGGTGAAACACCTGCCGCAATGGCAGCATCCGTCAGATCAACGGTAGCGGAAAGTTTGCCCAGGGTGTTATTCAATAACAATTATTCAACAGATTAAATGAAGCAAAAAAAAATGAAAGTACTGATGTTTGGTTGGGAGTTTCCACCGCACATTTCCGGTGGATTGGGTACTGCCTGCTACGGACTCACCAAGGCTCTGATGAAAGCAGATGTGGACATTTTGTTCGTTGTTCCCAAAATGTATGGTGATGAAGAGCCGGGAAAAATCCGTCTTATCAGTGCTTCCGATGTATCTGTGGATGTGCGGGATGAGGTGTATAAATCCCACGAAAACAAAATTTCTTACATGGAAATTGACTCCACCTTGCTCCCTTATGCAACCGAAGATGAGTATTATCATTTGGTGGAACAGCTTGAAAGCGGGATCAGCCTTGAACAACTGAACCTGCATACCCAAAAGTTCAAGTTTTCGGGTGGATACGGAAAAAACCTGATGGAAGAAGTGCGGCGGTATGCCATTGTAGCCTCTGCCATTGCTCGCGACAATGATTTTGACATCATCCATGCCCACGATTGGCTTGCCTATTTTGCCGGTATAGAAGCCCGGAAAGTGAGTGGTAAACCGCTGGTTGTACATATGCATGCCACTGAATTTGACCGTTCAGGAGAAAACATTAACCAATCGGTGTTTTCCATTGAACGAACCGGCATGGATGCTGCAGATATGGTTATCGCTGTCAGCCATCTTACCCGAAATGTCGTGATCAACCGTTATGGCATTCCTGCCCATAAAGTAATCACAGTTCACAATGGCGTTGAACCCCCGGCAGACACATCTGCCATAAGTATCAAGAAGCATGTGGATGAAAAAATTGTGACCTTCCTGGGCAGAATCACCTATCAAAAGGGCCCTGAATATTTTATTGAAGCAGCCCACAAGGTATTGCAGCGTGATCCGAACGTAAGATTTGTCATGGCAGGCAGCGGTGATATGCTTCCCGGAATGATCCGAAGGGTTGCCAAACTAGGCATGGGTACTCGTTTTCACTTTACCGGTTTTCTAAAAGGAGACGATGTTGACCGGATGTTTGGGCTCAGTGATGTTTATGTAATGCCCTCGGTTTCAGAACCATTTGGGATTTCGCCCCTGGAAGCCATGCGTTCAAATGTACCTGTCATCATTTCCAAACAGTCAGGCGTTGCCGAGGTATTGAACCATGCATTAAAAGTCGATTATTGGGATGTAGATGCCATGGCTGATGCCATATACGGCGTTCTGCACTATTCGTCTTTGAATAAAATGTTTAGAAAATTCGGAAAAGCAGAGGTTGAGAACATCAAATGGGACCAGGCTGGTTTGAAGGTGAAAGAGATCTACAAACAACTGATACACGCCTGAATCCCATTATTAGGATAATAACTTGATTTGTTAAAAGCGAAATGCACTTAATTGCAATAAGATACCATTAAAAAATTTGTCATGAAGTCAATTTGTTTCTATTTTCAGGTCCATCAGCCTTACCGGCTTTCATCGTTTCGTTTTTTCGACATTGGAGCGCATGATCATTATTTTGATGATTATGCCAACCGCTATATCATGCAGCAAGTGGCTGAAAAATGTTATCTGCCCGCCAATGAAGTGCTATTGGGTCTGATAAAAAAACATGGAAAAAACTTCAAAGTATCATTCAGCATTTCAGGGGTAGCTCTGGACCAGTTTGAGAAATACGCACCAAAAGTGCTTAAGAGCTTCCAGAAGCTTGCCCAAACAGGCTCGGTTGAATTTCTGGCTGAAACATGGGCACATTCACTCTCTGCCCTCAAAAGCAAACGGGAGTTTGAAGAACAGGTAAAAATGCATACGCTGAAAATTCAGGAGCTGTTCGGCCAAAAACCTGTTACGTTCAGAAATACCGAGCTGGTTTACTCCAATGATATCGGCGAAATGGTTTACGACATGGGCTTTGATACCATGATCACTGAAGGTGCAAAACACGTACTCGGATGGAAAAGCCCCAACTTGCTCTACTGCAGTGCATCCAATCCCAAGTTAAAGCTTTTGCTGAAGAATTTCCAGCTTTCAGACGATATCGCCTTCCGTTTTTCGGACAGAAGATGGAGCGAATGGCCCCTCACCGCGGAAAAATTCCTTTCCTGGATAGACAATATTGACGGTAAAGATGAAGTGATCAATCTTTTCATGGACTATGAAACCTTCGGAGAACACCAATGGGCTGAAACCGGAATATTCGACTTTTTAAAGTCATTCCCTGACCTTGCTATTGAAAAAGGTGGTTACAGTTTTAAAACACCCGCCGAACTCTCCAAAGAACTGCAGCCCGTTGCCCAACTGAATGTGCCATATCCCATCTCATGGGCCGATGAAGAGCGGGACCTTACTGCCTGGCTGGGTAACGAATTGCAGGATGAAGCATTCAATACATTGTATAGCATTGAAAGCAAAGTTCGCAAGATAAAAGACGAAAAGCTCACAACACAATGGAGATATCTGCAAACCAGTGACCATTTCTATTACATGTGTACCAAGTGGTTTTCTGACGGAGACGTGCACAAATACTTCAATCCATACAGCTCACCCTATGATGCTTTTATCAACTATATGAACGTGGTCTCCGACCTGATGATGCGTGTTGAAAAAATGATGGCTTCCCGGCCAAAGCGGACAAGGGTAAAGAAAAAGAAACAGGAAGCCTGAGTCACCTAACCTGTATTATTCATGCTTTTAATTCAGGTCAGATGCGAGGCGTCGAAAGCCGCCG
>REEA01000074.1 GCA_007695305.1 Bacteroidia bacterium
ATAACACAACTTCTAATTTCTAACTTTTATCTTTTAACTTTTATCTTTTAACTTTTATCTTTTAACTTTTAAACATTTTCACAATTCATACATTCAAAACAACATGCAAACATTTCTGAAAAAGCTTGTGGATCATATTTGGGAAACCCATGCCGACAACCTGGGCGATCTCTGCATCGTTACACCCAACCGGCGGGCAGGATTGTTTATCAGAAAATATATCACCGATAAGATCAGAAAACCCACCTGGGCCCCCCGGATTTTAAGCATTGAGGATTTTATCAACAAAATATCCGGACTCACCATCTGTGACCATCTCACATTGCTTTTTGAATTCTATACTGTTTACCGGACACTGGAAAAAGAAAAGGCCGACGAACCGGATGCGTTTTTCTCATGGGCACCTGCACTCCTTCGCGATTTTGACGACATTGACAATGCCCTCGCTGAACCGGGAAAATTATACGCCTTTCTGGAAGACATCCGCTATATCGACACCTGGAATCCCGATGGAAGGGAACTGACCGATTTCCAAAAGAACTACCTTTCATTCATTAAAAAACTAAAAACATACCATCGGGAACTGAAAGAACACCTGACAGGGAAAAACCTTGCATGGCAGGGACTGTCATCCAGACTGGCCGCACAAAAACTTTCTGCTGAAAAGCATGATATACCTTGGCGTCATGTAGTTTTTGCTGGCTTTAATGCACTCAGCCAGGCTGAAGAAACCATTATCGGCACATTGCTGAAGAAACAAACGGCAACATACATCCCGGATACAGATCCTTTCTATATTGACGATCCGGACCATGAAGCAGGTCGGTTTATCAGGAAATACCATAAACTTTTTGACCCGAAAACCATGGAAGCGGGAGAAGATGGGTTTCATGATGACAAAAAAAACATCCGGATACTTGGCGTAGCCAAAAATGTAAACCAGGCGCGACTGGCCGGCAACCTGCTTCAAAATGAACCCGGGCTCAGTACCGATGAAAACACAGCGGTGGTACTCGCCAATGAAAACCTGCTGATCCCTATGCTTAATACACTTCCCGCAAATATCGGAAGCCTGAATGTAACCATGGGCTACCCCCTGACAAAAACAAACATGTTCAGTTTTTTTGATGCACTGTTCAGGTTGCAGCTTCGGGCTATTCTTCCCGGCAGGGACAAGAACAACCAGTTTGCGTTTTATCACAAAGATTTACTGGCTTTGTTGTCGCATAGCAACAGCAGCCTGCTGTGGGACCTTAAAAAAGGTGACGAAAAGACTACCGCTATGCTAAAAAAACTAAACGCCTCAAACCAAAGTTTTATCACCTTTGATGAGCTGGCAGGTATGTCAGAAGAAGCCCATATTTTTAAGGATGCTTTCTCATTCATGAATACCAATTGGCAAAATGATCCACAGAAGGCTTTCTCTGATATGATCCGGCTCACTGAGAAATTCGACCGGTTGTACAGGGAAAAAGCCGGCAAGCAGGGTGGTGACATCATACAAACACCATTTTTTGTGGATTTTGAGTCGCTCTATTATTTTGGCAAGATATTCAGGCAGGTGCTGAATCTCCTGAACGGGTATCCGTTTCTTGGATCTGTCCGGACATTATACAAGTTGTTCAGGCAAACGACGTCTGAGACCAGCCTGTCGTTTACCGGTGAACCCCTGGAGGGACTACAGATCATGGGGATGCTGGAAACAAGAACCCTTGATTTCGATCATGTGATTTTGTTATCGGCCAATGAAAACATTTTGCCACGACCCAAAAGCAGCTACTCATTTATTCCCTATGAGGTAAGAAAATCATTTGGTTTGCGATTATACCTCGACCAGGATGCCATTTACGCTTACCATTTCTATCGTTTATTGCAAAGAGCAAAGAATATTTATCTCATCTACAACACAGAAACACAAGATGTGGGAAGCAGTGAGAAAAGCCGGTTCATAACCCAGCTGCAGTACGAATTACCAATATATAATCCCCGCGTCCATATTCATGAAGAGATTGTTTCACTGCCTCCGCCCCTAGATACCGGAGATCATGCCATCATCATCCGTAAAACACCAGACATCCTGCAACGTCTTGATGAAATATCGGAAAAGGGATTTTCACCTTCGGCCCTGAGCACCTATATCAATTGTCCCCTGCAGTTTTACCTTGACCGGCTTGCACGGATTGACGAAGCGGAGGAAGTGGAAGAAACACTGGAGGCGCGAACCATTGGCAGTGTTGCCCACGGTGTGCTGGAGAAACTATTCCAGCCCCATATCGGGCAGGTGCTTCGGAAAAAACACATCTCCGCGATGCAAGAACAACTGGAAGCTACACTGAATAATGAGTTTTCAAAAGAATACAAGGGGGGCGATACCACCAGGGGGAAAAACCTGCTGCTGTATCACCTAACCTTAAGGTATCTTGAGAATATATTGAAAGCAGAGGCTAAAGCCATTGAGCGGGCAGCAGCAAATAACGAAACGATCACCATTCTGGCACTGGAAAAAGAATTGCAGGCCACAATCACGCTGCATGAAGGCAGCGATAAAGAAAAGACGGTCAGATTGAAGGGGCTTGCCGACCGCATCGACCGCAAAGGCAGAGTGATCAGGGTGATTGACTATAAAACCGGACGTATCGGGCCCTATGAACTAAGCTTCAAAGAGTGGAACACCCCCTTTTCCAAAAGCGACAAAGCCAAAAACTTCCAGCTGCTTTTCTACGCTTATATGTACAGCCGGATGAATGATTTGGAAACTGACATAGAACCGGGTATCCTGTCATTGCGCAGTCCTGCAAAAGGATTACAAACGATGTCGCATCCGGGTGGCGAAGGTATCCTGAAAAAGGATGATATTCAAGCCTTTGAAGAAGAGCTGAAATCTTTACTGGTCGAGTTGCTGGATCCGGAAGTTCCGTTTGCTCAGACGGATGACATTGGCAATTGCCAGTACTGTTTATTCAGTAAGATGTGCCGTCGTTTTTAAGAGGGCCGTTGATGTCGGTAAGGTTTGCCCGCATCAACTGATCAGTTTCTTACTTTCTGTAAGCACTTTATCGAGGCCATCAGCATCTGAGCCACCTGCCGAGGCAAAAAACGGCTGGCCACCACCACCTCCTTTGATATGTGTCGCCAGACTCCGCACCAGGTTGCCGGCGTGCAGGCCTTTCTGTTCAACGAGATTTTCTGCAATCATGATGGTAATACCCGGTTTCCCCTCAGACTCGTGGGCGATTACAAGGAAGAGATTATCCACTTTTCCTTTAAGTTTAAAAGCCAGATCTTTGGCGGCTTTTGCATCCATTGAAACACGGGTTCCGATATAGTTAACCCCGTGGATACTCTCCACGTTGCTTGCAAGATGATCCACCATTTGCTGAAGCTGCCGTTGTTGCATGGCAGCCAGCTCCTTTTTCATGCTCTCGTTGAGTTCCAGTACCTGGCTCAAAGTTTTAATGCTGTCTTTTGGATGTTTCAGAAGTTCCTTTATGCTATGCAATTCGTCAATCTTTGATTGGACAAATTCCTCGGCGGCACGTCCTGTTACCGCTTCAACTCTCCTGATCCCGGCGGCAATAGCACTTTCGGAAACAATGGCAAACAAACCGATCTGCCCTGTGGCCTTAACGTGGGTACCACCACACAGTTCGGATGAGAAGGCATTGTCAAAAGCAACAACACGAACCTTTTCTCCGTATTTCTCCCCAAAAAGAGCTGTTGCACCCATCTGTTCCGCCTCCTCCATGCTCAGTTCACGATGTTCCTCCAGCGTGATATTCTCCCTGATTTTTTCATTTACCAGGCGTTCAACAGCCAGTATTTCCTCATCGGTCATCTTCCCAAAGTGGGAAAAGTCAAAACGGAGACGCTGATCGTCAACCAGTGAGCCCTTTTGCTGAACATGGCTGCCCAAAACTGTTTTCAGGGCTGCATGGAGCAAATGGGTAGCCGTATGGTTGTTTTCTGTAAGCAGACGCTTGGTTTGATCAACAACTGCTGTGAATGTACCCGATATTGCATCAGGGATCTTTGGCATAATGTGGATAGACAGATTATTTTCTTTCCGGGTATCAACGACCGGATATCGCTCTCCATTATTTGTCAAAAAACCACGATCACCCACCTGACCGCCTGATTCGGCGTAAAAAGGTGTTTGATCAAGCACCACCTGGTAAAGGGTTTTCCCCTTTGCATCTACTTTGCGATACTTCACCACCGACACCTCGGCTTCAAGCTTTTCATAGCCCAGGAAAACCGTATCATCTCCTCGTTTTTTTAACTCCACCCAGTCTGCAGCATCTATTACAGCAGCAGCTCTGCTGCGCTCCTTCTGTCCGGCCATTCCGGCTTCAAAACCCTTCAAGTCGATATTCCAGCCTTTCTCTTTTGCCATCAGGGTGGTTAGGTCAACAGGAAAACCATAGGTGTCGAAAAGCTCAAAGGCAAAATCACCGGGAATGGTTTTTTTGTCGGGTTGAGCGGCGATATACTGTTCAAACTTTTGTATTCCAACCGAAAGGGTTCGCAGAAAAGTGTGCTCTTCTTCCGCGATCACTTTCATAATCAGATCCTGCTGCGCCCGGAGTTCTGGAAATGCTTCTCCCATTTGAGTAACCAGGTCCTCAACCAGCAGGTTGACAAAAGGCTCACGAAAACCAAGAAAAGTATATCCATAGCGAATGGCTCTCCTCAAAATGCGACGGATCACATATCCCGCCTTATTGTTTGAAGGGAGTTCCCCGTCTGCAATGGCAAAAGAAACAGCACGCAGGTGGTCTGCCACTACACGCATGGACACGTCTGCATCAGGATTATCACCATAAACGATTCCGGAAAGCAATTGCAGCTTTTCGATATATGGACGAAAAACATCGGTGTCGTAATTGGATTGTTTGTTTTGCAAAACCATGCAGAGCCGTTCAAATCCCATTCCTGTATCGACATGCCTGGCCGGGAGATTTTTAAGTTTTCCGTCGGATAACCGGTTAAATGCAATAAAAACCAGGTTCCAGATTTCGATCACCAGCGGATGATCTTTATTTACAAGACTTGCACCATCAATAGTTTTTCTCGCTTTGTCATCGCGAATGTCTACATGGATCTCGGAGCAAGGACCGCAAGGTCCGGTGTCTCCCATCTCCCAAAAATTATCTTTCTTTGAACCAAATAATATCCGTTCTTCAGGCACAAAAGGTTTCCAAAGATCATAAGCTTCATGGTCTGCTTCCAGCCCCTCTTCGGGTGAACCTTCAAAAACAGTAACGTACAAACGGTCTTTCTCAATGCCGTAAATCTCCGTAAGCAACTCCCATGCCCATGCAATGGCTTCTTTCTTGAAGTAATCACCAAAGCTCCAGTTGCCAAGCATTTCAAACATGGTATGATGATAGGTGTCGTGTCCGACTTCGTCAAGGTCATTATGTTTGCCTGAAACACGCAAACATTTCTGTGAGTTCACCACGCGAAGATGAGAAGGAGTAGTGTTGTCAAGAAATATATCTTTGAACTGGTTCATGCCCGCATTGGTAAACATCAATGTAGGGTCATTCTTAACGACCATGGGAGCTGACCGATATATTTTATGACCCTTATCTTTAAAGAAGTTTAGAAATATTTTGCGTACTTTTGAAGCATTCATCCAAAAATTTTTTTATATTTTTTTTTCAATAAGTTACAAAATTACATGATTTTTTTTAGCTTTGTAAAATGGTGTAGTGTTTTTCAAGCAAAGCTTAGGTAATATATCTGCTTTGATCCAACTCTTTTATTCAGTAAACGATCAAATTGCCGTGTATGAGTAAAATTCAATACCGTTTTAATACTAAATCACTTTCGGTAGAGCGTGTTAACAAAACATTTAAAGACAGATTAAAGGTCTTTCTTCGTTATGCTTTTGCCGGACTGGTTTTTTCTGTAATTGTACTAATTGTCGGCTTTACTTTTTTTGAGTCGCCCAAAGAGCGTATTCTAAAACGGGAGATAGCCCAATTCAAGGTTCAGTATCAACTGTTGAATGACAGGATAAGCGCTTTTGAATACATCCTCGCGGATATGCAGGAGCGTGACGACAACATCTACCGCGTGATTTTTGAAGCAGACCCTATACCAAGGCCTATTCGTGATGCCGCCTTTGGCGGTACCGACCGCTATGCGCATCTGGCAAGTTACCAGAACAGCGAACTGATGTCCCGAACCATGCAACGAATCGACCAGCTCGCCAGCCAATTGTACGTGCAGTCCAAGTCTTATGATGAAGTATTCCAGATGGCCCTCAACAAAGCTGACATGCTCTCATCCATACCTGCTATCGTACCTGTCGAACTGAGTAACAGGACCCGGCTCAGCTCAGGCTACGGCATGCGCATACACCCCATTTACAAAACCATGCGTATGCATCATGGTGTTGATTTTACCGCCGACATCGGCACCCCCATTTATTCACCGGGCAATGGCATAGTAACCCGGGCCGAAAGAAACCGTCACGGCTATGGCTTGCTCATTGAAATTGACCATGGATATGGGTATGTTACACGCTACGCCCATCTTAGCACGCTTGGGGTAAGGGTAGGTCAGGAAGTAGTCAGGGGAGAAATTATCGGAAAAGTAGGCAACACCGGCAGCTCAACAGCTCCCCACCTGCACTATGAAGTACACCGCAACGGAAGGACAGTCAACCCGGTCTATTACTTCTTCAACGATCTTAGTCCCGAAGAGTTCGAGATCATTATCGAACGTGCATCCCGGATTAACCAATCACTGTCATAAAACAACATGACAGACATAAACGGCACCAAATACACTCCTTTTTTCAAACATTCATTACCCCCTGATTACAGGTACTCAATCTATACTTAATCTGTAGATTTCCCGCCCGCGCGATCCTATAACCACCTTGTTACCCCATACCACGGGCGACGCTTCAAAATTGCGACCAACTCTCTCGCGATAAAGAATACGGCCATCCCGGCCATCCAGCAAATAAACATTCCCTTCCACATCACCGGTGAAAATATACAGATCCCCGGCTTCATTGTATAATGCTACCGGAGACGACCAGCTGTAGGCACTCAGCAGGGTCCTGTACAGAATTTCCCCCGTCTGCTTATGGAAGGCGATCAGTTCACCCTCACCGCTTTCAGTGGTATGGGCAAAATTGGAAACAATGATTTCAGAAGCATTGTTCCTCCCCGGCAAAGGTGTGGCAAACATCCCCCCATCAAACATCCTACCGGAATGCGATACACGGTATGCTTCAATTTTCTGCTCCCATACCGATTCACCATTTAAACCGTTTATCTTAACAAAACGTGCATAGCCCTCATCACCTTGTAAATCCACCTGGCTGCCTGTATAAATATATGGTATCCCTGCCTCCACCTCTATCACAATGGTGGCATCTGTATCATCCCTGTTATTATACATCCATACAGGTTGCATGGTCAGCAAGTTGACACACAAGATATTCCCGTGATTGTCACCAAAGTATCCGTAATTTCTGTAAACAGCCAGGCTGGATTCAATACCCGGACCGCTTCTGCCGCGAAGCCTGTAAACCATCTTTGCCACGAGCGATATTTCATCATCATCAATATAAAATTGATAAAGCACCCCATTCTCTCCCGGCCAATAAAGAAAGTCACCAACCAGCAGTGGACTGCTGTCAAATGCACCCCACCGTCTGTAAGCTACCCGGTCATTATGCCCTGAATAGAAAAAAGCAGGCTCGTGCCGATGCAGATCAATCACATGGATGCCAAAAGATTCTTCTTCATGGGGAACACCGCTGCCAACATAAAGTAAACCATTGAGCCGGGGATCCAGGCTTGGTGTCCCTTTAATGGGATTATGGGTAGAAATGGGCGGCCGCGTTTCCGTGCCATCATCAAAATCAAGAAAAAAAACGGTTCCTGAGAGGGAGCCTGCAATGACCTCCAAGCCGTCTTTCTTCTTTTTGAAGGCTGTATCAAGCAAGGCGTATTCCTCCCTGGCATCCGGGGGCCATTTCACCAGAATGGGCTGACCTGTCCATCCCAAACCGCCGCCCCACATCCCGTATTCAGTGCGTGTGGTATCATAATCAGTGGTATATATCCAGTCAACCGTTATCCGCCCGGGAACCCCGCTGACAAAACCCGACACGGGCATGTCGCGCCTGAAGCCTCCGCGAAAGGTAAGAACACCAAGGTCAGGATCATAATCGTCACACATCAGACGACCCCGTCCAAAAAGATCGTCAGTATAATGTATTACACGATAATCTAAGTCTTCTAAACTCTCATGAAAAATGTTACCCGGCAGCAGGCGTCCGGCAATACAAGACATCATGCCGGGTTTGTCAGGCAGGTAGTCAGTAAGTAAAACACCCCCCTGCTGAAATTGGTGGATCCGCTGCGCGGGCATCCTGAGTTCGATACGCGGGATCGTGTCATTGGTATGATAAGAAACGGGCAAACGCAGACTTTTTACCGAACATGCAAACAAAACCGTGCATATTGCCAAAAAAAAATATCGAAACGATACGGCCATAATCAATGGTTGATACCCTTATTACAAAGGCCTGAACTCCCGCACAGACAAGCAAAAGTATGGATTTTGCCAAACAAATCGAAAAAACAGGATCAAATTAAGCATGATTTTTTTCCTATAGCTGGTTCTTTTTTTTATTTTTGATAAATTTTTCAGACAATACGTGAAGTCAAACGAAAGAAATACCGAAAGGATCTATTACACCATCGGTGAGGTGTCACGCATGTTTGACGTGAACACATCCCTGATTCGCTTTTGGGAAAAAGAGTTTGACGTCATCAAGCCTCACAAAAACAAAAAGGGGAACCGCCTTTTTACGCAAAAGGATGTGGACAACTTCCATATGATCTACCACCTGGTAAAGGAAAGGGGATATACCCTGAAGGGTGCCAACGAAAAAATCAAACGCCATGCAGATGACATCCGGAGAGATGTGGAAATTCTGAAGACGTTGAATAAAATGCGTGATTTTCTCATGGCATTGAAAAGCAAGTTATAAATCAAGTTCTCATCTATCCTGAAAAAAACAAATTATGGTAGCAAAAATCAAGAAAAAACTCAACGAGTCGAAAACCGCGAGGTGGGTTGTGTTGATTGTAGCCAGTTTTGCCATGGCTACCAACTATTATTTTTATGATGCGCTGGCACCACTGGCAGATTTGATACGCATGAACCTGGGGTTCAGCTCCACGGAATATGGCTTTTTCATCTCTGCCTACTCCATCCCCAATGTATTCCTTGCCATGGCTGTGTTGGGGGGTATTATTCTCGACCGTATCGGTATCCGGATCACCGGTTTTTCTTTTATATTCCTAATGGCCATTGGAGGAACCATCACCGCTTACGGTGCATCGGACACCTTTTTGAGTGGCGGATTTGGATACAACTTTATGAATTCATTCCTTACCGGATACTCTCCTGCACTGAAAATGATGAGCCTTGGGTTCTTTATTTTTGGTCTGGGTGCAGAGACCAGCATCGTGGTGTTGTCGAAAGTGATCGTGAAATGGTTTAAAGGTAAAGAGCTTGCCCTGGCACTCGGGCTGAATCTGGCCATAGGCCGTTTGGGTGCCGCCCTGGCCTTTACTCTCTCCCCCAGACTTATTTATCCTGAATGGACCACCGCCATCTGGTTCGGTGCCCTCGTTCTATGGGTTGGCTTACTGGCCTTCTTGTTCTACATGATCATGGACCTGAAACTGGACAGGCAGGTGGAAATCGACCTGAAAGATCCGGAAGACGAATTCAGGTGGAAAGACCTGAAAGACCTTGTCACCAATCGTTCTGTAATATACATCACCTTGTTATGTGTCACCTTCTATTCGGCTGTTTTCCCGTTTCTCAAATTTGCCCCCGACCTGCTGATGAATAAGTTCTCCATGCCACGGGCACTGGCAGGGGATGTGACCTCATACCTGATGTACGGGACCATCCTCCTGACACCGCTGTTTGGATGGGTTGCCGACAACAAGGGGAAAAGTGCCACCCTCATGTACCTGGGTTCGGCTCTGCTGATCGTCGCCCACCTGATGTTCGCAAAAACCTATATAGAACCACGTATCCCCATTGTACTTTTGGGTATCGCTTTCTCACTGGTACCGGCCGCCATGTGGCCCGCTGTCACCAAAATCGTAAGACAAAGCAAGCTGGGCACAGCTTACGGATTCATGTTCTCAGTTCAGAATATCGGCCTCTGGATTTTCCCCATCCTCATAGGATACGTGATCGATTCATCCAACCCCTTTTACCGCACCGAAATCTCATCCGGTGAGTTCGCTAAGGTGCAGGCGGCCGACCTGGAATACACAGGGACTTACATCAACCGGCACCAGGAACCAAACACCGATACGGCCATCAATGTCAACCTAACCGTTTTTAACGACAGCATCAGCGGAACCGTATTATGGCGGGAAATCCATGCCGTGAAAACCGATGAGAACGGACAATTCGACATACTGGTGGGAAAAGGTGATGTCATTTCCACAGTTGATTTTACGCAGCTAAAAGATAAACCTACATACCGCGCAGACATTGTTGTGACCAGGCGATCAGAAGATATACACCTGTTTTCCGGTGTTTTCCATACCTACGACAATTATTACTTCAGGAATAATGTGGAAGAACAACACGCTGCACTATACGGCCGGACATTAAGAGGGTTGCTGACAATTCATGATACGGTCACTGACACGATCATGGTGGAAGAACCGGCAGAAAACAATAACGAAGACACCTTGGAGATCACAGAAGTAATCGTGGAGGAAGAAGTATTGATTTGGCAGGAAAGAATCAGGTTTTATCTTGAAGATGACGGCAGCTTCGAAGTAACCATGGGATACGGCCGCCTCGTTTATGCCAACCCAGATTATTTTGGGCTTCATGAAGGAGAACACGCAGTTGAGGTAATCAAACCGCTGGATTATACCAATGCTATGCTGGTGTTCTCCCTGCTTGGGTTCATCGGACTGATCTTTGCCTTCCTACTCAAGCGTGAAGACAAAACCTCCGGTTACGGCCTGGAGTTGCCAAACAAAGACATGGAAGATTAGTATTACATATTCATTATGATCGTTGTAACAGGAGCAGCCGGCTTCATTGGCAGCTGTCTGGTTGGCTTACTGAACCAACGGGGATACAGCAACCTGATCCTTGTTGATGATTTTACCCGCCGGGAAAAAATGCATAACCTGGCGGGTAAAATCTATGGCATCACCTGCCACCGTGATGAGTTCCCCGGGTGGCTGGAGAAAAACCATTCGTCTGTCAAATTAATTTTTCACCTGGGTGCCAGAACCGACACCAGGGAAAAACGGACAAGCATATTTGATGCGCTCAATCTGAACTACTCCAAATCAATCTGGAATGCCTGCACCCGATATGGCATTCCGCTGATATATGCTTCCTCCGCTGCCACCTACGGTGCAGGCGAACATGGATACAGCGATGATCATCAACTCATTCCCGGGCTAAACCCACTCAATCCATACGGGAAAAGCAAACAGGATTTTGACCTTTGGGTGCTCCAGCAAACCGAAAATCCACCTTTTTGGGCAGGACTGAAATTTTTTAATGTGTACGGCCCGAACGAGTATCACAAAGGAAGAATGGCCTCGGTTGTTTACCACATGTTTCAACAGATCAAAACCCACGGAAAAGTAGAGTTGTTTCGCAGCCATGTCCCCGAATTTGCAGATGGAGAACAGAAAAGGGATTTTATTTATGTTCTTGATGTGGTTGAGGTTTGCCTGCACCTGATGCAGCAACAGCCCCGGTCAGGTATTTTCAATGTGGGCAGCGGTGAGGCGACAAGCTTTTATGATCTGGCTGTCATCACTTTCAAGGCGCTCAACAAAGCCCCTGAAATATCCTTTATGGATACCCCGGAAGAAATTCGGGAAAACTATCAATATTTCACGAAAGCAAAAATGGACAAATTGCGTGCCGCAGGATGCCAGTTTCCTTTCAGGACCATCGAAGCAGGTGTTGATGATTACATCAACCGCTTCCTTGCGGTTTCCGCCTACCTCTGACCGTTTTGGTGATGTTCGTGGGATACCCCCAGTTCTTCCACAAAATTAACAATGTCGGGAAAAAACAACCTGAACTCTTCTTCAAAGTCTTTGTAATGCCGAAGAAGGTATTCAACCGCGGTTTCCATACCTGAGTCAAAAGGTGTCCGCCTTGCCATACCGGCAAAATTTCTCCGGAGGCTGTCCGGATCAGCATAATTAACAAGCCAGTTGTGATCCACCATAAAGGGCAGAATGTACTGCGCCCGCGGAGGCAATGATGTTTTCACCCCATCAAGTATCCGGTAAGCCCTGGCCACATACTCGTCAAGGGCGTGCGCGGAAAATTCGTCCCAGTAACGGGCCAAAAAATGATCATAGTACATGTCAACAACCACACCCGCGTAAAGCCGGTATCTTTCCCTCAGCCGCTCCTTACTCCTGCTTACAACCACATGGGCATCGGTAAAAGTGTCAATCTGCCGGTGCAACAAAATACCTTCTTTTACAGATGAACTATAACCGTTGATCTGGCTACCCTTTACCATATCCGCTATGAAGTTGCCAATGATCAGATGGTCTTTGTTACCTGACAAATACAAATGGGCTAAAAAGTTCATGTTTCATTTCATGATAATCTGATCCAAACCACAATAATACGAATAATATGGTTAAGGTCGGAAGATCAAAAGGTCGAAAGGTCGAAAGGTCGAAAGATCGGAAGGTTTAGGATGGATTATGCAGACGGCAGGGGCTTCAGGCGAATAAGGTAGCGGATGTTTTTTTTTATCGGGGCAATCATGCCGGGGCTGCCCTGTGGTGTATTGAATGAAACAAACTGGCATATCCGGATGGTAAAAAAAACAGGCTGGTGAGGTCAATGTGCTTTTCTTGAAAAAAAAATGACAAATTCCGCAAAAAATTTGCGAAACATATATTTATTACTTAATATTGCTTTATAATCCATGTGATTATTATACCGATTATCAATAAAAAAGAAATTTAATTAGAACATAGGAACATTCAATTACAGGCTATCGCTATTGAAAGTCAAACACCACATAAAGATTTAAGCATTCATTTTAAAGAAATTGTTTCGCACAGTTTATTGCGAAGGCGGATACCGAAAAGCCGACAGAGTAGGTAATATCAAAACCGAAAACAACATGAAAAAAATCTGCAATGTACTCGCACTCCTGTTTATGGTCTCCCTGGCATTTCAGGCACAGTCCCAAAGCATCCATATTCAGGGTGGATTGAACCTGGCTAATATGGCCATAAGCTTTGATGATGATGATGACTTTGATGATTTCGACTTTGACACAGACTGGAAACTTGGTTTCGTTTTGGGAGCCACTGCTTTATTCCCTGTTACTGATCTTATAGAACTGGAAACAGGATTTCTCTTTTCCCAAAAAGGATTCAAGTATTCTGACGAATATGAGTTTTATGATGATTTTTGGGATGAAACGGAAACGGAAAAGTATAAACTAGATGTAAGGCTGCTTTATTTGAATATTCCTATCACCGCCAGGGCAAATTTCAATTTTGGCGACAATGCGTTCTTTCTCCAGGCAGGGCCTTATGTAGGTGTAGGATTAACAGGCACTTTCAAAACTGAATTTGAATACAGCTACAATGGATTTACAGAATCCGGAAAATTTGAAGATGACATTGAGTGGGGGTCAGGAGATGATGATGACTACAAACGCCTGGATTACGGCTTGCTCTTTGGAGCCGGCATAGAATTCGGCCGAATCACATTCGGCGTTTCCTATGGACTTGGACTGGCCGACATAGCTCCTTATGATGATGCCACTGAAAAAAACAAAGTGTTGAGCTTCAGGCTGGGTTATAAAATCAACTTTATGCAGTAAGTGTGCGCCGGACTGAGGTTTTGTTCAAAAGGTCAATCACAATATGGCTTGATGGCAAAACCCAGTTGTCTTAAAACCTGCACAAGTATTTGGCTTTCGCAGCCAGCATCAAGTAAAAACGAGTATTGCGGCACCGCCGGTCAATGGAATATTATTGCCCGGCAGTGCTTTTTTTTATGCAAATTTTCCAATCATCAAACATGAAAAAAAAAGAGACAAAAAGGGTATATTAAAACACGAGCAGAAAGATTATTTCCTTTATATTTGCATCGTTCAAACCTTCTAAATTTCAGCCTTTATGCATAAATTACTACTTCTGGGTGATGAAGCCATTGCCCAGGCAGGAATAGACGCAGGGATGTCGGGAATTTTTGCCTATCCCGGCACACCTTCCACAGAAATTACCGAATATGTGCGCGCTTCTAAAGAGGCGAAGTCCAAGGGCATTACAGCCAACTGGGCTGCCAACGAAAAAACAGCGGCAGAGCAAGCCCTTGGTATGTCTTATGCCGGCAAGCGGGCCATGACCTGCATGAAACATGTGGGGCTCAACGTTGCCGCCGACGTGTTTTTGAATGCCGCCATCACCGGCGCCAATGGCGGCCTGATCTTTGTCGTGGCTGATGACCCCTCCATGCATTCTTCCCAAAACGAACAAGACTCCAGGGTGTACGGTAAATTTGCCATGGTTCCCATCCTGGAACCATCCAATCAACAGGAGGCTTATGATATGGTGCATGAGGGATTCGACATATCTGAAAGGCTCCAGGTGCCTGTTATGCTTCGGATCACAACACGACTGGCTCACTCCCGCGCAGGCGTCGTCCGAAAAAATGAAAGACCCCAGAACCAGTTCAAACTGCCGGAAGACCTCCGTCAATTTATCCTGCTGCCTGCCATCGCGCGTAAACGCTACCAGTTGCTGCTGGACAATCAGCCTAAGTTTCAGAAACTCTCAGAAGAATCCGAATTCAATCAATTCATCCCCGGTGATGATCACAGTATGGGAATCATTGCCTGCGGACTGGCATTTAATTACCTGATGGAAAACTATCCTGACAGAAAAGTGCCTTACCCTGTGGTAAAAGTATCACAATACCCGCTTCCAAAACAGCACATTGAGAGACTTTACAATACATGTGACAAGATCCTTGTACTTGAAGAAGGCTATCCGGTAGTTGAAGAGATGCTACAGGGTTTCCTGAATCATGGGAAAGAGATCAAAGGCCGGCTGGACGGAACACTTCCCCGGACAGGTGAGCTGAATCCCAACCATGTGGGCAAAGCTCTCGGTTTCCCGCAACCGGAGATCGCGGATATTCCGGCACTGGTGGCCAGACGCCCCCCGTCGCTGTGCAAGGGATGCCCACACGCCGACAGCTTCATCGGACTCAATGAAGCCCTGGAAGAATACGGGAGAGGCAGGGTGTTTTCCGACATCGGCTGCTACACCCTCAGTGCACTTCCCCCCTACCAATCAATCAACACATGTGTTGACATGGGTGCCTCCATCACCATGGCCAAAGGAGCGGCCGACGCCGGCATGCATCCGGCCGTGGCTGTTATCGGAGACAGCACCTTTACCCATTCAGGAATCACCGGTTTGCTCGATGCCGTAAACGACAAATCCAATATCACCGTGATCATTCTCGACAACGCTACCACCGGTATGACCGGCGGACAACCTTCATCGGCCTTTGAAAAAATTGACGATATATGCAAAGGGATTGGCGTGGATGAATCCCACATCAGGGTGATAAAACCCCTTCGCAAACAACACGAAGAAAACACGAGAATACTGAAGGAAGAACTGGCATATGAAGGTGTTTCAGTGATCATAGCAAGACGTGAGTGCATCGTTACCCTGAACAAGAGAATGCGGCAAAAATTCAAAGACAAACAAAAATCCACCACTTAATTCATCTGAAACCATTACCCGGAAGGTAAGCGAAGGAATGTACCAAATCTTATCGGTTCCGGAAAGTTGTTTTCATCAAAATAATCAGCATTATGAAAAATGACATCATATTAGCCGGTGTGGGAGGCCAGGGAATCCTTTCTATCGCGGCTATCATCGGATACGCAGCTGTTCAGTCGGGACTGTATCTGAAACAGGCAGAAGTGCACGGCATGAGCCAGCGCGGAGGGGATGTTCAGTCGCACCTCCGTCTTTCATCCAACGACATTGCATCCGACCTGATCCCGGAAGGGAAAGCCGACATGATCATTTCGGTTGAACCCATGGAATCGCTCCGCTACCTTCCTTTCCTGGGTCCGGAAGGCTGGCTGATCACCAACACCGAACCTTTTGTGAATATTCCTGATTATCCTGACAAAGAAGACGTTTTGCAGGAAATCCGTAAGCTTCCCAGGCATGTGGCCCTGAATGCCGATACCATCGCCGATGATGTTGGATCCAAAAAAGCTGCCAACGTAGTTATCCTGGGTGCAGCGTCCCCTTTTATCGATATCCCGTTTGAGAAACTGGAAGATGCCGTCCGCTTCCTTTTTGGGAAAAAAGGTGAAGACCTTGTGGACATCAATCTTAAAGCACTACGGGCCGGCAGGGATGTCGCAAAAAAAGACGCCCAAAAGTAACGCGGTCATTAAACAAAAGGATCAAATAATCAGTTACTAAAGTACAAAGGCGCTGCTTTGTCACGTGCTAAGACAAGATGCAGAACCAGCAAGGGCACAATTGAATTATAATCTCAAATTAACCATACGATTCCTATGATAACCAATAACTTCATTGAGCGCCACAATGGCATACGCAAAGACGATGAGTTGAAAATGCTTAAGAAAATTGGCATTGACTCAGCCGACAAGTTGATTGATGAAACCATACCATCCAGTATTCGTCTTAAAAACGAACTCAACATCCGGGATGGGTTGAATGAATATGAATATCTTCAGCATCTAAAGGGTCTTGGTGCAAAAAACAAGGTATTCAAATCCTTCATCGGCATGGGATATTACAATACGATTATGCCCGGTGTGATACAGAGAAACCTGCTTGAGAATCCGGGTTGGTATACTTCGTACACCCCTTATCAGGCTGAAATTTCACAAGGCAGACTGGAGGCCCTCCTGAATTTCCAAACCGTTGTCACTGATCTTACCGGGCTGGAAATAGCGAATGCCTCTTTGCTTGATGAGTCAACGGCTGCAGCGGAAGCGATGATCATGCTGTTTAACAGTCGCCCGCGCCAGGCGGTGAAAGAGGGTGTGAACAAGTTCTTTGTTTCACAAAGATGCTTCCCGCAAACCCTGGCCGTGCTGAAAAACAGGGCAGTACCACTGGGCATTGAGCTGGTCATTGCCGATCATCAGCAAGTAAAACTCGACAGCAGCTATTTCGGAGCACTGATACAATATCCGGATACCTTCGGTTCCGTTAATAATTACAGGGATTTTGTTTACCAGGCTCAAAACCTGGAAATTCGCATCGCAGTGGCAACTGACCTGCTCAGCCTGACCATGCTCACTCCTCCCGGCGAATGGGGTGCGGATGTGGTGGTGGGTTCATCGCAACGATTTGGTGTGCCCATGGGATACGGTGGCCCCCATGCCGGATTCTTCGCTACCAAAGATGAATTCAAACGCTCCATTCCCGGCAGGATCATCGGGGTTTCAGTGGATCGTAACGGCGACTATGCTTTGCGAATGGCACTGCAAACCCGTGAACAACACATCAAACGCGAACGTGCCACATCAAACATCTGTACCGCGCAGGCACTGCTGGCATCCATTGCCTCAATGTATGCCGTTTACCATGGCCCTAAAGGACTGAAAAAGATTGCACGTCATATCAATATCTTAACCGGAGTGCTGGCACAGGAGTCAGATCAATACGGCTACAAGCAATTGAACCAGTTTTTCTTTGACACCCTGCTCATACAACTTCCTGAAAATGTGTTCTCAAACACCATCGCCCAGATGGCGGTCGATCATGAAATGAACTTCCGTATCATTGACGAAAAACACATTGGCATCAGCCTGGACGAAATCACCACGCTGGGGGATGTAAACTCCATCCTTTCCATCTTTGCCGGCGCGGCGGGTAAGGAGTTTAAGCCGTTTGTCTGCGATCCGGTTGAGTGTGAGAAAATTACCACCATCCCCGATGAGCTCCGGCGTGAGAGCCCGTTCCTTCAGCAATCAGTATTCAATGCCTACCATTCGGAAACGGAAATGATGCGCTATCTGAAGAAACTGGAAAATCGTGACCTTGCATTGAACCGTACCATGATCCCCCTTGGGTCGTGCACCATGAAACTGAACGCGGCAGCAGAAATGTTTGCACTCAGCTGGCCCGAGTTTGCCAATGTACATCCCTTTTCACCTGAAGATCAAGCAGCCGGCTACCACGAACTGATCCGCCAGCTTGAGAAGGACCTGTGTGAAATAACCGGTTTTGCAGGTATATCATTCATGCCTAACTCCGGTGCTTCCGGTGAATATACGGGCCTGATGGTGATCCGTGCTTATCACGAAAGCCGTGGAGAAGGGCATCGCGATGTTACACTGATCCCCTCATCGGCACACGGTACCAACCCTGCAAGCGCCGTGATGGCCGGAACAAAGGTAGTTGTGGTAAAATGTGATGAAAACGGAAACATCGATATTGACGACCTCCGCGAAAAAGCAGAAAAACACAAAGATAACCTGGCGGCAATCATGGTAACATACCCGTCCACCCATGGCGTTTTTGAGGAAGAAATACTGGAAGTGACCAGAATCATCCATGAAAACGGCGGTCAGGTATATATGGATGGTGCCAATATGAATGCCCAGGTTGGGTATACCAATCCGGCCATTTGTGGTGCCGACGTTTGCCACCTCAACCTGCACAAAACCTTTGCAATCCCCCACGGTGGTGGCGGACCCGGTGTAGGACCCATCGGTGTTGCCGAACACCTGCTGCCTTTCCTGCCTTCACACCCCATGTTGAAAACCGGAGGTGAGCAAGGAATAGAAGCAGTGGCCGCCGCACCCTTTGGCAGTGCCTTTATCTTAACCATAACTTACGGTTACATCAAACTGCTTGGAGGAAATGGCCTGAAAGAAGCCACCAAAATCGCCATTCTTAGCACCAACTACATCAAAGCATCCCTCGAAGAGCATTATAAAGTGCTGTATACAGGAAGAAACGGATGGTCAGCACACGAAATGATCCTGGACTGCAACCCCTTCAAACGAAATGTCGCTGTTGATGCCATTGACATCGCCAAACGCCTGATGGATTATGGATTCCATGCACCAACGGTTGCATTTCCAGTACCAGGCACTTTAATGGTAGAACCCACAGAGAGTGAACCTCTTTCAGAACTTGACAGGTTTATTGATGCCATGATCGCCATCCGGGAAGAAATCCGGGAGATTGAAGAGGGCAAAGCAGATAAGGAAAACAATGTAATAAAGAATGCACCCCATACCGCCACAATGGCAGCAGGTGACAAATGGGCAATGCCATACAGCCGGGAAAAAGCAGTGTTTCCGCGACCATGGTCGGCAGAAATCAAGTATTTCCCGCCGGTTACCCGTATCGACGACGCCTACGGTGACCGCAACCTGGTTTGCACCTGCGACCCCATCGAAAGCTATGCTCAGGAGTAGGAAATGACCCTGCAAAAACAGGATATGAAAGAGGAGCTTCCATCCACCGATGGATTGTAGGACCCCGCGTGTAATATCCAGAATGCGGAGTGCTCAGGTTTCTATTATTCCTCGCAAAGGCCGCAAAAGTCCAACCACGCAAAAGCTACAAAGAATAGGCATATTGAGACTTATGTCGCTTATTGAAAAAACTTTGTGCCCATTGTGTCCTCTGTGGTGAAAAAATGATTGGTTCACCACAAAGGACATGAAGGACACAAAGAAAATCACCAGGAAAGAATCTTCGTCCCGGGTGGTGAAAAAATAAATATTTTCTATTAGCGGTTTTCGCCTTATTATTTTGCGGCCTTTGCGAGGAATCAATTGATTTCAGGCTTAATGATACACCCAAAAGCCGCAAAGAATAACCAAGACATGCATTTGCACATTGGTACATTTGCAAATTGTTACCTGGAATCCTGTTTCTTTTCGAAATAGAGAAATCGTTTGATTTTTTTGGTGGGGGTCTTGATAAAAGGT
>REEA01000158.1 GCA_007695305.1 Bacteroidia bacterium
GGTTTTCAAGACCGCCGCAATCGACCACTCTGCCATCTCTCCGGTGCAAAAGTACGAAAAAAAAATTTCGTTATGCAATAAAAATAATTGTACCGCAAGCCCAATCCGGCAAAAACTTTACTTTTGTTTTCAGAATCATTTTTCCATGCGCGAACAAACCCTGGCACTAATAATATTAAACTGGAACGGCAAATATCTGCTGAAGCGCTTCCTGCCTTCTGTTGTGTGTTACACACCTGCAACAGTTGAGATCATTGTTGCCGATAATGGTTCCACTGATGGCTCTGCAGAGTTTGTCAGTGCAAACTTCCCGCATATACGCATCATCAGGCTTGAAAAAAATTACGGTTTTGCCGGAGGATATAACAAAGCCCTTGCGGAGGTGAAGGCCGACTATTACATTCTGCTCAACTCCGATGTGGAGGTAACCAAAGACTGGATTAACCCTTGTATCAGCCTGCTGGAACAACATAAAGATGTAGCTGCGGTGCAGCCAAAGATACGTTCTCTCAGTCAGCCTGATTATTTTGAGTATGCAGGCGCTGCCGGTGGCTATATTGATTACCTGGGATATCCTTTCTGCAGAGGAAGGATCTTAAGTACCCTGGAAAAAGACACAGAACAATACAACGACCTTGTTGAAATATTCTGGGCCTCCGGTGCAGCATTCTTTATCAGGGCGTCACATTTTCAACGGGCAGGAGGGTTTGATGCGCGTTTCTTTGCCCATATGGAAGAAGTAGACCTTTGCTGGCGCCTGCAAAATATGGGCTATAGAATCCTTTCCTGCCCCAAATCGCTTGTTTACCACATGGGAGGTGCCTCCATGGATGCCTCCAGCCCGCAAAAAACCTATCTGAACTTTCGGAATAACCTTTGGATGCTGGCAAAAAATCTGAATACCCGGAATTTTGTAAAAACCATGGCTGCCAGGATTATGCTGGATGCCATTGCTGCCTGTACCTTCCTGCTGAAGGGGAAATGCAGGGACAGCCTCGCTGTGATCAGGGCACACCTTTATCTCCTCACACATTACAGCCGCATGCGCCAGAATCACATGCCACCCGCTCCGGAATTACCCAATACCGTTTTCCGGAAAAGTATAGTGGTGCAATATTATCTGCGTGGCAAAAAATATTTTTCTGACCTCCGTTTTAAAGCCTCAACAGCCAGCAAATAGCTGCCGAATCCGAAACCGGATATACTGCCGATACAGTTTCCTGCAATGTAGGAAACATGGCGAAAGGGTTCGCGCGAAAAAACATTGCTCATGTGAACTTCTACCACGTCCGCTGCAATCGCCGCAACGGCATCACCAATGGCAACCGATGTGTGGGTGTAACCTCCGGCATTCAGAATAATACCGTTGTATTTTCCATCCGATTGCTGAATGCAATCAATCAGCTCCCCTTCAATATTACTCTGGAAATAATCGATCCGCAAATCCTTTTCGGATCGTCGCAATTCGTCGAGGAAAGCACCAAAGGAATGGTCTCCGTAAATATGGGGCTCCCTTTTTCCGGTAAGATTAATGTTTGGCCCGTTGATAATGATAATGTCCATGCTTTTTTCCGCAAATTACGCATTTTTTTAAAAACCGGAGAAATAACCCATGATTGAAAAAATCATTATATTTGTAAAGCTAATCAAAATAGGGGTGCCCTAAAGTAACGGGCTGAGATCAAACCCATTGAACCTGATCCGGGTAATGCCGGCGAAGGGAAGGGATCATAAACAAAAAACAGCTTTTTACTCCTATTTGCTGTTCATTGTTTCATCTTTTTGAATAAGCATCTATCATGAAAAAAATTGGTTTACTGATGGCGATCTGCCTTTTTTTGCCATTCACTGCCCCTGCTCAACATACCATCAACGGACGTATTTTTGATCAGGACGGAAATTCCCTTCCGGGCGCGCACATTGTGATTGTAGGAACTTATCAGGGGGTATTCTCTGACAGGCATGGAAATTACAAACTGCAAAACATTGCCCGCAATGAATACCGCCTGAGCGTTTCTTTTCTGGGATATTCGACAGTTAAAAAAGACATTCGGGTTGAGGGCGATTTCACCATGGATTTTGTACTGGAAAGAAGTGCCACACTTACCGAAGAAGTAGTGGTATCTGCGGTTCGGGCCCATGGCCGGGCTCCTGTAACCCACACAAACGTCAGCAGGGAAGAAATTGCAGCCCGGAATATGGGACAGGATCTTCCTATGTTGCTTACCCAAACCCCTTCATTGATTGTCAGCTCCGATGCCGGCACCGGGATCGGTTATACATGGATGAATATCAGGGGTAGCGATCAAAGCCGCATCAATGTCACCATTAATGGCATACCTGTGAATGATGCCGAATCCCACGGTGTTTGGTGGGTAAACCTGCCTGATATCGTTTCTTCTGTGGATGATCTGCAGGTGCAGCGGGGGGTTGGACTGAGCACCCATGGCGCCGGAGCATTTGGCGCTACCATTAACCTGAAATCAACCGTGCTAAGGGATCAAACATACGCGGAAATAAATAATTCAGCAGGGTCTTTCAATACATTGAGAAATACAGTTCAGTTTGGCACCGGACTCATCAATGAACAGTGGGCCTTCGACGGCAGATTGTCCCGGATCACATCTGATGGCTACATTGACCGCGCAAGCGCCGATCTCAGATCCTTTTACCTGTCAGGCGGTTATTACGGGCAAAACACCATGGTAAAAGCACTCGTTTTTTCAGGCAAGGAAACCACCTACCAGGCCTGGAACGGCGTACCCTCCGACTCACTCGAAACAAACAGGACATTCAACCCTTCAGGAATGTTTACGGATGACGAGGGAAATATCCGCTTTTATGACAATGAAACGGATAATTATCAGCAGGACCACTATCAGCTTCACTTCTCCCGGCAAATGGCAACAGGGCTCATCGCAAACGCTGCATTGCATTATACCTATGGCCGGGGCTATTATGAACAGTTCAGGGAAAATGAACGATTCAGCAGATATGACCTCCCTCCGGTTGAAATTGGTGACCAGATCTTCGACCGCAGTGATCTCATCAGAAGACGCTGGCTGGATAATCATTTTTACGGGTTTACCTACTCTGTGAATTATAATAACTTCGGTGGCCTGGAAATGATCCTGGGCGGTGGATATAACCAGTATGACGGCGATCACTTCGGTGAGATCATCTGGGCAAGACATGCATTGCATACCGACATCCGTCATCGCTATTACGACAACAATGCTTTCAAAAAGGATTTTAACACTTTTCTGAAAACATCCTATGAGCTGTTGAGGGGGCTGAATGTGTTTGCCGATATGCAATACCGGTATGTTTCTTACAGTTTTCTTGGAAGGGCATGGGTTTTGGGTGAGGTTATACCATTGCAACAGAAGGTAAATTATCATTTTTTCAATCCAAAAGCGGGGGTTTCCTACGAATTTAACAACTTCCATTCAATATACCTGTTTGCCGGCATAGCCAATCGTGAACCTGTAAGAAGGGATTTTACGGAATCGTCCCCGGAAAGCCGGCCACGGCCCGAAATGCTAAGAAATATTGAACTTGGATATCGCTTGCAAAGATCCGGAAGCTTACTGGGACTCAACCTGTACCTTATGGATTACAAGGATCAGCTTGTGCTAACCGGTGAAATCAATGATGTAGGTGGTTTTTCCCGCACAAATATCGATGACAGTTACCGGATGGGACTGGAACTTGAAGCCAGGCAGCAGCTCAATGACCGATTGACCGTGTCCGGAAACCTTACCCTAAGCAGAAACAAAATCAATTCTTTCACAGAGCATTCTGACGTGTATGATGATCATTGGAGCTGGGCAGGAACTGATATCATCACCTACAAAAACACCGACATCGCTTTTTCACCTTCCGTTATTGCAGCCGGCAGCATTCAATGGACTCCGCTTGATCATTGGCAGCTTCACCTGGAAAACAAGTATGTCGGCAAACAATTTATCGATAATACCATGAGCAGCGAAAGGATGCTTAACCCTTACTTCGTGAATAACCTGCGTGTACATTACTCCATGACCCCGCCCCTTATCAGGGAACTGGAGTTTGTTTTCCAGGTATTGAATGTGTTTGATGTGAAATATGAGACCAACGCGTGGATATATAAAGGCATTGTGGGTGATCAGGGGCTTGTAACCATCGAAGACGGTTACTTCCCCCAGGCCGGACGCCATTTTATGGCCGGCATAAACCTTCGCTTTTAACGCATTTTTTTAATTTCAACCTGACAAACCACCTTCTCCGAAGGTGGATGTTGATTTTTTTGGCAGACATACTTATAATGGAGTCATTCCCGGGAGTCATCATGGAGATTGCCGGTGGATGTTTCCTTCATTTACCGGGCGAAAAGATGATTGATTCAGATTTCCTGGTCTTCCTGCCTGTGCACTGCGTAATGCCGCCACTTTTCGATCACTCGGTGCATGTCTTCGGGAAGAGGAGCATCAAAGT
>REEA01000052.1 GCA_007695305.1 Bacteroidia bacterium
CAGTTTACTGATTTTCCCTGCCGAAACCAGTTCCCCCGCCGGCCGGTGTACCCGGTTCAGCCGGTACTGCCGTCGATGCCGGAGTTGCTGCGAAACCAGTTCCCCCGCCGGCCGGTGTACCCGGTGCTTACTTCAAAACGGATGCCCCCGCCGAAACCGGCGGGGAACATCAGCATCCGATCAGTTTAGGAACATTTTGAGATCCTCGTCGGGGGTGGTGATACCGCCTATCCCGAACTGCTCAACCAGCACTTTTGCCACGTTGGGCGAGAGAAACGCCGGCAGGGTAGGGCCGAGGTGAATATTCCTGACTCCCAGGGAAAGAAGCGCAAGCAGCACTATTACCGCCTTCTGCTCGTACCATGCTATGTTGTAGGCTATAGGGAGCTCGTTGATATCGTTCAGCTCGAATATCTCCTTCAGCTTCATCGCCACCACGGCCAGCGAGTAGGAGTCGTTGCACTGACCCGCATCAAGCACCCGGGGTATGCCTCCAATGTCACCCAGCGGCAGCTTGTTGTAACGGTACTTGGCGCAGCCAGCTGTGAGAATTACCGTATCTTTTGGCAGCTTCTCGGCAAATTCGGTATAGTAATCACGATCTTTCATACGGCCGTCGCAACCTGCCATAACGAAGAATTTTCTTATAGCTCCGCTTTTAACCGCGTCAACAACCTTGTCGGCCAGAGCAAACACCTGTGCATGGGCGAAGCCGCCAACTATCTCACCTTTCTCTATCTCTATCGGGGGACTGCAGTTTTTGGCGTGTTCTATGATCTCACTGAAGTCCTTTTTTCCGCCTTTTTCACGGTCGGCTATATGTTTGAAACCGTTAAAACCTGCTGCACCGGTTGTATATACCCTCTCACGGTATGTTGCATTTTTTGAAGGGGGAACCAGGCAGTTGGTGGTGAACAGTACGGGGCCGTTGAAGGTTTCAAACTCCTCCTTCTGTGCCCACCAGGAGCTTCCGTAGTTGCCCACGAAGTGCTTGTATTTTTTGAATGCCGGGTAATAGTTTGCCGGCAGCATTTCGCTGTGGGTGTAAACATCAACGCCTGTTCCCTCAGTCTGCTCAAGCAGCTCCTGCATATCTTTCAGGTCATGCCCGCTTATCAGTATGCCGGGGTTGTTGCCGGTACCGATGTTTACCTTTGTTATTTCAGGGTTGCCGTAGGCTGAGGTGTTGGCCTTGTCAAGCAGCGCCATGGCCGTTACCCCGTACTTGCCGGTCTCCAGCACAAGCGCAACCAGCTCTTCAACCGTCAGGTCATCGCGGGTTGTTGCAACCAGCGCCTCCTGCATGAATTTGTACAGATCAGGGTCCTCATGGTCGAGGTTCCAGGCGTGCTCGGTGTATGCCGCCATACCCTTCACCCCGTAGGTAATAAGCTCGCGCAGCGAACGAACATCCTCATTTTCCGTTGCCAGCACACTTACTGTCTGTGCCTTGCGCTCAAATTCATCAGGTGTAAAGGCCTGCCATGTGGCCGATTCATGCAGCGGCCCTTGCGGACTTACACCCTTTTTTTCAAGCTCAAGCCGCAGCTTGTTGCGCATTTCAAGTCCCTCCTGTATACGTCTTACAAAAACATCACGGTCGAAGTTTGCATTTGTGATGGTAGCAAACAGCGAGTCGACGATGAATTTGTTGATAGCGGACTTTTCAATGCCCGCTTTCCGGGCAGCGGTTGAGTAAATCGAGATGCCCTTACAAACGAACATCAAAACATCCTGGAGTCCCGCGACATCATCTGTCTTTCCACAAACTCCCCTTATTGTACAGCCTGTGCCTTTGGCTGTTTCCTGGCACTGAAAACAAAACATACTCATAATTAATTCTGGTTTTTAAGGGTTAAAATACCTGTTTGTAAATATATACTATTTAAGCCCTCGAGTCAATAGCTGACTCAGGGTAGAATTTTATTCTTTATGGATGGGGAGAATTGTTTTTACAAGGGTTTCCGGAAGCCGGTCTTTTCTCTTTTTTCTTTCAGGTCGATCTGTTTCTCTTCGGCAATAATACCGAGGATGTTTACGCCAAGCTGGAAAAGAGTTGCAACACCGGCTATGGCCATGATGTAGATGAAGAGATCACCGTAGGGGACAAGCAGGAAAATGCCCACGTTGAAGAGCGCTATCCAGACCCCGGCGCACCACGGGCAGGTAATGATCGCCCTGAGCGAATCGCCGATCCCGATTCCCTCGAAAGAGCGGCTGATGTCGCGTACAAGCTTGAAGATCCGGTCATAAACCATCAGCCTTATCATCCTGTAGGTGGCTAAACTGATCAACACCAGATCGAGGATGCCAATGTTGCCTATGCCCGTATCCCTCACATCCATAAGGAATCCAAGTCCAATAAGTAAAAGAACGAACACGAACATTGACACCATGTTCCAGATTCTCTCTGTCTTTGACATTTCCATTTTTGTCTGCTTATCAGTTATTGCCGTAAATGTAGACAAAATTGATGGAAATTGGTTCAATCAGCCCCACTGGTGTCAATAATGGTTGGCTGCCCTGCAGCAGCTTATTTCAGAGCCACCTGTCATCAATCACATCGCCCCTTATGCCCAGGGTAATGGATTTTACCGGCACTTTCCTGCCGGCCCTCTCAACTGCGGCCACCGCCATCTGTTCAATTCCGATGCAGCACGGCACTTCCATTTTCATTACTGTCAGCGTATTGATTTTTGCATCCCTCACGAGGCTCACCAGTTTCTCCAGGTAGACTTCACGGTTGGAGTCCAGCTTAGGGCATGCAATGGCAAGGGTTTTGCCCTTAAGGTAATCATTGTGAAAGTTGCCGGCGGCATAAGCCACACAGTCCGCCGCCAGCAAAAGGTCCGACCCGGCAAAGTGCGAGGCGCGCGGATTGATAAGATGCATCTGTACCGGCCACTGTGCCAGCTGGGATTGCGTACCGCCACCTGCCGTGGCAGCGCCGTGTTGTGCCGTCCCGTTTTGTGCCGGGTCGATCTGTAGCGCACCGTTTTGTGCCGTGCCCTGACCTGCCGGATCTTTGCCGCCGGCGCTCGCGGCCGGTGCTGCAAAGCTCACTGACCTTGACCCCGGGCAACCCCCGCCCGCTGCCGGGCCAGTCGCATCTGCATGGTGGTGATGGCCTTGCCCGGCTCCTCCTCCGCAACCGCCACCGGCGTGGGTGTGACCTGCCTCTTCACCGGCAGGTTCAGCATGTTCCTGGCCGGGCCTGTAGAAGTGCACCTCCTGTATTACCTCCCTTACGGGGAAGTCCACGCTGCCGTCATTCTCCATAAGCCATTCAACGGCCTGCCTCAGGAATACAAATTCACCGTGGTCTTTCAGGTGTTTCAGATGGGCTGTAACTACATTCCTTCCCTTTTCAGCCATTAAGGCTATCACCTTCACTTCGTCATATGGTTCGGCTTCGCGGAGTTCAATCTCCATTGCGCCTTCCGGGCAATGACCATTGCATGCACCCAGTCCGTCGCACATCAGGTCGCTTATCAGCCTTGCCTTGCCGTCTATTATCTGCAGAGCCCCCTCATGGCAGTTTGGAATGCACAAGCCGCATCCGTTGCATTTATCCTCATCAATTTTTATGATCTCCCTCTTCATTTTATCATGATATTAAAAATGGTCGCTTATGTATATAATAAATAAGTAATTTCAGTACTAAGAGGCATAAGAGTAATTAAATACCCAAATATAAGGTTAAAATTTGAATCGTGCAAATTCACACCAAAAAAATCATATCAAAAAATGAGAATTTAAATGTACTGGTCGAGGGTCTGCTTTTCAAGATGCTCCCTGAACTTATTTGTCATCTTGTTGGTGACGTTGTTCATGATGCACTTGTCGAACGGGCATACTGGTTTGTCAAGCGGGCAGGGGGTTACCTCGATCTCCCCTTCTATCGCCTCGTAAATCTCAAGGAAGGTTATTTCCTCCGGCTTTTTGCGCAGCATGAACCCGCCGCTTGGCCCCCTGTGGGAAGAGAGGTAATTGTTTTTTGCAAGCCGCTGCATGATCTTTGCAACATGATGCCTGCTTGCGCCGGTGCGTTCGGCTATCTGCATCACATTGATCGACGGGTTTGATTTGGCAATCAGTATCATGCCATGCAATGCAATGGAGGCAGCCTCAGATATAGCAACTATTTTTGACATTGAAGATTTAAAAGTAATTAATTACCTGAATAATTATATTACAAATAAACAAATTATTTCAGTAAAATTCAAAATAGTAAAGACTATTTTAAAAAAACCCTACCTGGCCTGTGCCGTTGCCGTCAGCCTTTCCATGTAGCTGTCGACTACCGGCCTGAGCTCATTGCGAAGCTCCTCCTGCCCGAACATCTGGGCCATTCGCACAAGCTCATTCATAATCTGGATAGAGGACCTCTTTTCACTTTCGAGCTGGACGGCGAGATGCCCCGGGAAC
>REEA01000039.1 GCA_007695305.1 Bacteroidia bacterium
CAAAGGCAATCCGCGGCATCCGCGTTCTATAAATCATCCTCCTGTGTGTCAAAAAGCCTGTTCCCGAATGATCGGGATCTTCGACATGGGCGTTTCATGTGTTTACAATTTGTTATTAATGTCAAAATGTCAAAATGTCGAAATGTCCGGGCTTGCTATTAGCTCGTTCGCTCTTTTACTGACGTATCTCTCATCCTCTCATCCTCTCATCCTCGTTTCTTCGTATCCTCGCATCATCCTTTAAATCAACGAATTCGGAAGGTGAAACGATACAGAAAAAATGTTCCGGATGCCAGTGCATAGCACAATACGGCCACTGACATCACCGCCATAAATCCGGATTCAACGGCGATGAGCATGGCCAGGGAGGTGCTGATCACGGAAAAAGAACCGTTGATACCCCACGCCCAGGGTGTTTGACCGGCATCATAGCCTGTCAGGAAGCGGATTCCCAGGGGAAACATCATTCCTTTAAAGAACGAAGGAATTCCGATCATCAGCAGGCTAATGGATATTTTCAGGGGCAAAGACCAGGCGATGGTCCATTGCAGGATGGGAGTGAGGAAAAATGTATAGAACAGGAGCATCAGGGTTATGAGCAGCCCGATGGTGGCGGGGCAACGTGGTTTGGCGGCCAGCTTACCGGAGGTGAGACTGCCGGCGCCACTGGCAATGAGCATGGTGCTGATCACGGCAGAGAGGGCGTAAACGGGTTGTCCGAAATACAACACAAAACGCTGGATAAGAATGATTTCCACAAACATATACCCGATACCAAGGGCGCCAAAGTAGAGCAGGGTGCCTCCCTTCCCCCGGTGGCTTCGCCGAAGCCTGAACAATGGCAGGATGATGAACAGAAGTGCCAGCAAAGTACTTTGCACCAGCGTCACCACTACGATAAGGTAACCAAGCTCCAGAAAGGGAATCTGGTCGCCGCTGAATGTTTGAGATAATTCACGGATGTTACGCAGTTTGAGAAATTGTGAAAAATATGGTTTGTTGTCCGTGGCCGGGTTCACCATAAAACCGTAGCTTTCAAAAAAATGTTTGTCATTTTCCATGATCCGGTCCACATAACTGAAAAAGGTTTCGTCTTCAATCACATTGTATTGCTGGCGTTCATCCGTTCGTAAGTCCGGCAGCAGCAGGGGGTCAAAAAACAGGGTGTTGGCAAAAGCACGGATGTTGCCGGTTTCTTCAGGAGTAAGCGGTGATTTTTTCAGGACGAAGGTGATCGTACCCCACGACCGGATGGCGGCAATATGCTTTTCCGGATGTTCAACACCTTTGTTTATTGCTGTTTGTACAAGGCTTCCCAAAAGTTTCAGTGTGTTACGCGGGGGATAATCGGTCCACGACGACACGGAGATCACACCATTGGGCTGCAACTGGTCCCACATGAGACCGAATGCTTCCAGGGTCATATTGTAGTTCTCACGAAGCGCGTTGATTCCTGCTGTACCGCCGAAGGCGTCCTGTTGCGGCAGGACAATGAGGTCATAGGCAACCGGTGCCTTGGTTGCCAGAAAATTCCTGGCCTCAAGCTGGTGTATCTGCAAGCTGTCGTGCAAAAACAGTTTGCCCGATTGTTCGGCAAACTGGTTTTGAAGCAGGGTTACAACTCCCCGGTTAGGAACAATGGCATCTACGTGTGCAGGTGCATGGGAAAAGGCATGGGCGAGCGGGGCACCTTCGCCTGCGTTGAGCATCAGGATATTTTCACGCCGCTGCATAATCCATGGCAAGGCCTGCGTGGTATAGTTCAGCACGTGGTCACTTTGTCCGGGAGAAAATCGGGGGATCACACCAAAAAAATCACCATTGACAAAAATATTCTTCTTCACCGGCACCTGACCTGTATAACTAAGGCTGAGCGCGGGGGCAAAGCGCAATGCCGGTGACGACACCACCTCAATCAGTCCGTGTATGTCGGGTTCGCTGTGGACAATGGTTGCATCGGGCAAATTCATGGCCTGAGACAAACCTTTGTACTCCGAGATGGGCACATCTGACGGAGACCGGAGCAAAATAACAGCCGTAACAATGGCCACTACCCCCACTGCCAGGTGTTGCCTGTAATATTTTGCGGACATACTCAGCAGCCCTGCAGCCACAGAAAACAAGCCGATCAATGGCGGTACCTGTTGCGGAAACATGTTTCCGAATACAAATAGTACAAACAAGCCTCCCAGTCCTGAACCCAGGAGATTGGAAAAATAGTAGGTGCCGATTTGCGTTGCATGCCGGATAAAAATAATCCCGATAGATAAGGCGCCGGTAAAGAAGGGTACGAAAAAAATCAGGTAGTTGGCCGCCAGTACAGGAAACTGTGATCTTTCCACAAAAAGCAGGTACACATCAAATTGAAAAGCATCGAAACGGGTAATGTGAAAAGCCAGCATCATACACAGGCCACTGACGGTCATCAGGAGCGGCACCAGCCAGTTGGACATGGCGAGTAGTCTTTCCCTGAACAAAGCCAGGAGTGTTCCGCCGGCACCAAAGCCAAGCATGGCAACAGAAATGATCATATAGGCAAAATGGTGCCACTGAACGATGCTGATCAACTGCATCAGCGAAAGCTGAAAGGCAATGATGGCAGCAGAATGCAGGCCCAGGCTGATGATGAGGCTGATATTATTTCCGGCAAAACGTTCATTCATATATTAATCGGCTCTTTCGAAAGGTACAAAACGAACGGGCATAAGGCTTCTGGTGGTGATCCTGCCATCCTCATGTTTTTCTACAAGCATGAGGTGCTGCATTTGAAAGGGAGATCCCACGGGAATGATCATTCGTCCGCCCGCTTTCAGCTGTTCAACCAGGGGTGGCGGAATATATTCTGCCGCCGCGGTTACCACGATGGCATCAAAAGGGGCATGCTCCTCCCATCCATGGTATCCATCAGCAATTTTTACATGTACGTTATTATATTGAGCGTTCAGCTTTTCCCGGGCCTGGGCACCCAACGGCCTGACGATTTCGATGGTATAAACCTGGTCAACGATTTCAGCCAGGACAGCTGCCTGGTAACCGGAGCCGGTGCCGATCTCCAGCACCTTATGGTCCGGGCGGGGCTGTATGATCTCGGTCATATAGGCAACGATGTATGGCTGTGAAATGGTTTGGCCATACCCAATGGGAAGGGGCCTGTCCTGGTAAGCGTTGCGGCGTTGTGCAAAGGGCACATAAAGGTGCCGGGGTACATTGCGCATGGCATCCAGTGTTGCCTTGTCGGAAACACCTCGCGCCTGAATTTGCGTGCGTACCATTTGATTACGTTCCCGCTCAAAACCATCGGCCAGGGACAGATGAGGCATAATTAGCAATAGTATCGAAAACAAACAGAAAATCTTCATAGGGATATATGTTTGATATGAATAATCAAGCCTGCTACGCAAATATACAAGTTTGCAACCGGATCTGCAAACTCCAATAGTCAAAGCTCGCTTGTCAAAAACGCCACCACGTCCACACCGTCTGCATAATCATCAATTTCCGGATATTGGCTTCTCCCGAAAGGGATAATCTGAGAAAACGGCAAAGATGAATCCGGTTGAGCCAGCACGCATTGGATCATGTCGCGGTTGTTTTCCAGGTGGCCTCTGACCTTCCCGTGATCATCATAAAACATATAATGTAGCACGCCCGGGGGAGAAGCAATTTGTTCGCTGCGGCGCAACAGGAAAAAGCCCTCATCGGTGCAAGGGGTATTTCCCGCAAGGTAAGTGGCTTTTTGGTAGCGGATGTTGTGCAGGTATTTGACATTGTCCGTCACATAGCGAAACGGCTTCCACTCTTCTGCAAGACGCGACAGGTCGTAGCTTTCAGGCACCAGCAGCTGTGATACACTCCGGCATCCCATGCCATAGTAGGAAAAAACATCTGTGCCCAGTGCGGCAAGCTCTGCTTTGGACTCATTGCCTGAAATGATGGCGCATGCATTTCTGTTTTTCCTGATGATGTGCGGTTTGTCACCATAGTGGTAAGAAAAATATCTCGCCGTATTGTCACTTCCGGTGGCGATCACGGCATCTGCGTCTTCCGGGAGCCGGTCGGTCAAAAACAAACGTTCTGCCAGCGCGGGCTCAAGTTTAACAAGCAATTTGGCTACCGCTGCCGGCAGAATGGTGTCTTGTGATGAAACCTTGCCCGTGAAACGGTGACCGCTCATGATCACACACAACAGATCATGAAATCCAACCAGCGGGATATTTCCCGCCATGATCACCGCCACATTCTTACGGAAAACTTTTCTTTCTCCCAGGCCGGGATACTTTTCCAGCCATCTTTCCATCTTGCTTTGGGCAAGCATCCTGGAAAGGGCATCCAGGGCGCGGGCTATTTCACGTGGGGTGAACCAGGGGTTTTCCAGGTTACACCGTGTGGCTTCCTGATAAAGGAACTTTGCTTCGGGTGTCAA
>REEA01000020.1 GCA_007695305.1 Bacteroidia bacterium
TGCGAAGCATAAAATGACAGCGCGCAGCGCTAAATGACAATAAATGACGCGAAGCAAATGACTTGCGAAGCATAAAATGACAGCGCGCAGCGCAAATAACCTTGTCAGTATGTTTTCGTCATGGTAGCCGGTACGGCAATGATGAAGTCGGCCAGGCCATGATGCTGTTCCTCCAGATGTTCAACTTCGGTTTGTTCTACCGTGCTAATGGTAACGATACGCAGCGTATCTTCCGAATACTGGTTGAGATACCAGAATATCCCTTCGTAATTATTTGAGTGATAGGCTCCGTTGAAATGGACAAACACTCCGTTTTCCGGCAAATGTTTCAAAATAAAGTAGCCCATGGTAGCGTCCTTGATGGCTTGTGCTTTGGGAAAATTCTCAGTGCCGTGAGCGGGTAAGCCTTCCATTTCCAGCATGGCACGGTAACCTGGTAAGTCAGGATCATAGAGAACGGGCAAAGGTGCAATGTAAGACCTGGCCTGGTCACTCAGGTTTTCAAGGGCTTCAAATCCGCCCCTGTGAACAAGTGCTGCATATCTTCGCGGAATGTTCGTGGCAACAAAAGGCAAACCGCGCTCCCTGGCAAGTTCTACGAGGGGACGGTAGTCAGTGTCATAATTGTTCCACAGTTTGGCTTCCGCCCTGAAGTGGCGTTCCAGAATCAATCCCCGGAAATATTCATCCAAAACAATCTGATCATCTGCTTCAAACATCTCTCCGCCCAAAACCAAATTTTTATCGGGCAAGTCGGCAAGGCCCATACTCAACTCCAGTTGCAGCCAGTGTGCAATGGGGTTGTTGTGAAGCTCCCCGAACAAGACCACCTGTGCCTCTGCCGATGCAGCAAGCATCGCGCTAAAAACAACAGGCTCTCCATGCCGGTTGAAAAGCTGATAAGCGGGTTTTTCCTGACCAATCAAATTGCCGGGAAGCAATAGCAATATCAGGATAACTGAAAGCACGTGAATACGATTCATGTTCATAATGGGTTATATAAAAAATGTTGGTTAAACAGAATCACTTTCCGTTAAAGATACCCTTGTGTTGTTCATCGTAAAGTACTGAACAAACAAATGGTACCGGCCATGATCAGGGTCGGTTTTCGGGTGTAAAGAAAGTGCATCCTGAAATCTTTACAGGCAAACCGCAAAACGGGAAGGAATGTTCAATTTGGCGTGTGCGATTATATTCGCTTCAACCCATTTCCGGTAAAGGACAAGGGGAGCAGGTCCTGAATTTTCTCAATGATGACAACTTTGCCGTCTTCTTTGCTGAGCAACATTTTCATAGGGGCCTTCTGTGTGTTTTCATATTCAAAAAGCACCTGGCGGCAAGCACCACAGGGAGAAACGGGATCCTCCACCTTGACTCGGTTCGACCGGGCACTAACGGCAATTTTTGTCATGGCAACACCCGGAAAAATGGATGAGGCGGCAAAAGCAGCTACCCTTTCGGCGCATAAACCACTGGGATAAGCCCCGTTCTCCTGGTTTGATCCGGTCACAATTTCCCCGTTTTCCAATATAATGGCCGCTCCTACATAAAAAGCCGAGTAAGGTGCATAGGCATTACTACACATTTCGCGGGCAAGCTCAACAAGATGCTGTTCATCTTCAGGCAATGAGCGTACATCATCAACCTCAGAAAAATGCAAACGAAGTTCTTTTCTTATCATGATGGATGTCTTTACACTTGTATATTATCCGGGAACGCTTTCAGCATCCGTGCACCTGATGGTTTTTTTCATAAAAATATGAAATATCAGTGCCTTTCTACAACATATATACGTAAATTACGTAAAAAAGTTGGCAATAGAACGTAAAATGGGCAAATAATTGCCAAATAACCAATTTTTTTGCTATCTTTGTTATATAGTTAAAAAGTAAAGCAATTTTTGTTTTTTAACTGCATTAATCGAGTGTTTAACCTAAATACTATACATCATGAGTAGTTCAAACGGAAAAGTTTTATTTGGTTTTATTTTTGGTGCAGCGGTTGGAGTTGCAGCAGGGCTTTTGTTTGCGCCTTCTTCCGGAGAAGAAACAAGGCATAAGCTTAAAGAGAAAGGGAAAGAGTATTCTGATGAGCTGGCAAAGCAAGTCAATACCAAGATTGATGAGCTGAAGCAATACGTTTCCGACAAAACGGAAGACGCCAGAACCAGGATCAAAAAAGCAATGCCTGAGGAGGACAAATCATAACCAACCAACCCAACTATGGATGGTAAAGAGCTGCTGGCCAACATTGCGGATCTGAAGGACAACCTGCAAAAGTACCTGGAAACCAAAATTTCCTATTTTGGGATACTTGCGTTTGAAAAAGCGGTAAAGATCCTGAGCCTCTTTATGGCCAATGTTGTTGTTCTGATGGTGGCAATGCTGGCCCTGTTATTCCTGTCCGGTGCGGCCGCATTTTATGTTGGTGAACTGGTAAACTCTTATCCGCTCGGCGTGTTGATCATCGGTGGTGCTTACCTCTTACTGACCATCATATTATTTGCATCCCGCAATCGACTGTTTGGCCGATGGGCTATCCGTGTCATACTGAATATTTTCTTTAGTGATGATGAAGATGAAAAGCCGCGATAACGATTTTTGCTTATCCGGTTAATGAATTGCCGCCACCAATAAACAATAAACAATAAACACAAAAACATATGTATGTTTGAATCACTGAAAGACATAAAAACAATACAGGATATCAAACTGCAAAAGGCTCGCCTGCGCTATGAAGCCATTCTTGCGGAAAACAAGATGATGGAAAGCTTTCACTCAATAGGACAGGTGTTCTCCATAATCTACACATTCAGAAAAGTGACAAGCGGGTTGTCTTATGTTTACCAAACCTATTTGAAAATAAGCGACTTCGTCAGTCGATTGTTTGGTGGCTCGAAAAAAGAAAAGAAAGCAGACAACCAGGAAGAAACAGTTCGGTATTAGCCCATTCTCACAATTATTAGCATTGCATTTCAAATTTTCCGGTCATTGCCTGGCCAAACGGAATATTTGCTCCTGCTGTCTCGGAGCGATTATTCCATTTATTGCCCGGGGTTTAATGGAACCATAGATTGTTTTCAATCCTCACCGGTAAATCAGGGCATTGTTTTCGGTGACTCAGTGCTTACCTGATGATTGTTTCCGAAACGGATATGCAATGATACAATCTCCGGCCTGTTGCCTATCCGCATGGGTGGTCCCCATGTACCCACGCCATTGGATACATATACATGCATCCCATCAATCTTCCCATAACCGTAACTGATAGTATACATCGCCCGGGTGATCAGATTAAGCGGCCATAATTGTCCGTGATGTGTATGGCCCGACAGTTGAAGATCAACACCCAGTGCTGCAGCCTTTTCCAGGTAAAAGGGCTGATGGTCCATCAATATCACAGGATAACGAGAATCAGTTTGTTCAATAAGCGTTGCCAGGGTTTTCCGCTCACGACCTGTAAAACGCGACTTGTCTCGGTCATCACGACCCACAAGATAAAAACTCTCCGCAACCTTTACCACACTGTCTCTGATCATGTGTATCCCATGCTCCACCAGGTACCGGTGCGCATCTTTCGCACCACCAATGTGCTCATGATTGCCCATCACACCATAAACACCAAGTGGTGCAGATAAGTTACGCAACGTTTCGCCAATGTTTTGACGGATAACCGGCTCCAAATCCTCATCCAGAATGTCACCGGCCAGAAAAATTATATCAGGCTCCAGCGATTGCACCCTGTCCACAATTTTACTGAACTGACCGTTCCCAATCAGGGTGCCAAGATGAATGTCTGACATCATTACAGCCCGCAACGTTTTCAAATCGCCCGCCTCCTTACCTTCAATGTGGATGTCCAAATGCCTGATTCGCGGATTACGGGTATTCATATGACCAAAAATCAAAAGAAGAATGACCAGGATTACCGATCCCCCCAAAAGATACAAGCGTACCTTGTCTATGTTATCCACAATAAAAGAAGGAAAAAAGGGGACCAAATGGTTTATAAATCGCAAAACATCAAAAAATAAAACCAGAAGAAAAAAATACAACATCGCTCCCAACCAGAATGAACCGGTCCAAACCAAAACATCACTGATTGTACCCAGGTAAATGTTTTCTAAAAACCTGCCAATCACATAGGTGGAAGCCAGCACCCAAAATGACCAGGCATATATCGTTTTTAATGAACCCTCAGCAGGCAGCGCCTGCCAGCCCCTGATGAAAATATAATAATTGCCAAGGGCATAAATGCTCAGGACTATGGTGAAGAATATAAAAAAAGCCATTCTCTTTTTCATTTATAGTTGGTAGAAATGCTAACCTGCATTATTCACAAAAAGCAAACAAATTGTTGTATCTAATTGATTAAATGGTA
>REEA01000188.1 GCA_007695305.1 Bacteroidia bacterium
CACGAATGAAAGAAGAAAAGATATTCGTGCATTCGTGGCAAAAAATAATATGCCACAAATTCACGAATGAAAGAGGAAATAATATTCGTGCATTCGTGGCAAAAAAATTATGCCACGAATACACGAATGAAAAAGAAAAAATTCTTTTTTGACCGCCAAAGATGCTGAAGAAGATCTGCTACCTCGGCACAGCAGAATTAAAATGCCCGATGCCGATGAGCTGGTCGTACAAGTCGCCGGGTTGCCGGTGATATATATAGATGGTATAGTCATTTTCAGTTACTGAATGGCTGCCTTCGATAAAGGCGATGTCAACATCTGCACCCTCTGCCGGGATGAAGGCATACAGATAATTGTAGTAACCCTGTTTAAGCAGGAGGCTTAGCTCATAGGCCTTTTCTCCATAGTTATAGTTCATCTTGTTTTCTTCGGTAAAACCCCAGTCGGTGAGTGCACCCATCACATACAAGTGTCCGTATTCAAGTGGTCCGCCGGGCATTGGAAGGTGGAAATGTACCCAGGCGTAATCTGCTTCTATCATATCATTTGGTGCATCACGGGTAGAGATATGAAAGCGGCCGTTGAGATCATCATCGGTGATATAGCGGGCATGGGGTCGCGGTCTGTCCGGCACAAGATAAACGTCCCAGTATCTTCTGGACGAACGGATATCGTGAACCCTTTCCGACAGGAAACGCAAACTGCGGATATCGAACCGGCGAAATTCGTTGTTCCCCTCAAACAGGGTTTCTTCTTCGTAGTCGTATATCAGCTGATCACCTCTGATGCCCCGGGGTGCCAGATCTGTGATGGCATTGTCCCAGCGGCCGTTCTGTGTGATCACAACTTTCAGATCACGATATGGATTAGAAACACGGTATCGCCCCAGGTTGATATTAAACATGATCTGCTGTTTCCGGTCACGATAGCGAACAAGGTTTGCCTGCTCCACATGGCCTGCTACGGTAACGCTTTGGGTGAAAACGGAAAACCTCCTCGTCAGTACCACGTCATCCGGATTTCCTTCCATGAACACGACCAGCAGATAATTGCCCGATTTTGTGGGACGCATGTTGGAATTTGGGAATTCAAGCCAATAGTGCGTATAAGGTACCCGCGTGTTCACCGACCGCCGGTAGTTTCGGATGTGATCTTCGTAAAAACCGTCGATATATTCAAAAGGCCTCAATTCAGAAGGCTGCCAGTGTGCATCACAATGAATGATTGTGTAATTATAGTGTTTGTAATCGGCATCCATATCATCAAAACGAAGAATTAGCCGGTCATCAGAATGCATGCGTATCAAAGGGTCCGATAATTCAAAGCCAATCTGATTAAACAAAACTGTACGGATGTTGTTTTTATGAATAAAGTCCCCGTAAAGAAAATAATCTTTATTCGTATCCCCACTGTATAAGGGGCTAACGGAGGAAAGCAAGAGCCAAAAAACAACAAAATTAAGGGGGATGCTTTGTCTGATTAAGGAAAAAAAACGGCAGATCATTGACTTCTGGTTTTGGTTCAAGATGCTCGGTTTGTTAAAAACAAAGCTAATGAAAAAAGAAATACTTCCGTTGGTATTTCTGATATTTAAAAATATCTATAATTTTGTTGGGTTCAATTCTTACAATAATATCATCCAAAGATGTCAAAAGTAATTAAGACAAAACGTGGTTTGGACATCCCGCTGCTAGGGGATGCGGAAAAGATCCTGCAAACACCGCCCAGGGCATCGGAGTATGCTTTAAAGCCCCCTGACTTTCATGGGTTGGTTCCAAAAATGATGATCAAGGAGGGAACCAGGGTCAAAGCAGGTAGTCCGTTGTTTTTTGATAAATACAATGAGGACGTGGTATTTACATCCCCTGTGAGCGGAACTTACACCGAGCTGGTGCGGGGAGCCAAGCGGCGAATCATGGAGATACGCATTATGCCGGATCCGGAAGACGATTACATTGACTTTGGTACTGAATCACTCTCAACCATGAACCGGGAGCAGGTCATTCAAAAACTGCTGAAAAGCGGCCTCTGGCCAATGATTCGCCAGCGCCCCTATTCAGTGATTGCCAATCAGAATGACAAACCCCGCTCTGTCTTTGTTTCTGCCTTTAAATCCGCACCCCTGAGCTCCGATATGGATTTTGTGGTGAATGGGCAGGAAGATGACTTTCAGGCCGGACTTGATGTACTCGGCATGCTAACAGACGGGGGAGTGCACCTGGGCATTCATGCCGATCAAACAATGTCAAAAGCTTTTACCGAAGCCAAAGGGGTGCAGATACACCGTTTCAAGGGGCCCCATCCTGTCGGCAATGTGGGTATTCAAATCTACCACGTGCAACCCATCAATAAAGGCGAAACGGTTTGGTATGCTGATGTGCAGGATGTGATCATTATCGGGCGTTTGTTCAAAAAAGGAATTTATGATGCCAGAAAAATTGTGGCCCTCACCGGATCAGAAGTACTGAACCCAAGATATTACCGAATCATCACCGGTGCACAAATCAATTCTTTTGCAGTCAACAATGTCCGTTCCGAAAATGGTTTAACACCCAGATTTATCAGCGGCGATGTGCTTTCGGGTGAAAAAATTGCACCCGACGGCCATATCGGATTCTATGATGACCAAATCACCATTATCCCGGAAGGCGATAAGCCTGAACTTCTTGGCTGGCTGATTCCCACCATTGATAAATTCAGTGTTTCAAGAACCTTTTTCTCATTCCTGATGCCCTGGATGAAATACAGGCATAATACAAACATCCGTAGTGGGGTGAGACCTTTTGTCATTACCGGTATATATGAAAAGGTTCTTCCCATGGACATCATGCCCATGCAGCTCATTAAATCCATTATGATCAACGATATTGATATGATGGAAAAACTGGGTATTTACGAGGTGGCTCCCGAAGATTTTGCCTTGTGTGAATATGTTTGCCCCTCCAAGATTGAAATACAAACCATCCTGCGTGAAGGGCTTGATACCATGCGCAAGGAATTTACCTAGTTCAGGAATCTTTATGATAATAACCTAAAAAAATAAGAACATTGAAAGCGATACATAACTTGTTGGACAAGGTCAGGCCCAATTTTGAAAAAGGCGGGAGGTTTGAAAAACTGTACCGTACTTTTGAAGCTTTTGAGACTTTTCTTTTCGTTGCCGGTAATGTAACCAACAGGGGAAGCCATATCCGGGATGCCATGGATATGAAAAGAACCATGTTCCATGTGGTCATTGCCATGACGCCGGTTCTTCTGTTTGGTATGTGGAATGTCGGCTTTCAGCATTACAAGGCCATCGGCATGGAAGTTGACTTGCTTGACCAGTTTCTTTTTGGACTGATAAAGGTTTTACCCATCATTGTGGTAAGTTATGCTTCGGGCCTTGCTGTTGAATTCATTTTTGCAACCATACGCAATCATGAGGTAAATGAAGGGTTTCTGGTTTCCGGATTGCTGATTCCTTTGATCATTCCGGTTACCACACCTTTGTGGATGATAGCCCTTGCTACGGTATTTGCTGTGATCATCGGGAAAGAGGTATTTGGTGGAACAGGTATGAATATCCTGAATCCTGCTCTTTTGGCGCGAGCATTCTTGTTCTTCGCCTATCCGGCATACCTGGTTGGTGACGATGTATGGATTTACACCAACCTGCAGGAAGGACAGCAATTGATTGACGGGTTTTCGGGGGCAACACCATTGGCTTACCTTGCCATCGGAGAAATAGAAAAGCTTCCCTCCGTGTTGGAAATGTTCCTTGGTACTATTCCCGGTTCAATTGGTGAAACCTCAACATTAGCCGTTCTGTTGGGGGCACTCGTGCTGATAGCTACCGGAGTGGGAAGCTTGCGTATCATGTTATCGGTTGTAGCCGGTGGCCTGTTTACCGGCCTCCTTTTTAACATTTTTGCAGTGAACCCATACATGGAAATCCCTGCCTATTACCATCTGATCATGGGAGGCTTTGCCTTTGGCACCGTATATATGGCAACAGATCCCGTATCAGCGTCCCAGACAGGAACGGGTAAATACATTTACGGATTTCTGATTGGGGTTATCACGCTGCTGATCCGGGTGGTGAATCCGGCCTATCCCGAAGGAATGATGCTTGCCATCCTCTTCATGAACGTGTTTGCGCCTCTGATTGACCATTATGTGGTACAGGCCAACATCAAAAAACGGCTCAAAAGGATGCAAACAGCAGAGGTTAAAACAACATAAACAAGAAAAACAATTAAGCGATGACAAACCGATATGTGTTTCTTTATGCATCTGCGATGGTTGTGGTGGTGGCACTGGTGCTCTCCAGCGCGGCTACGCTGCTGAGACCGTTGCAGGAGCGCAATATGCGCATCGAAAAGATGCAGAATATCCTTGCTGCCATCAATATTCCCGCACCGCGCGCAGAAGCTGAGGCCCTCTTCAACCAATATATCACCACGGCAAAGATTGTCAATTCCCGGGGTGAGGAAATTGAAGGTGACGCCTTTGAAGTGGAACTGCAGGATGAGGTCAGAAAGGATCTTGCCGACAGGCAACTGCCGGTTTTTATTGCCGATGTTGACGGTGAAATCTTCTATATTTTGCCCATAAGGGGAAATGGCTTATGGGGCCCCATCTGGGGGTATATCGGACTGGAGTCAGACCTGACCACCATTGCCGGAGCCAACTTTGACCATGCCAGTGAAACTCCCGGTCTGGGTGCAGAAATTGCCGACAAACCATTCCAGGAACAATTTACAGGGAAAAGGATTTTTGATGAAGAGGGCAACTTTCGTCCTGTGCGCGTCGTAAAAGGCCGTGCCCCGGCTGATGACCTGCATGCCGTGGACGGCGTATCCGGCGGCACCATCACCTCAAACGGCGTTACCAATATGGTGCGCGACGGATTGGCAGCTTATAAGTCTTACTTTGAAAAAATTAAAACAACATGAGTGAATACAGCAATACACCAAAAGAAGCCTTGTTCTCGCCACAAAACAGGAAGCTGCTGACTAACCCGCTGGGGAAAGACAATCCAATCAATGTGCAGGTCCTCGGCATTTGCTCAGTACTGGCGATTACAGTGCAACTCAGGACATCCATCGTGATGGCGATTTCTGTTGTGGCCGTTATGGGTCTGGCAAACGTCATCATATCCCTGCTAAGAAAAACCATCCCACCAAGGATACGAATCATCGTGCAACTTACCGTGATCGCATCGCTGGTGATCCTGGTCGACCAGGTACTCAAAGCATTTGTGTATGATGTGAGCAGGCAGCTTTCTGTATTCGTGGGCCTTATCATCACCAACTGTATCATCATGGGTCGCCTGGAAGCCTATGCACTCAACAACAAACCCTGGCCATCTTTCCTCGATGGGATAGGAAATGCCTTTGGCTACGGCTGGGTTTTGCTTACCGTAGGCTTTTTCAGAGAGCTCTTCGGCTCAGGAACCCTCATGGGATACCAGGTCATTCCCGGTTTCTTATATGATTTGGGATATGAAAACAACGGATTTATGATCCTCCCGCCAATGGCCCTGATCACCGTAGGTATCATCATCTGGGTGCACCGGCACAGGGATCGAAGCCTTGTTGATATCAGCTAATCCATGGTAAAACCTTAAAGCGAAAAAAAATGCAAGAGTTTGTAAACATATTTGTAAGGTCAGTCTTTATTGACAACATGGTATTTGCATACTTCCTGGGTATGTGTTCCTACCTGGCTGTATCACGAACCGTGAATACCAGCGTGGGCCTCGGTTTTGCCGTGGTGTTCGTACTCGGTATCACAGTGCCTGTCAACTACCTGCTGGAGAACTTCATCCTGGGAAGAGGCGCCCTGTCATGGCTCGGACCGCAATTTGCCGCTGTTGACCTGAGCTTTCTCACATTTATCATGTTCATCGCTATCATCGCGGCCATGGTACAGCTGGTCGAAATGATCATAGAAAAGATCAGTCCGACACTGCATAACTCATTGGGAATTTTTCTGCCCCTGATCGCCGTTAACTGCGCCATCCTCGGCGGTTCACTCTTTATGCAGGAAAGAAACTTTGCCAATATCGGAGAAGCCTCTTCATTCGGCCTGGGCAGCGGTTTCGGATTTTTCCTGGCCATCGTGGGCATTGCCGCTATCCGGGAAAAAATTCGTTATTCAGCCGTTCCGGCACCACTCCGTGGCCTCGGCATCACCTTTATCATCACCGGCCTCATGGGTATCGCATTCATGAGCTTTATGGGTATTGAATTATAAAATATTAGAAAAACAATCGCCATGATATTGTTAGACGTAGGAAATATTTGGATCATCACGCTGAGCGTAGTCATGTTTCTTTTTGTGATGCTCCTGCTGGTGGGAATATTGCTCTATGCAAGAGCAAAACTGGTGCCCAGTGGCCCTGTAAAAATCACCATCAATAACGAAAAAGAAATGGAGGTGAACGCAGGTGACACCCTCCTCACAACCCTGTCGCGCGAATCCATTTACCTCCCAAGCGCATGTGGCGGAGGCGGCACTTGCGCCATGTGCAAATGCCAGGTTTTTGACGGCGCCGGTGACATACTGCCAACCGAAGTGGGCTATTTCACCCGCAAAGAAATCCAGGAGAAATGGAGACTAAGCTGCCAGATCAAGGTGAAGCAGGACATGGACATCCATGTCCCCAAAGAGATCTTTGGCATCAAAAAGTGGGAATGTGAAGTGATTTCCAATCATAACGTCGCCACATTCATCAAGGAATTTGTGGTGAAACTGCCTGAGGGAGAAAACCTGGACTTCCAGTCGGGAGGTTATATCCAGATCGATGTTCCACCCTGTGAGGTAGAATTCAAGGATATCGAAGTGGAGAAACAATTCCGCGACGACTGGGACAAACTAAACATGTGGGACCTGAAAATGGTCAACTCAGAACCGATTTTCAGAGCCTACTCCATGGCAAACCACCCGGCCGAAGGAAACATCATCAAGTTGAATATCCGTATCGCCACCCCTCCATGGGATCAGAAAAAGAACAAGTTCATGAACGTGAATCCCGGTATATGTTCCAGCTATATCTTTGCCAGAAAGCCGGGCGATAAGGTAACCATCTCAGGGCCTTATGGCGATTTCTTCATCAAAGAAACTGAACGTGAAATGGTATACATCGGAGGTGGTGCAGGTATGGCCCCCCTGCGGTCACATATATTCCACATGTTCCATACTGTAAAAACCGACCGGAAAGTGTCGTACTGGTACGGAGCCCGCTCAAAAAGAGAGGTATTCTATGAAGAAGAATTCCGGAAAATTGAAAAGGAATTTCCAAACTTTAAGTTCCATATAGCACTCTCAGAGCCTTTACCGGAGGATAACTGGGATGGTTATACCGGCTTTATTCATCAGGTTGTCATGGATAACTACCTGAAAGAACACCCTGAACCGGAAGAGGTGGAATACTACCTCTGCGGGCCACCCATCATGAATGAATCGGTACTCCATATGCTCGACAACTTGGGAGTACCTGAAGAAAATATTGACCTTGACGATTTTGGAGGTTAACTTTGCAGCCCTGTTATGCAGGGCTTTTTAACCTTTGAAAATGAAAACTGATCGCTTTACAAAAGCCAACCGTGTTGTCTGGATAGGCTTTCTGGCCAATTTGCTGCTGACACTGTTCAAGCTGTTTGCAGGTATTTTTGGCCGCAGTGCAGCAATGATCGCCGATGCCATCCATTCCATCAGCGATTTCATGACTGACCTGGTGATCGCCGGAAGCCTCAAAGTAGCAGCACGACCACGCGATGGCAATCATAAATATGGCCACGGAAAAGTTGAAACACTGGCCGCAGCATTCGTTGGTGGTGTCCTCCTGCTCGTGGGTGTGGGAATTTTATATTCCGGTATAATAAACATCATTGGTCATTTTGGGGACCATCCACTTCATAGGCCCGGAATGATAGCACTTTATGCCGCAGTACTCTCCATTGGCATCAAAGAGGTTTTGTTCAGATATACAATACATGCCGGGAAAAAAGTAAACAGCACGGTGCTTGTCGCCAATGCATGGCACCACAGAAGCGATGTTTACTCTTCCCTCGCCACTTTAGCCGGTATAGCAGGTGCCATTTTCCTTGGTAACCAATGGGTAATACTGGACCCCATCGCAGCCATACTGGTCAGTTTCTTTATCTTTAAAGTGGCTGTTATGATCGTCAGAGAAGCCCTGCTCGAACTCATTGAAACCTCCTTGCCTTCAGCAAAAGAAAGGGAAATTATACAGATAGCCGGCGACGTGAAGGGAGTACATAATCCCCATGACCTGAAAACCCGGAAGATCGGAAGCAATATTGCTATCGATATGCATATACAGGTGAAACATGACCTCAATGTGAAAGAAGCCCACGATATTACCGTGGAACTTGAAAAATGCCTGCGCGACAAATACGGGGACGATACCCATATTTCCGTGCATACCGAGCCGCTGTGATGCTTGGGAGGAGAGAATGGAAGGGGAGAGTGGGAGAAGGAGAGAAAGAGAGAGTGGGAGTGACAGTAAGAAGTAAGCAGTAAGCAGTTGTTAGTTAATAGACTATTTGACATTTCGACATTTCGACATTTTGACATTTGACCTTTTGACCTTTTACACATTTTGACATCAAAAAAATACATATGAAAAAATTTGGCTTGCTCACTCTGATTATTTTGTTGATGTTTTCCTGCGCACCAATCGACAGAGGACCGCAGCTTGTGATCATCAGGGGAGTGGTTTTCGGCACTTATTATTCCATATCATATTACGATGATGACGGCACTGTATATCAGGAAGCGATCGACAGCCTGTTCAGGAAGTTTAACCGTTCGCTGTCGTTCTATGACCCCGGGTCTTTGTTGTCGCGGATCAACCGAAATGAAGAAACACTTGTTGATGAATACTTTGAAGTGGTTTTCAGACGGGCGCAGGAAATATCGAAAGAGACCGGCGGTGCTTTTGATGCCACTGTATTCCCGCTGGTGGATGCCTGGGGGTTTGGATTTTCTCAACGGGCTGAAATGACACCGGAAAAGATTGATAGTATTCTGCAATTTGTAGGTTTTGAAAAAGTCCGGGTTGACGATGGACATGTAATCAAGGATGATGAACGCGTTCAGCTGGATTTTAACGCCATTGCAAAGGGGTATGCAGCCGATGTGGTAGGTCTGTTTTTAGAATCAAAAGGGATATCAACCTATCTGGTAGAGATTGGTGGTGATATGATGGCAAAAGGGTTGAAGCCTGATGGAACCCAATGGCGTATTGGCCTTGAAATACCGGCCAGGGACATGGAAGCCACGCAGCAATGGGATTATTTTGTGGAGATCAAAGATACCGGACTGGCCACTTCCGGCGACTACCGGCGCTATTATGAGGTAGAAGGCCGCCGCCTGTCTCATACCATTGACCCTGAAACCGGATATCCCGTTGACCACCATCTGATGAGTGCATCTGTTTTTGCACCGGATGCCATGTCTGCAGATGCCTATGCAACTGCTTTCATGGTGATGGGACTGGCAAAGGCCATCGATTTTGTAGAAAATCGTGACGACCTTGAAGCCTATTTCATCTTCGCCGATCAAAGCATAGAACAACAATATGCCTATTATGCGAGCTCAGGGCTCATATTACTCACCAGGGACGATTTATAGCATAAAAAACCAACACCTGCGAAACCACACCGAAGAACAAGTTCCCCTGCAACACCGGCCCGGGGAACTCCCGTGTATTACCCCCATTGCCTCGCCAACTTCATTCAATTAACAATTGTAAAACAGGAAAAACATTTCCCGGATTGAAAAAAAAATCGTATATTTCTAAATTGAAACAGTAGTTGGATTTTTTTTCAAATCAATGCAAAATTCAAAGTCCCTATGAAAAGAGCACAAAAAATTCGCCTGGGAATATTTTTAATGGTAAGTACAGGCATTCTGATAATACTGATCGTATTCTTTATTGCCCAAAGTATATTTGAAACCAAAGAACAGTATTTTGTAGCCTATGAGAATATATCAGTAAGTGGGCTGGAAGTTGGAAGTCCTGTAAAGTATTTGGGCATCAATGTGGGAACCATTGCCGACATTCGGATTGATCCGGATGATGTTCATGTCGTCATTTTAGAGCTTGCCCTGAGGGAAGACACACCTGTTAAAGAGGATGCGGTGGCCGACATCGTGGCTATGGGTATCACGGGTTTGCGTACCATTGAGATCAGGGGAGGTACCCGTGAAGCTGCATTCCTGGAGCCGGGTGGCTATATCCGTGCCGGCACCTCATTTGCAGAAGACATAACCGGCAAAGCAGAAGACATTTACTTCAAACTGGAGCAGGTACTCAACAATTTGCAAGTGTTTACCCATCCGGATAATATGCAGGCTTTTACCCAAACGGCACAGGATATTTCTGCGTTTACCAGGCAGGCAGGTGAAACGGTAACTGCGCTGGACGGACTTGTTGCCGACAACCGCGATGACATCCGGCAGGTGGTGGCATCAGCGGAAAAGTTTACCCGGGAACTGGATAAAACCTCTGAAGAACTATTTATGGCCGTTGCCCGATTTAACCAAATCATGCAGGGTGACACCCTCGGAGAAGTGCTGGGGAACTTCAGGGAACTTTCGGTAACGCTCAGAGAAACCAACCTGAATGAGCTGATTGAACAATTGGCAGCCACCACCTCCGATACCCAGATACTGTTGCGGCGGGTCGGTGAAGATATTGACCGTGGTAGTGAGGCGCTTGCCGAAAACCTGTTGCTCCTCCAATATACACTGGAAAACATCCATGAAGTATCCCGTAAAGCCAGTGCAAACCCTTCAATCCTTATTCGGCGGCCCCGTATGGAAGACGCTGCAGACAAGATATTGAAAGACTGAAGCTGTTTCCGAAATATCCCATAAAACATATTGAACATAAACCGGTATTTATCATACAGACATAATAAACGCCATGACACACAAAACCCGCCTGAGTATTGTTATTTTGACTTCCGTTGTGATGCTTTTCTCCATGATGGGCTGCAGGAGCAGTAAACCTTTGGTGCACCAATATTATCTGCTGGAACTACCACCGGAATTGTTTATAGAGTGGCCGGCTGACTTTTCTGCTGTTCCTGCCACATGCCAGATCGAAAAAGCGGATATTTCGACGGCCTATGCTGGCTACCAGATCGCCATCCGTGAAAACACCAATCAAATCAGATATTTCACCTTTAACACCTGGGCCATCCGGCCGAAAGAGGCCTTTACACAAATGACACTGGACTTTCTTGTAAAGCACGGGTTGTTTGAACAAATTAGCCATGGCCGAACAATTGTGCCTGCAACCTATCTGCTGGAAACAGAGGTGCACCACCTTGAAATTGATAACCTGGAAGGTTTTTTCCGCGCCAGGCTGCATGTAGCGTTCAGGCTTCTGCATCACAATGAAAACTATGAAATCATTTATCAGCACTCTGCTGACCGATTTCAAACACTGGAACAAAACAGTATAAACGACTTCACAGCGGCTGTCAGTAAAATGTTTGCAGAGGAACTCCATACGTTTAGTATTGGTTTTATGAACATGCTCGGTGAAAACAGATAATATACACGGCCAATAGATTTATCGAACCGGTGATGAGAAAAAAAACGCAAAATAGCTTCAGTCGGAATATTGTATTTGAGGGTCAGCAGATTGCCTTGCTGGATGGTAATGTGCTCCGGTTAAAAGGTAACCTCACAATGAAGGAAGCTGCACATTTTACAGGGACGTTTTTCCGGATGTTTAAACCGTCAAAATACAGGTATCTGGATATCGACCTGTCGCTTCTTTCAAACATCGACAGTGCCGGTGTTATGGCTTTGTTTTATATTCAGAAACAGTTGAAAGAAAAGAAAATCAGGGTTGAAATCACCGGAGGATCAGAAACAGTGCAGGACAAAATCCGGCTTTTTTTTCCGGATACTGAAAACACGATCGCGTCACCACAAAAACCGGGGTGGTTTGAACATTCCGGAAACAAAGTACACCACTTTTTCAGCTCTTATGTTTTTGGCTTTTTACTCTTGGCTGCCAATGTTTTTTATTGGGGCATTACCGACGTTTTTCGTACCCGGACCCGCCGGAAGGGAGAGGTGGTTAACCAGGCCATACAGATTGGCGTAAATGCAGTGATCATTATCGTATTCCTCAGTTTTGTCATCGGTTATGTGATCGCGCTGCATTCATCCAGCCAATTAAGAACATTTGGAGCAAATATTTTTGTGGTCGACCTGGTTGTCTTCTCTATTATGAGCCAAATGGGTCCATTGATAACAGCTATTCTGGTTGCCGGCCGGAGCGGATCGGCAATTGCTGCTGAAATTGCAACCATGAAAGTCACTGCCGAATTGGACGCACTCAAAACCATGGGTTTGAACCCAAACCGTTTTGTGGTTGTGCCGAAGCTATATGCCTGCATGCTGACCATGCCTTTTTTGATTGTACTTGCCAATGTGGCAGGTATAACAGGAGGCGCACTGGCTGCGAATGTATATCTAGACATTACTCCCAATATTTTTATAAACAGGATGCAGGAGATTATGATGGCTAAGGACTTGTGGACTGCTTTGGTAAAAAGCCAGGTGTATGCCGGATTGATCGTGTTAACCGGCAGCTTTTATGGTTTTCGCGTTGAAAGAGGGGCTGAAGGCGTAGGTCGCATGACCACGTCCGCCGTTGTGCTGGCAATTACATTGGTCATATTGGCCGACAGCATACTGGGAATCATTTTTTACTAATATCATGATGATGGAAAAAGAAAAGGTAGTCGAAGTTCAGCATTTATACGCAGCTTTTGATGAAATGGTCGTTCTTTCAGATGTTTCTTTTGCAGCATTTAAAGGTGAAGTGTGTGTTATTTTGGGAGGCAGCGGCTCTGGAAAAACAACATTGCTGAAACACCTGTTGTCGCTTTATCCGGTCATACAAGGACATGTGTCGGTGCTTGGCAAAGATGTTTCCCGCCTGAGGGAAGCAGAGCAGGTTGATCTGTACCTGCAAATGGGCGTTTTCTACCAAAGTGGTGCACTAATAAACTCATTAACAGTAGCCGAAAATGTAGCCCTCCCATTGGTACAGCATTCAAATCTGCCAAAAGCACTCATCGATGATATTGTTTACATGAAGCTTGGGCTGGTGAATCTCTCCCATGCATTTCATCTGTATCCGTCGCAGCTCAGTGGTGGTATGCTGAAACGCGCAGCCCTTGCCCGGGCCATTGTCATGGATCCGCCATTGCTCTTTTGCGACGAGCCCGGTGCAGGTCTTGACCCTGTTTCACTGGAAGCGTTAGATACACTAATACTTAATCTTAAAGATAAATTGGGAATGACCATAATCATGGTAACCCACGAAGTGTCAAGTATTCTCAGAGTAGCCGACCGAATCGTGTTTCTTGATAAGGGAATAGTTGCATTCGAAGGACCATTGATCGATGCCCTGCATGTGGATCAACCAGCAGTCAGGGAATTTTTCTCTGTGCTGGATAACGAAAATATGAGGGAGTTGATAAGCGCGCAGTAGAAAAACCGCTTTGTGAAGCTCTTTGCCCCAAAACTTTTTTTAGTGGTTTATACAGAAGACATCATTGCCAGCCTGCATATCTAAGCAATATTGTTTTCCTTCAATTCTGTATTGCTGTCACACTCTTCCGGAATTCCCGAAGCGCAAGAACATGGTTTTTGCTTCCCTGAGTCGGGATCGTAGGTGCTGGTGCACGATTTGGTAAAGGTTTCACCCGGCTTGATGAACATTTTTATAGCGATACCACCAATGGCAAGGGCTAATAAAATGACGGCTAAAATAATGGCTTCCATATATGAAGGTATTTTTTTCTATGATTTTTGATGATTCGTTGCAATTGGAATTGTCTGATTATCTTCAGACCTTTCAACGCATAACACATTGAAAATGTAACAAACAAGCGGGCCTAATGTTCATGTTGCAGCCGTTTTGCTGCGTATGTGAGCCATCATGATACCTGCGGCCATGGCCGCATTGAGAGACTCCGGTGCTTCAGCGGAGTCTCCCTGTTTGTGAGAAGGGATCGACATTTCTTTGAGGGTGGCTCTCAAAACCTTTTCTGACAATCCTTTGGATTCATTACCGATCACGATAGCAGCAGGCAGCGAAAAAGACATGTCATACAAGCTTCCTCCATCGGTTGAAGCTGCATAGAAAGCAATTTCCCGGCTGAAGTTCTGAATGAAAGAAAGGATGTCGGTGTAGTACATTCGCACCCGCAAAAAGGATCCCATGCTGGACTGGATGACCTTTGGGTTGAAAAGATCGGCTGTATCGGGTGTGCAAAATATATGTCGCACACCAAACCAATCGGCCGTGCGGATAATGGTTCCCAGGTTGCCGGGGTCCTGAATGTTTTCCAGTATCACAATCAGATCATCGGATGCGAACTGTGCGGGGGGTGGATGTTTCGGTTTTTGTACCACTGCCAGTACCCTGTTTGGGCTCCTGAGGGTGCTGATCCGTTCCAGTTGTTTCGGGCTTACCCTTACTTTCTCCACATTGCCGGGGATCTGTGCTTCCATCTCTTCCATCCAATCAATGGTGCCGTAGATCGACACAATATCTGCAAAGTCCGAAATGATCATTTCCTGAATGATCTTTTCTCCTTCAGCAACAAACTGATGGTACCGGTCACGGAACTTTTTTTGTTGCAAGGAGCGAATGTGCTTTATCTGATTGGCGGTGATCATGGATTTATCAAGGCACTGAAATTAAGAACAACGGCGATATTAAACCGGGGCCAATATTATTTGCCCGATGACCTGATATAAAAAAACCTGTCGCTTCAATGACAGGTTTTTTGTTGAGCCCATCAATGTTTATTCACCAAAAACCTCAAATTTCAACTCCGGGCGGACTTCCTTATGCAGATTGATTTTTGCCGTATATGTGCCCACTTCCTTGATGGCATCACCGTCAAGCATGATTTTCTTGCGGTCAATTTCAAGGCCGAATTGCTCTTTGATGGCTTCTGCTATTTGCAGTGCATTTACAGAACCAAAGATCTTTCCGGATGTACCCACTTTAGCAGCAATACGAACTTCAATATCCTGCAACTTCTCTGCCATTTTTTCCGCTTCCTTGCGAACCTTTTCTTCTTTAAACTGACGCTGCCTGATGGTTTCGGCCATTTTCTTCTTTTCGGAAGGGATGGCAATGATGGCTAAGCCTTTTGGAATAAGATAGTTGGTGGCGTAACCGTCTTTCACGGTAACCAGATCGTCTTTGAACCCCAGATTGGGAACGTCTTGTTTTAAAATAATTTCCATTATTGTACCTCCCTATTTTAAAAGATCCGCTACATAAGGCATAATGGCCAGATGACGAGCCCTTTTGATGGCTTTGGCCACTTTGCGCTGATACTTTACAGATGTTCCTGTAATCCTTCTGGGAAGGATCTTCCCCTGCTCGTTCACAAACTTTAGCAGAAAATTAGCATCCTTGTAGTCAATATATTTGATTCCCGCTTTCTTGAAGCGGCAGTATTTCTTCTTCTTGATATCCACAGCGATAGGCGCCAGATATCTTATCTCTGAATTTTGTTGTACAGCCATGTTTCAATGTTTTTTTGGTCCTACCTTTTAATTTTCTTTTTCTGCTTCTGTTTCCTTAACAGCATCCTTTTCACGCCGTTTTTTCTCATTGTATGCTACAGCATGCTTGTCCAATGAAACAGTAAGGAAACGTATCACCTTCTCGTCGCGCTTCATCTCCAGCTCCAGGGCTTTCACCAGCTGGGTGTCGGCTTTAAACTCTATCAGGTGATAAAAGCCGGTGGATTTTTTCTGGATCGGATAGGCCATTTTGCGCAAGCCCCAATGGTCCTCATACACAATCTCTGCCCCCTTGTTTTTCAGGTAGTCCTGAAACTTACTTACCGTTTCCTTCATCTGTTCTTCAGACAAAACGGGAGTCATAATGAAAACGGTTTCGTACTGTCTTACCATTTTGATTTGTTTAATGTGTTTGTAATGATTCAATTATACATTCTCTAAAACGAGGTGCAAAGGTAATCAAAAATTTTAATTGGAAGCATGGAAAATTACTAATTTAACCAGTCTTCCGGGAAGAAGGAAATGGTATATAAACAGTAACCCGGAAAGAAATATCATTCTGTTCCGCTGACCTTTTGGTAAGGTACAACGCGATAATAGTCGGCGGGATAGATGCCTGCAGAGATGAGTATTTGTCTCAGGGTAAATTGAACATTCAAGTGTTTTACTGTACCCATACTGTCAAGATCAAAAGTGACAAACTTTTCGCGCATGGACCTGTTTCTCCAGTGAGCACGGAAAGTGTCATAATGCCAATGTTCAAGATCTGCAATCATCTCGGCATCATCCCACAATTGCATCACCAGATGGCCATTGGTATGGAGGCTGATTTCCGCGTTGTCATATACCTGGTGGTGATAATAACCTGTATATGCTTCCAGGGGCAGGGAAGGGGAGGTGCCTGTCTGTCTTTGGGCCTCAATGGCCTGCCGTCTTTCAAGGGTTTCGGCTTTCAGTGTTTCGAATTGTTCAAAATAGTGTGCATGCCAGTCTTTTTCCTCCTTAGTTTCGAGAATGGCATCCAGGATATAATAGACCACCGCCGGCCTGAAATTACAAAACAGATTGCTGGCAACCACTATTCCCAGATCCATTTCGGGCATCAGCAACAAGAATGACGTCATGCCATCAGTGGCTCCGCTGTGTTGCGACACCCTGTAACCCTTGTATTCTCTGAGCCCCCAGCCAAGGCCGTATCCGGTGAGCGGATCTCGCAGGGGGTCGTCAAGGGAGAAGACCTGATGGGGCTGGTGGGTTTCCAGGATTTTTTCCCGGCTGATCAGTTGTTGCCCTTTATAGGCCCCCGGTTCACCCAGATGAAGGAGCATCCAACGGGACATATCAGTCACCGATGCATTTACCGATGCGGCAGGACCCACATTGTCAAAATTCCGGCGGGGTATCACCACCACCTCACCAAATATTTCCTGGTGAGGCCATGCTGCATTTTCCATGTTCTCAAGCCGCTTTATGGATGTGCTTGCCGTGGTCATCAGCAGTGGCTGAAAAAGGCGTTCGGTCATAAAGTCATCCCAGCTCATCCCCGAAACGGCCTCAATTACCTGACCTGCCACCATATACATGATGTTGCTGTAAGTATAACCGGAACGGAAGGTTTGCTCAAAGGGCATATGCTTTACAAAGCCCATTATGGTCTCCGGATCCCGGCCGGGCATAAAACGCAATCTGTTGCCCGTCAGCCGGCCAATACCAACCCGGTGCGATAACAGATCGCGCACGGTGAGGTGTTCGCTCACCCATGGATCCGACAGGGAAAACCACGGCAAATGATCACGCACCCTGTCGTCCCAGTCCATTTTGCCTTCGTCCACCAACATCGCCATGGCGGCGGATGTCATGGCTTTGGTAAGAGAAGCCATCCCGAAAACCGTATGCTCATCAACCGCTTCACCGGAGCCCAGTTTTCGCTCGCCAAATCCCGCTGCATAAACCGCTTCTCCCCCCATTACCACGGCAACTGCCATACCCGGAATACCATAGTCCGACATTCCGCGCTCCATGAAAGCAGGCAGACCGGCAAGTTGTTTTTGTATGCGTTCCTCAAGGCTTTCACGTTTTTCTCCATATTTTGCCCCCACGGGAAACAACCACAAAAACAAAACAAGAAAGCACAACGCGTTTGTTCTTTGATGCATGAGGCCTTTGTTTTACATAGTAAAATTAATGCTTGCAAACCACATTTGCAAAACCGCCCATTATCAGATCAATGCGGCAGCATATTGAAATGTGGCAGGAAGTCCGCCCGTATGCCAAAACAGGATGTTGCTGCCCCGGGGTATCAGTTTGTTTTCGATCTGGTGCATCAACCCGTAAAATGCACGACCGGTATATACCGGATCAAGCAATATCCCTTCCGAACCGGCCAATGCAAGTATGGCTTTTTTTTCATTGGCGGTGATTACACCATAGCCGGGTTTTTCATAACCATCCAGTAGTTTCAAATCATCCTCATTCACTTCAGCATTCAATCCGTAACGTTCGCGGGCTTCATTAATGATGCTGCTGACCATTTCTCCAGGCGTCTTTCCCACGGTTGGTTCTTTGTCGATGCGTATCGGCATAAGCCTGGCATGCAAACCGTACATCGCCTTCCCCATGGCAATTCCGGCCTGCATACCCCCTGAACTGGACGCAAAAAAGATGTAATCCATTTGGAGGTTAAGTGTTTTCAATTGTTCCTGTAATTCCAGGGTTGCTTCCACGTATCCCAGGGCGCCTGTGGCATTGGAACCACCGTAGGGGATAAGGTAGGGATGGTTTCCGGCGGATCGCAGCTTTTCAACCAGTATCTCCGCATCCTCTCCCTTACGCTTTTCGCCGGAATAGTGAATACGGGCACCAAAAATATATGAAAGTAACAGATTTCCGCTTTTTACCTTTGGCTCTTCTCCCCCGAGCATCAGGTGACACTCCAGCCCTGCCATGGCACAAGCAGCGGCTGTTTGCCGGCAATGATTTGATTGTTGGGCACCCGATGCAATTACCGTATCGGCTCCCTGTTGTAAAGCAGCTCCAATGAGATATTCAAGTTTTCTGGTCTTGTTTCCCCCGGAAGCAAGCCCGGTATGATCGTCCCTTTTTATAAATATCCGATAGCCGGGTGTGTATTTTCTTGAAAACTGATGCAGTTCATGGAGCGGAGTGGGCAGGAAACCCAGATTAAATTTTTTTGTTTTCATGTTGATTTGATGATTGCATTGCTTGACTGTTATTTTATTTCTCTTGTTGGATGAGAAATCCATGCAGGCATATCAGGTAAATGACCATTTCACGTATTGCAACTGTCTTATGCTACAATGGCCAGAATATGGGCAGAAGTATCATTACCATAGCCATCACCACCAGGGTGAGTGGTATGCCCACTTTGAGATAGTGGCTAAATTTGTAGCCGCCTGGTCCCATTACCAGGAGGTTTGCAGGGTGTGACAGCGGACTCATGAAGCAGGCGGCGGCGGCCATGGCAATGGCCATCATCATGGCCTGAGGCGATATTCCGTAGTTGCCGGCTGCTTCAAGGGCAATGGGTGCCATGATCACTACCAGTGCCGGCGGGGGTATGGCCAGGGTTGCCAAGGCTGTAAACAGGTATAGTCCGGCAATGACGCCCCAGGGCCCGATGGTGCCAAAAACGTCAACCACTCCGGTGGCTACCAGGCTCGCGGCCCCTGTTTCCTGCATAGCCGTTCCAAGGGGCAGCATCCCTGCAATCAGGAATACCGCCCGCCACTCGATGGCGCGGTAGGCTTCTTCCATCTTTAAACAGCCGGTAAGTACCATTAAGGCAATACCAATCACAGCCGCGATGGCAAGCGGAACAAAACCCAGCAACACAGGAGTCAGGACAGCCGCCATAACCAGGATGGATGTGAGTGCTTTATTGGTGCGCATTGGTTGTCCACCCATTTGTGTGAGCATGATAAAGTCAGGTTCACTGCCAATCAGTTCGAGCTTATCCCGACGTCCATACAATAACAAGGCCTCGCCAAAACGCAAAGGCAGGTCATGCAGGTTTGTCCGGTAAGCTCGACCTTCCCTCCAAATGGCCAGAACCGTTAATCCGTATTTTTTCCTGAAGTTGATCTCCCGTAAAGTTTTTCCAGCAAGGAGTGTGCGCGGTGCCAGAACAATCTCTGCCATCTGTATATCTTCCGACTCCAGGCTTTGCACCCCGGGGGGTGTTTCTTCCAGTATTTGCAGATCCTTGAGCCCGCGCAAAAGGGGCAGGTCTCTCACGTCTCCTTTCACCAGCAGGTGTCCTTCATGCTCAAACGATTGGTCGGGTGCATAAGAGATCAGTGTGCCGTCTTTTGCCAGACTTCCCAGCACCGTTAGACCAAACGCACTGCCTATCTGACTTTCAGCGATGGCGCGTTCAAACAGTTCTGTGTCTTCGGTAACTTCCATCAAAAACAAGACTTCATGCAACTTGTATTCCTCCGTGAGCATTTCCGGGGATACTTTTACGGGCCCGGATATCTTTTCTTCCTTTTCGAGGATGGCAACCCGGTCGCGGGGGCCCTGGAGCAGCAAGGTGTCGCCTGCCTGCAGCACCATATCGTGAAGCAATGAACGTTGTATCCGATCCTCTTTTTTTAGTGCCAGAACGTTTATTCCAAGCCTCTTCCGGAAATCGGTATCGCGCAGGCGCTTGCCGGCAAAAGCTGATTGTTCCGGGATAACGGCTTCAAAAATCTGCAGGTCGTATTGCAAAAGGTTCTCTATTTTAAGGCCTGTTTCATCGGGTAGCATAACCTGCCATTGTTTCATTGCCGTAAGTGTGTCAACCCGGCCCTGGACGTGCAATTTGTCGTTGGCTTTGATGATTGTTTGCGGGCCGGGGTCGAGAATATTGATATTATTACGAACAATAGACAACACATTAAGCCCCAGTCCGGCCCGAAGCCTGCTGTCTTCAAGCGTTTTGCCCACCAGCTGGGAGGATGGCCGAACATGAACCATGAAAGTCCTTTCCTGGAGGGCGTAAGCAGCCTGCAATGTTTTGCCTGCCTGCCTGCTTGTTTCTCCGATTACATCCTTCCGCGGCAGTAAAAATCTGCCAATAAATGCCACAAAAAGTACACCTCCAAACACAGCACCCAGACCAACCGGTGTATAATCAAACAGGCGGAAAGGAGTTTCACCGGCATCCTCCAATGCGTAACTGATCAAAAGATTGGGCGGTGTGCCAATGAGTGTGGTAAGACCACCCAAAAGGCAGCCGTAGGCGAGGGGCATCAGCAGCCGCGAAGGCGGTGTATTGGTTGACCGGGCCAGATCCATCACCACCGGAAGCATCAGGGCAGCCACACCGATGTTGTTCATAAATGCCGACATAAAACCTGACGACAGCATGATCATGATGATGAGCCTGATCTCACTATGGCCGGCAAGGTATATCAGCTGCCGCCCTATGATCCTGGCAACGCCCGTTTGATAGAGTGCAGCACTCAGAATGAACATGGCCCATACGGTAATAACGGCAGGATTACTGAAACCGGCAAGAGCCTGGTGAGGAGTGAGTAAGCCGGTAAAAGCCAGCGTGCCTATAACCAGCAATGCAACAATGTCCATACGTATCCATCCGGTGAAAAACAGCAGCAAAGCTCCACCAAGTATGGAAAAAACAATAAGGATTTCTAAAGTCATTGGCAGATCATTAAACTTGATTATGGTGTATCGGGTTTGGAAACCTTCTTGTATGCCTCCCGGAATATCTCCAGGTCTTTTTCTGCAAACAGCACCATCCTGATGAGCTTAACTTCCTTTAACTCCGGAATGGTTTTCATAATAGTTTCAATGGCAATGCTTGCTGCTTCTCTGATGGGGTAACCGAAAACCCCGGTGGAAATTGCCGGGAAAGCAATGGATTTAACCCTGTTTTTTTCTGCCAGCCGGAGTGCATTCCGATAGCAGTCGGCCAAAAGTTCGTCTTCCGGTTTGTCATGTCCGTAAACAGGTCCAAGGCAATGGATCACATATTTGTTTGGAAGATTGTGAGCGCCGGTGATCACTGCCTGTCCCGGTTGGATGGGAGCCAATGGCCGGCATTCATTTTCCAGTCCGGGGCCGGCTGCCCGGTGTATGGCACCGGCAACCCCGCCCCCTGTGCGTAGCTGCGCGTTGGCCGCGTTAACCACAGCATCTGCATCGGGCTGATGGGCAATATTACCAAGGATTAGCTCCAGTCTTGTGTATCCTGTTGTATTGGTTTCCATAAGACAACGCTTTTTGCAATAACGCGAATATGTTGTTTGTTTTATGCTTATTCAACCTGCTTTTCAAAAATAAACAAAATAAATGATCATTTTGGATATCTTTGCCCACTTATTTCAACATTCCGCTGATCTTAAGAATGCGACAAATCTGAATAATTATGATGGTCAGAAAGGACAACCGACCCCGAGGCATCCATTGGCTGGCGCTGGCAGTTTTAGTGCTGGTTTGGGGTAGCTCCTTCATCTTGATCAAGAGAGGACTGATCGCATTCAGCAGTGCTGATGTCGGTGCCCTGCGCATTGCCATATCCTTTATGGTTCTTTCACCTTTGCTGTTAACACATTTAAGAAAAGTACCCCGGCGCAAACTGATCTATTTTGTAATTGCAGGCATCATCGGTAACGGTTTGCCCCCTTTTCTGTTTGCCATCGCGCAAACTGTGATCGACAGCTACATGGCCGGTGTGCTCAACTCGTTGACGCCTTTGTTTACCCTGCTTATCGGTGTTATGTTTTTTGGTATCCGCACCCGGTGGGTCAATGCAGTGGGTGTTGCTATCGGACTGGCCGGAGCGATTGGCTTGATGCATGCCGCCAATGGCAGTGAGATCAACAATATGTGGTATGGTCTGTTTGCCGTTGCCGCAGCAGTTTGTTATGCCATAAACATGAATCTTATCAAGCGGTATCTTTCAGAATTCAGTGCGCTTACAATCACTTCCGTGGTATTTATGTTTATTGGTATCCCCGCTTTGGTCTATCTGTTCACGTGGAGCGATATGGTCCCTGTCTTGGCAAACCATCCGCAAGGCTGGGAAAGCCTGGGCTATATCACTATCCTTGCCGTGGTTGGAACAGCCGTTGCGATGATTATACATAACTGGCTCATTAAGCAAACCACAGCATTATTTACATCAACGGTAACTTATTTGATGCCTGTGGTATCCATTGCCTGGGGAATTGCCGACGGCGAAGCCTTCTTTTTATTGTACATGTTTTGGATCGTAATTATCCTGGCAGGTGTTTACCTGACCAATAAAAGGCTTAACCGAAAAAACCCCCAAAGGCTGTCACCGGTAAAAGCATTATGATCATTGCTTCTCTTTTGCCCCCTAGAGGTGTTTGAAAGTGAATCCGGGTTTGATCTCACAACATCATCTAACCTGCATTATTCATGCTTTTAATTCAGGTCAGATGCAAGGCGTCGAAAGCCGCCGACATAGTAGTCTATTTCAAGGCTTTCGCAACGAAGCAGATGGCCTGAAGTAAAAGCACCAGAAAAAAGCAAACAAATTGAGTTTTAACAAGCTTTTGATCTTATTATCACTTAATCAGTCAGATACAGCAATTTGTTTGCTTTTTGTGAATAATGCAGGCTAAAAAAAGTTTATTAGACTTGTTGCATCGTCATAAAAATTGTTTATCTTTGCACCCCAATATTCAGAGTGAATCATTTAATGCATAATTAGAAATGTACGCAATTGTTGAAATAGGCGGACAGCAGTTCAGGATCGAGAAAGATCAGAAGCTGTTTGTGAATTTGCTGGACAGTGATGCGGGCAGCGATTTTGAGATTGACAAGGTGATGTTGCTGGCCGACGGAGACGACATAAAGGTAGGTACCCCACTGGTGGACGGTGTAAAGGTGAAAGCCAAAATTCTCGATCATGTGAAAGCAGATAAGATCTTGGTTTTCAAAAAGAAAAGAAGGAAAGGCTATCAAAAGCTGAATGGTCATCGTCAACCTATGACCCAGATACAGATTGAAGAGATCACCGCCTAAAACATTAGCAATCGAAAAAGTAAACAACTATGGCACACAAGAAAGGAGTTGGTAGCTCACGCAACGGTCGCGAATCCCACAGCAAGAGACTTGGTGTAAAAATATTTGGTGGCTCTGTAGCTACGGCAGGTAACATTATTGTACGGCAGCGTGGTACGCAGCACTATCCCGGACTCAATGTCGGTATGGGCAAAGACCACACTTTGTACGCACTTATCGACGGAACGGTTGAATTCAAAAGAAAAGCTGGAAACAAATCCTATGTTTTCGTGAATCCACTGGCGGAAGCGGTGGTGGAGGAAATGCCGGAAAAAAAGCCGGTGTCGGTTAAACCTGAAAAAGCTGTTCCCGAAACAGTCGTAGCCGAAATCGCATCCGATGAAGTCGAAATAGAAGAAAAGGCAGAGACAAAAGAGGACAAAGAATAAAAAAACCTCATATCACGGTATTGACCAATAGTCAAACCTGCAAGATAGAATCCTGCCACGGCAGGATTTTTTTTATGATGTAATTCTTGCTAAATTTGGCGCCACTGTGCAGCGGAAATGCAGAAATCAGCGCCTGCACAAACCTTGAATACCATGAATGCCGGCCAGCTTCGTTTCCCGGCGGAGGGAAACGGGAACAATAAGTATCCGTCATGCAGGGAGTAACATAAGAAACAACATTGTTAATGGATGAATTGATCATCTTATGATAGATATACAATTGATCAGGGATAACAGTGCGGAAGTGATCCGCCGTTATGAAGTAAGAAACTTTGATGCCACCGGACCGGTTAACAGGATCAAAGAACTGGATGCCACCAGGCGTCAAACACAGAAGCAGCTGGATGATACGCTGGCTGAAGGCAATGCCATTGCACGCGAAATCGGGCAGCTTTTCAAGACGGGACGCAGCAGTGAGGCAGCTGCATTAAAGGAACAATCGCTATTGTTAAAGCAGCGGGCAAAAGATCTGCAGGAGCAGCTGGATATGGCTGCCAAAGAACTGTCTGAAACGATGACAGGTTTGCCCATGCTGCCGCACCATTCTGTTCCTCCCGGAACAACAGAGGCAGACAACGAGATCGTTCACACGGAGGGAGACCTGCCCGGGCTCTTTAATAATGCCGTTCCTCACTGGGAGCTGGCGGGCAAATACGATATCATCGATTTTGAGGCGGGCACAAAAGTTACCGGATCCGGTTTTCCAATATATAAGGGAAAGGGTGCCCGTTTGCAGCGTGCCCTTATTTCTTTTTTTCTCGATGAAGCAGCTCAGGCCGGTTATACAGAATACCAGCCGCCGCTCCTTGTGAATGCCGACTCGGCCTTTGGTACAGGGCAACTGCCCGACAAAGACGGACAAATGTATCACGTGCCTTCCGACAATCTTTACCTCATACCAACTTCTGAAGTGCCGGTCACCAATATTTTCAGGGATATGATTCTCAACGAAAAAGACCTGCCTGTGAAATGCACGGCCCATTCAGTATGTTTCCGGAGAGAGGCAGGCTCTTATGGTAAGGATGTAAGAGGACTCAACAGGCTTCATCAATTTGATAAAGTGGAGATTGTGCAGGTGACACATCCGGAAAAAAGTTATCAGGCACTGGATGAAATGGTGAACTATGTAACCACATTGTTGCAAAAGCTGGAGCTTCCATTCCGGGTCGCCCGCCTGTGTGGCGGTGACCTTGGCTTCGCCGCGGCGCTGACCTACGACATGGAAGTGTATTCGGCAGCTCAGAAACGATGGCTGGAAGTCAGCTCCATCTCCAACTTTGAAACCTACCAGGCCCAACGGATGAAACTGCGCTTTCGTTCGCAGGATGGGAAAAACCTGCTGGCACACACACTCAACGGCAGTGCCCTGGCATTGCCGCGCATCATGGCAGCCCTGCTGGAAAACAACCAGTCGGAAGAAGGGATCAGTATCCCCGCAGCGCTTCAGAAATATACCGGTTTTGCCATAATCAGCTAACCGGTCCGGGCTAACTGTATTCCATTATCCATTTGCTGCGGTTAAAACAAATATGCATGCTTTCACGTTCCATTTACGTCACCCGTTTAAGGATGTTTTTTCATTACAGAATGTTTCCGTTTATGCCAAAATATATTTTATTTCAGGTTTTCTTAAGCTCATTGTTTATGGTGTTCACCGGCGGATATGCCATTTCACAGGACGCCACAAATGAGCGACTTGCCGCGCAATTTCTGCGCGACGGACAATACGAGGAGGCACGTGCCTTGTATGAGGATCTTTTTGCAGAAAATCCCACATACATGATTTACAACAACTACCTTGAAAGCCTTTTTGCATTGGAAGAATTCAGACAGGCCGAAAGGGTTGTCAATAAACAGATTGAAAGGCATCCGGCTGATTTCCGCTACCGTGTTGACCTGGCGTGGGTGCACGAACAATCCGGCAATTCCCGCAGGGCACAAAGGCAAATGGACGATCTGATCAGTGAGCTCTCTGCAAACGCTGATGATGTGATCGGCCTTGCCATGGCTTTTGAAACCCGCGGTTTTATGGAAAGATCTCTTGAAACATATCTGCGTGGAAGACGATTGCTTGGTGATACCCACCCACTTCATCTGCGCATCGCCGGAGTACATGAAAAAATGGGTAATTTCAACGCCATGATGGAAGAATATGTTAATTATCTGGATGATTATCATAACGAGATGGACCGTGTGCGCGGCATTCTTCAGGATGCCATCGCGAACGACCCCGGCTTTGAGAGAAATGATGCCCTTAGAAGGGTTTTGTTGGCCAGAACACAACGGCATCCCGATAATGTAATGTATTCCGAAATGCTTTTGTGGCTCTCCATACAACAACAGGATTTTCGCATGGCATTTATGCAGGCCCGGGCCCTTGACCGCCGATTGCAGCAAGAAGGGAAACCCGTTCTGGAAGTGGCAAATCTCAGTACCAATAACAGAAACTACCGGATCGCAGCCGATGCCTATCAGTACCTGTTGAACATGGGTGAAGACAGCCAATTTTACCTGGAAGCACTCGTGGGTTATCTAAATGTGCGCTTTTTGTCGGTGGTTGATGAATACGAATACGATGTAGCCGACTTGTTGAATATTCAGGAAGAATACCATGCTGCCATCGAGAGCCTTGGGATCAACTCAAGAACCGTGCAAATCGTCCGCAATCTGGCCAACCTCAAAGCTTTCTATTTGAATGATAGCGATGGAGCCATCCAATTGCTCGAAGCCACACTTGATCTTCCCAATATTTCAAACCGTGTAAAAGGGGAGTGCCGTATTGAGTTGGCAGATATCTTGCTGCTCACCGGTGAAGTATGGGATGCCACTTTGCTGTACTCCCAGGTAGACCGCATGTTCAGGGATGATCCACTCGCCCATGAGGCAAAATATAAAAATGCCAGACTTACCTATTTCATCGGGGAGTTTGACTGGGCAAAGGCGCAGCTGGATGTGCTCAAGGGCGGCACCCACAGGCTCATTGCCAATGATGCCATGAGGTTGTCACTTCGAATCCAGGACAACCTGGGCATCAACGGAGACCCTGTTCCCCTGAAAATGTTTGCAAGAGCCGAACAGCACATATTTATGAACAATTTTGACAAAGCCTTGATGGTACTGGATTCCATACACGAACGCTTCCCTTTGCACCAGATCAATGATGACCTCATATTTGCCCGGTCAGAGATCAAACGGCAACGTGGCGACTATGCGGCTGCCGATAGTTTGCTGGCTGTTGTCGTTGCTGACTTTCCGGCCGGACTGCTTGCCGACGAAGCATTGTTTCAAAGGGCACAACTGCATGAGCATTATTTCAAACAACCGGACAAGGCCATGGCCCTTTATCAGCAACTGATGATTGATTTTCCGGGCAGCCTGCATACCATTACTGCCCGAAACCGCTTCAGGATCCTGCGCGGTGATATCGTCAACTGAAAACCTCACAAGCGTGCACGCATACCAGGTCACACCCAAAAAACATATGGGCCAGCACTTTCTGGCTGATCCAAATATAGCCCGGAAAATCGCTGAAAGCCTCTCAGGAAGCCAGCATTACGCCTATGTGCTGGAAGTTGGCCCCGGCACAGGTATGCTTTCCCAATTCCTCATGGGAAAGCCCAATCACCAATGGATAGGTGTTGAACTTGATTCTGAATCCGTAAACTTTTTAACAACAAAATACCCGGATTACGCATCTTCTGTTATTGAAGCAGATTTTTTGCATTTTGATCCTGAAAAAATACTGGCAGACCAACACTTTGCCCTGATAGGAAACTTCCCATACCACATCTCAAGCCAGATTATATTTAAGGTGTTGAAACATCGACAGCAAATACCTGAAGTGGTGGGCATGCTGCAAAAAGAAGTTGCAGAGAGAATTGCAGCCAAACCGGGAAGCAAAACCTATGGTATCCTGAGCGTATTATCTCAGGCTTTCTATCATGTGAAACTGTTGTTCACCGTGCCTCCACATGTCTTTGTGCCGCCACCGAAGGTACGGTCGGCAGTGCTGCGCTTTGAAAGAAAGGAAGACATTGTCCTTGACTGTGATGAGACACTGTTTTTCAAGGTGGTGAAAACAGCCTTCAATCAACGTAGAAAAACCTTAAGAAATTCCCTAAAGACCATGGCGGTAGCATGGGATATGCTGCCCGCTGATTTACCCCAAAAACGACCGGAGCAATTGTCAGTCAGTGATTTTGTTGCGATTACCCGGAATGTGGGCTTAAAATGATCCGGCTTTGGTCTGTTATGGTTTTTTTTCGACACTTGTTTCCTGTTCGTTCGAAAAAGCTTAATTTTGTTGCAACGCAGTACAAGCTCCATCAACATGGCTACTAAAAAGCTGAATAAATTTGAGTATGCGGGAGAGGAAGTTCCGGGCAGTGCCGGTTTTAGAGGTTTGCACCGGCAAGCTGCTTTTGAAACCCCCGCCGGTTATGCCTTTGTGGTTGTTTCATCTGCCGTTGAAGAAAAAATCCAGGCAGACTTGACCGCTGTGGTAATCGATCGCATCCGTTATTACATGAACACGGAAACGGAAGACCGTATTTCATCCCTCCCCGGGAATGCACTTGTTTATACAAGCGGATATCTCAAACTGCAGAGTGAAAAGGGTCAGGGAAAAGAGGCCAAAGAGATCAGCTGTTTGTGTGTATTGTTCCATAAAGAGGTCATCCATTATGCGGCTGTTGGTGATGTTTGTTGCTGGTTATTTACTGACCGGAAAATGATCCCTGTATATCAGCCGCCTTCAAAAACACTGACAGAGTCTGACACGGATCGGAGCTATATGGGTAATAAAAGCCTTATCAAACCGGCAACCGGAACCTCGGCCGGTTTAGCTCCCATGGATCATGACATGCTTTTGCTGGCCTCATCATCACTATGCAACTGCCTTGCCGAAAAACAGGTCAGAAAGATATTGCAGGACTCTATGCCACTTGGATCCAAAGTCCTGAGGGTGCTGCAGCATGCATGTAAGGAAACACCCGCAGAAGCTGCCGCGCTGATGATCCTGTCATTTTATGACCTGCAGAACCGGGAAAGGATCATTGCACCCGTTGAGCAGCCGGACGCTCAAAATCAAGGTATTAGCAAAGAAAAGCCAAAAAACAAAGCCGGAACAAAAACCACTGCTGCAAAACCCGCAGCATCTGCCGGCATATTGTCGTGGTTAAAGCTTGGTCTGCAAATTCTTGCCCTGGCATTTGTCGGCTACATGATTTATGACCTTTTCATTTTCGACCCCCATCCACCCATACACATTCCTCCTGCTACAACTGTTGTGGAACAGGATGTAGTTATCGATCTCCCGGAGGATTCCATATCGGCACACACGCAGGCGCCACCGGCAATGCCGGATGATGTGAGTTATACGGTTCGCACCGGTGACTCCTGGTCAAACATTTACCGTCAGTTCAGGGTTTGCTCCTGGTTTATCATCAACCATCCTCCCAACAGGGGCCGGTTGGGCAGAGATGGCAGTTTGATCGCCGGGCAAAGCCTCCGCATACCCGTGAAATACTCAGGAAGTCCCGATCTGAATCCATATTATTACCATGAGTTTACCCTCGATCAGGTTGGCAGTAATTGTCAGAATGCCGGCAGAGAGTTTCTTGAATCTTTTGAGGCAAAATATCAAAACCCCTAACCAGGATTATGTTAGTGAAAGGCATCGTGCTTATCGTGGATCCTGTTCATCCTTTGCTGATGGAAGAGCTTAAGGCTGTTGGTTTTGAATGTGTCTGCGAACCGGAAATCCCATTTGATGTTTTTATGGAGCGCCTGCCGCATCTCACCGGCATCATTATCCGGAGCCGATGGAAGCTGGATAAAAAGGTGTTGCAAAATGCAGGGAAGTTACGCTTTGTGGGCCGGATTGGCAGCGGCCTGGAGAATATTGACGTGGACTATGCCCGAAAAAAAAACATTGTATGTTTGAATACCCCCGAAGGTAACCGGCAGTCAGTTGGTGAGCATGCTGCAGGGATGCTGCTGACACTGGTAAACAAAATCTGTTCGGCCGACCGGGAAGTACGTCAGGGTATATGGCAGCGTGAAAAAAACTGGGGGACAGAAATCCATGGCAAAACCCTTGGAATTATTGGATATGGAAACACGGGAAGTGCATTCGCTGAATGTATGAAAGGCTTTGGTATGGAAATTCTCGTCTATGACAAATACAAAACCGGCTTTGGTTCGGATCATGTCAGGGAAGTTACGCAAAATGAAATTTTTAAACGGGCAGATGTGTTGAGCCTGCATGTGCCGCTAACGGATGAAACCCACCATCTCGTAAACAGCCGGTATCTGGCGAAATTTCAAAAACCGGTATACCTGATAAACACAGCACGGGGTGCCGTGGTTTCTACAGATGATCTGCTGGAAGCCATTGATAACGGTAAAGTACTGGGAGCAGCACTCGACGTTCTTGAATATGAGCGTTTTTCTTTTGAGCAATTGGATTTTGAACAACTTCCCGGATCATTCAGGCGCCTGGCACAATTGCCTGAGGTGGTCCTTACGCCGCACGTGGCAGGCTGGACAAATGAATCCTATATGAAACTTTCTAAAGTTATGGCGGAAAAAATCAAACGGTTATTTGCAGGAGGTTGAAGCGTCATTTTTAACCACCAACTGCAATGTGGTCCTGCTCTTTTGCTCCAACAGCACTTCCCGCCCCCTTACCAGTTCATCGATATTCGCTTTCCCGTAATGCCTTACGGTGACCAGTTCCAGGTTGCTGTTGTGTTTTACATGAAAGTTTTTCTTCAAATCCTTTAACAAGGCCGGGGTTTTGGTCTTGTCGCGGTCAAAACAGGCCGAAAAACTGATGGCTGAATTTTGCATCAGGTTCATTCGCACCCCATGCCTGGCAAAATCTGCAAAAATCCTCGACAGGTTCTCCTCTGCGATAAAACTGAAGTCCATGGGAAAAATGGATACCAATACCTGGTTATATTTAAAGATGTAGGAAGGAACCAGGTTATCGTATGTTTCATTTTGATTGATCAGCGAACCCGCTTTGTTTGGCTGTTCAAAGGATTTGACCCTCAGTGGAATGTTTTTGCTGAGCAGTGGTTTCAGTGTTTTGGGATGGATTACGGTAGCACCGTAATAGGCCAGCTCGATGGCTTCCTGGTAACTGATATTATTTAACAGCAAGGTGTTTCGCAGTATTTTGGGATCGGCGTTAAGCAGACCGGCAACATCCTTCCAGATCACTACTTCAGAGGCATCGAGGGCATAAGCAATGATAGCAGCTGTGAAATCAGATCCTTCCCTGCCAAGTGTCGTTGTAAATCCCTGTGTGGTGCCACCGATGAACCCCTGTGTGATCACCAGTGGCGGTAAGATTGGCTCCTCAATATTTGTCAGAAAGGGTAACAGTTTTTCCCGTATGTTTCGGGTGCTCATGATCCAGTCAACTCGGGCGTCCCTGAAGTTGGCATCGGTGATCACCAGCTTTTGGGCGTTAAATAAATAGTTGTGCAAACCTATCTCTTTCAGATAGGCACTGAGGATTTGTGTGGACACCATTTCACCGGTTGAAACAATACGGTCGTATTCATAATTGTAGTTGTTGCCCGGTTCCTCGGTGATGTAATAATACAGCTGGTAAAATGATTGTTCCAAAACGCTGAATACGGGATGGTTCGGATCCGAAAACAACCCTTTTGCCACCTGCAGGTGAGAAGTCTTAAGCTGATCAAAGATTGCCATCATGGAAGTCTTATTCCTTTCCATGAACATTGCACACAGCAATTCCAGTGCATTGGTTGTTTTGCCCATGGCCGACAGTACAATCACCAGCGGCCCGGTGTCATGCTGGTGTTTGATGATCTCTGCTACATTTCGTACCGACTTCGGATCTTTTACCGAAGCCCCTCCGAACTTGAATACGCGCATCTTTGTTTTATATTTTACCGGTAAGATCGGTTATTCTGCAAATATATAAAAAACCCCGGCGGTTACCGGGGTTGCTCAAAATGAAAGGGAAAATATATATTGAAGAAATCTTACAATATCAGGCTGATTTCAAAGCTTCCATGAGCTTTTTGCGTGTGAAGAAAATCCGGCTCTTAACCGTGCCAATGGAAAGGTTCAGCTTCTCGGCAATTTCCTTGTATTTATAACCATTGTTATACATCTCAAACGGCAGGCGTTGTTCTTCACTGATGCCTTCAATTACTTTTTTAATTTCCTTGAGTGAATAATCAGAATCAGGAAGTCCAATGCTGCTTTCCTGTGAAAGATTGAGGTAGTACAGGTCATCTGTTTTGTCCAGAATCGTGTTGTTCCTGACATTCTGTCTGTAATTGTTGATGAAGGTGTTTTTCATGATGGTGAAAGTCCACGCCTTCAAATTGGTGTTGTCGGTAAACTTATCCCGGTTGGTAATCGCTTTCAGAAATGTTTCCTGAACCAGATCCTGCGCATCCTCGTAGTTGGATGTTAACGTGTATGCAAAATATTTCAGATTCTTCTGAAGACCCAGTAATTTGTAGTTAAATTCAAGTGCTGTCATGACGGATGTGGTTTTAGCTGTTCAAATGTTGTATTACAAAATTAAACAAAAATAAATATCTCACAAGCGTTTTAAAACTTTTTAACAAAACATGTTGATTAAATATAGCGTTTGGTACACACAAAAAATCTATTTGGCATACAAAAATAAGCTATACAATGCGTATTTAAAAGGGTTTAGTGTTTAATTAATGTTAAAGATTATTTACTTTGTTATGGAAGGAGGTGATTTGAAAACAGGCATGAGTAATATATCTCAGTTCCGGGTTGACCATAGTTAAAAAATGTTTGGTGAAAGGATAAGATTTGTGTAAAGTTGCGGGAGTAACTTATGCGAATCATAATCAGCACAAAAGGTAGGCGCAATGATCAGGGCATTGGTACGAACAAAATGCATGATGTACCTTTAACCGGGTATTGCAGGAATGGTTGAGAAATGGGAAGTACTAAATTTTCGGATGAGGAACCTTTTCAGAGTGTTTTCAGTATTTGTTTGAATTCTTCCGCATCTTTGACCCGAACAACATTCTCCGGCAGGTTGATTCCTTCCTGGAAAACCTGGTATCCGGTAACAAATATTTTTTTGTAGCTAAAACTTTCGGAAAGTTTTTGCAGATAATCCGGAATCTCTTTGGTATTCATGGCAGCCACAAAATAGGTAAAAAGATAATCTGTCTTTAGGATTTTCAATACCTCCGTTAAATCATCAAAAGGTACCGATTGACCCAGATAGATCACCTTAAAACCGTTCTTTTTGAGAATGAAGTTGTAAAACAGTAAGCCCAGCTCATGCAGTTCGTTTTCAGGCAAAAACAACAGGAAGGTTTTGGCATCCTGTGCAGTGGGTTTTGCCTGCCCATCGATGGCAATGATGATTTTCTGGCGTATCAGGTTGGTGATAAAGTGTTCCTGGGCAGGGTTAATATTGTCGATGAGCCAGAGAATGCCTACTTTCTCAAGAAACGGATATAAGATATGTGTAACACACTTTTCGAATCCAAGCTTAAGAATGGCAGTGTTGAGCGTATGTTCAAAAACATCTTCGCTCATTTCAATCATGGAAACCACCAGGTTATTGATCATGGAATCATAATCACCGTGAGAGCCGGAAATTTCCATGACTTTTTCATTGATCTCTGCTTCATCCATTTTGGCGATGTTGGAGATCTTAAATCCATGTTTGTTAAGGGTACTTATATTCAATATTTTTTTGAGATCACAATTGTGATAATAGCGAATATTGGTATCGGTTCTTTTGGGTTCAATAATACCATAGCGCTTCTCCCATATGCGTATGGTATGGGCTTTTATACCGCTTAGTTTTTCCAGGTCATTAATGGAGAAGCGATGGGGATGCATTTATTTTTGGTTTTTGAAACTTGATATTTAACAAATAAACATTAATCAAATAAAAAAGTTCATGGTTTGTTTAATTAAAATAAAATGCTTATATTGTGAGGCCTAAAAACAGCCTTAAGGCATCATCAAGCGTTAAATCTTCAATAAAATATTCTCAGTAAAAATCAAAAATGAAAACCATGGAGTTAAACAACTTAGAAATCACAGAGCAGCCGGAGGGTTTCCGGTTTACCAGCATCCGAGAGCTGGTAAACCGAACCCTCAACCAAAACTTCGGCACCCACATCACCCGGGACAAAGTATCCAGCGGTTTCAAAGAACTTGACAAAGCGCTGGGTGGATTTCAGAAAGGACATTTATATACGATCGCGGTAAAACCAGGAATGGGGAAAACCGCTTTTTTATTGTCCCTCACCAACAACATGGCTATCAAAGACAATTATTCAGTAGCCATTTTCTCTTCGGAAAGATCCAACCAAAAAATGACAAACCGGCTTATTGAAACAGAAACAGGTATGTCATTAAACCAGCTCCAATCCGGAAGCTTCAAAGAAAGTGAGCGGGATCACCTGCTGTCAATGCTCAGTAACATTGCCAAAGCCAAAATATTTATGGATGACACTCCGGCTTTGTCAACCTCTTTGTTTGCAAAAAAGATCAGAGAGCTGAAGCAAAGGCAGCACATTGACCTGGTGATCGTTGATTATCTGGAATTGCTGACCATCGGTATCGGGCAGAAAACTGACCGTCCTGCCCAATTGGGCAGTATCGTGAAAGAATTGCGGGATATTGCTTCTGCTTTGGAAATTCCGGTTCTTCTGTTTTCACAGTCTGCCGGATATACCAATGGCTACCCGGGAGCAATACGTCCGTCAATAAAAGCTTTACCTGCGTTCCTGAAAGATCATTCGGATGTTTGCATGTTGTTGCACCGGAACATTGTTTTCGAGGCAAAATCACAATCTTCTGCGAAACATGCTGTTGAGCTGTATGTGATTCCCGGTGACAACACGGATAAGGAAATTATTGTGCCGCTTGGCTTCATTGAAAGCATTGCGAAATTCACGGATTTTTCCTAAAATGAATAACCCGGTATCCAGATACCGGGTTTTTTTTATTATTTTGCGGCCAAAATAAACACCTTTGTTATGGCAATCATCAACGAAAATGAAATGCGTCAGGATACCGTGCTGCATGTGGCAAAAAAAATGGTCCTGGCAGCACGTACTGCACCAAAAGCCCGCGGCATTAACAACATCGCCATGTCTATCCTTACAGGCAGTGATATCCAGTCACTTGCCAAAACCATGAAGGAAATCGGCGAAAAACAAGACAACCAAATTTTTTTGAGGGATGCATCCAATGTGCTGAACCATGCCCAGGCAGTGGTAATCATGGGCACCAAAATTGAATCGCTTGGCCTCAAAACCTGCGGGCTCTGTGGATTCCCCGATTGTGCTTCCAAAAACAAACAACCTGAAATTCCTTGTGCTTTCAACACCGGAGACCTTGGTATAGCCATGGGCTCGGCCGTAAGTGTTGCCATGGATGCCAGAATCGATAACCGGATCATGTATACCATTGGTTTCGCTGCCCAGCAAATGGGCCTGCTCGGCAAAAATTATAATATTGTTTATGGCATTCCACTGAGTGCTGCTTCTAAAAATCCATTCTTCGACCGAAAAAAATAATTTATCCAAACGGCATTTTTCTAAGCTTCTTTTAAACAAAAGACATCACCGCTTGTTTCTATTCAGGTAATTATTTGTTGGCATGCCTGTTCAGACATGCTATTTTTCATTCATAAAACCAATCTGCCATGAAAAGAAACAGCGATTTGGTTACACTCGCCGGTAACCCGGTAACATTAAAGGGGAAACTGGTGAAGGAAGGCCATAATGCAAAAAATTTTGTTGCTATTTCAACCGACATGAAACCGGTCAGCCTGAGCGACTACAAAGGGAAAGTGCGCATCATCTCTTCCGTACCAAGTGTTGACACCGCTGTATGCGCACAACAAACAAGACGATTCAACCTGGAAGCATCAAAACTGGATAATATACAAATTATCACGATTTCCAATGACTTGCCTTTTGCGTTAAAGCGTTTCTGTGCTGCCGAAGGTATAGATAACCTTGTTACAGTCTCCGATCAAAAGGACAGGGATTTCGGTATAAAGTACGGTCTGTTTATTGAAGAGGTTGGCCTCCTGGCGCGTGCAGTAATCGTAGTCGATAAAGATGATACGGTAAAATATGTTGAACTGGTCAAGGAAGTCGGCGACCAGCCCGATTATGATAAAGCTCTGCTAGCCGCCAAAGAGCTGGCCTGAAAAAGCAGCAGAAGCGTTTTTAAAGTACTTTTGGGATCTGAACTGTTTCAAACTTGTTCATCATTGTGGTTTTTGGTGAATCATGATCCCCGCGGAGCCACAACGGCTCCGCTTTTTTTTTGCCATAAAGGCAAGACAACCTCAAGCCGGAAGAGTATGCAGATTATGCAAAGCAGGGCCAGTATTTCATCGATTTTCTTCTTTATCATAAAAAAAAGCGGGAAACATATTGTTCCCCGCCTTTGATCATGAAGTTCCCATGCTTATTTCACTTCTTCAAAATCCACATCGGTAACATCGTTGTCATCGTTGTCCTTTTTGCCGGAGGCTTCCTGATTTGATTCCTGCTGTTGCTCTTGCCCACCGGCTTGTTGCTGCCCTTGTGTATTTTGATACATTTCGGTGCTGGCTACCTGCCATGCATTGTTCAATGTGGCCATGGTTGCTTCAATGGCTGCCAGATCTTTGTTTTTGTGTGCTTCTTTAAGATCTGCAAGGGCCTTTTCGATCGGCTCTTTCTTGTCGGCAGGAAGCTTCTCACCAAATTCCTTTAACTGTTTTTCGGTTTGGAAGATGAGGCTGTCGGCGGCATTCAGTTTGTCGATTTCCTCTTTCTGTTTCCTGTCCGATTCTGCATGGGCTTCTGCTTCTGTTTTCATCCGTTTGATTTCTTCCTCTGTAAGGCCTGAGGATGCTTCAATGCGAATGTTTTGGGACTTTCCGGAAGCTTTGTCTTTGGCTGACACATTGAGGATACCGTTTGCGTCAATATCAAAGCTTACTTCAATCTGAGGTATGCCGCGTGGCGACGGAGGTATCCCGTCAAGGTGAAACCTTCCGATGGTTCGGTTATCTTTGGCCATGGGCCTTTCGCCTTGCAGAATGTGTATTTCAACTGATGTCTGATTATCGGCGGCAGTGGAAAATGTTTCTTCTTTTTTGGTGGGGATGGTTGTATTGGCTTCAATGAGCTTTGTCATTACTCCGCCAAGGGTTTCGATACCCAGCGAGAGCGGTGTAACGTCAAGCAGCAATACATCCTTCACTTCACCGGTAAGCACGCCTCCCTGTATAGCTGCTCCAACGGCAACTACTTCATCGGGATTAACACCTTTTGATGGCTTTTTCCCGAAAAACTTCTCCACCACTTCCTGGATGGCAGGAATACGTGTTGAACCACCCACCAGAATTACTTCATCAATATCGGATTGTTGCATACCTGCTTCTTTCAGTGCAATTTTGCAGGGTTCGAGTGTTGCCTGGATCAGCTTGTCGCTCAATTTCTCAAAGTTACTACGTGAAAGCGTACGTACAAGGTGTTTCGGAATTCCGTCAACCGGCATGATGTAAGGCAGGTTAATTTCTGTTGATGTGGCACTGGAAAGCTCTATCTTGGCTTTTTCGGCAGCTTCTTTCAAACGCTGCAATGCCATTGGATCCTTTCGCAGATCAATGCCTTCGTCTTTCAGGAACTCTTCTGCCAGCCAATTGATGATTACGTCATCGAAGTCATCACCGCCAAGGTGTGTGTCACCGTTTGTGGATTTAACTTCAAACACGCCGTCACCAAGCTCCAGGATGGAGATGTCGAAGGTTCCGCCACCGAGGTCGAATACCGCTATCCTGATATCCCTGTCTTTTTTATCGAGGCCGTAGGCCAGGGAGGCAGCCGTTGGTTCGTTGATGATCCTGCGCACCTTTAAACCCGCGATCTCACCGGCTTCTTTTGTGGCCTGGCGCTGAGAGTCGTTAAAATAGGCAGGCACCGTGATCACCGCCTCCGTAACTTCTTGTCCAAGATAATCTTCTGCCGTCTTTTTCATCTTCTGCAGAACCATTGCAGAGATCTCCTGGGGGGTGTAGCTTCTGTCATCAATCTTGACCCTGGGTGTGTTGTTATCTCCCTTTTCAATTTTGTAACTGACCATTTTGCGCTCTTTCTCAACCGCATCATAGGGTTCTCCCATCAATCTTTTGATGGAGTAAATGGTTTTTTCGGGATTTATGATCGCCTGTCGTTTGGCGGGGTCTCCGATTTTTCTTTCTCCGTTTTCAGTAAAGGCAACAATGGAAGGTGTGGTGCGTCTTCCCTCGCTATTAGGGATTACCACCGGTTCATTACCTTCCATCACCGATACACAAGAGTTGGTTGTTCCTAAATCAATACCAATAATTTTACCCATTGTTCTATGTTTTTTTGACCTGTTCCGGCGCTGTCCTGTTTTCGGGGCGCCAATGGCTGCTTTTTTGCAGGGTTAAACGCGCAATGCGCAGCCTTTTTTGTATCTCGATCAAGCAAAAATGGCAGCGTCAGCAAACCGGATCAGATCGTTCGTTTTTGATTCAATTCTTTTGGTAAGAAGCTTTCAATCATTATGCCAACATCCTTTTGCGGTGTTTTTGTTGAAATAATGGCACGATTGCAACAAGATGCATGTAATGCAATGTCAGAATAGTGACAAAAAGGCAGACGGATTAGAAACGTGCGATCAGCTTTACATTCACCAGTCTGGATGTGAGATAGTTGGGAATGGCAAACAAGTTATTTTCCACGTCCTTTACCCATGAATAGGAGATGGTGTTATTGATTTCCAGCAAGTTAAATATTTCTGCAGTGATCCACATGGATTCCAGGTGGCGTAATGGATTCGTGTCGGAGAAAGATGAGTTTTCTCCCACCAGCTGTTTCGAAAAACCAATGTCAACGCGCTGATAAGCAGGCATTCTTCCGTAATTTACATTTTTGTCGCGTGTGGGAGGCCAGAAGGGGAGTCCTGCCCCGTAAAAAAACCCGAGTTGCACCTGGTAGCTGGGGTTTCTTGGCAGGAAGTCCTGGAAAAACATGCTAAAATGAAAGCGTTGATCGGTGGGTCTTGGAATATATCCGGCAGGAATTTGTTCTCCCTGCCGGTTGATGATGAAGGCGCCTTCAATTTTTTCTCGGGTTTGCATCACCGACAGGCTGGCCCAGGAGTCGATACCCGGCACAAACTCACCATGAATTTTCATGTCAATACCGGTGGCGTAGCCTTTGGAAATATTGTCGGCATAATATCTGATTCTGACGTTATCCAGCTGGTATGGAATGATGTCATTCAAAAACTTGTAATACACTTCAGTGGTGTACTGAAATGGTCTGTTCCATGCTGTAAAGTTAAATGTTGAGCCGAGCACCATGTGGATTGATTCCTGTGCCCTGATCTTGTCGTTTAGTTTGCCTTGCATATCGCGCAATTCCCTGTAGAATGGCGGTTGGTGGTAATAGCCTGCAGAGGCTCTGAAGGTGAGGCGGGCTGCCCATTCCGGTTTGTAAAGAACGGTTGTGCGGGGGCTGAACAAAAACTGGCGGTTGTAATCCCAGTAGTTGGCGCGGAAGCCTGCCGTAAAGGCATAGCGTCCGTGTGGCCGCTGCCACTCCCAGGTGTTTTGTATGAAGCCCGAAAAACGGTTCGACTGCAGGCTGATACGCGCGTTGATTGTGTCTTGCAGCAGGAGGGCTTCAGAAGGGTATTGTGGCAGGGAGAAACCTGCAGAGTCGATCAGGCTCCATTCACTTAACCTGTCGTAAATATCTTCGTACCGGTAGCGTAACCCCCATTTCAGATGATGGCTTTCGTTTTGCCAGTCGCCTTTTGTTTCCACGTTTACAACGATGGCATTCAAATAATTTCGTGCATGATTCAGGAAGGTACCAACACCCAAAGGCTCACCGGTGGGCTGTCCGAAGTCGTCCTGCCCCATGTCGGTTTCCACCCGCTGGAGCCAGTATTGCCCGAGAATATCGAAATTTTCTTGTTCATCCGACTGAAAAACACTGCTGATAAATTGAAGGTTCAGTTCATCTGTTGGGCTGTAATTCAGCGAAAGTGCCGCTGTGCTTGTGGTAAAACGGTTCACCTCGCGACCGTCAAAAAAGACGGTAAATTCTCGAACATCGGTGACTGTTCCGAAGCGTGTTCGTTGAACTTCCGGCTTAAACCTGAAGCTGTTATCATTGAAATTACCCAGAAAGCTCAGCTGCCAGTTATCGGAAATCCGGTATCTGAGCAGTGCTTGCAGGTCGGAAAACGACGGACGGTAGTCGCCCTGCGTATCCAGGGTTCCCAAAAGATATTGATTTGACTTATAGCGCACGCCTGTCAGATAGGAGAAACGTTTGTTGTCTGAAATCCCTTCCAGATGCAGGGAGCCTTCCAGCAAACTGACAGAGAAGGAGCCGGCAAATTCTTTGGGGTCTTTATAGGTAATATCCAGTACGGATGACATTTTGTCGCCGTAGAGTGCGTTGAAGCCTCCGGCTGAAAAGCTGATGGAGGACACCATTTCCGGGTTCAGAAAGCTTAATCCTTCCTGCTGTCCGGAACGTACCAGGAAGGGTCTGTATATTTCTATGCCATTCACATACACCAGGTTTTCGTCATAGCTTCCTCCCCTGACGGAGTATTGCGCGGATAGTTCGGTTACGGTGGAAACGCCTGGTAAGGTTTGTACAAGGCGTTCGATGCCTGCACTCGGGCTCGGCAGGGAGGTTGTAAGTCTTGGGTCCAGCTTTATGACGTCGGTGGTTAACACCTGCCGGTCTCTGACTTCCACGTCAGGCAGGGATGTCAACAGGGGTTGAAGGGTGATGTCCACAATCAGTGTTTCGCCCGGCGATAGTTCAACAGGCACGCGTTCAGGTCTGAATCCAAGGTGGGATACAATGAGCGTGAACGGACGGCCGGCGGGTATCTGCACCCGGAAAAACCCACGCTCATCGGTGCTTGTACCAATGGTTGTGCCTTCCAGGGCAAGATTCACAAAACCCATGGGATCACCATCAGGCGTACGCAGATGGCCTTCCAGCGTTCCCTGCTGGGCCAAAAGCACCGGTGAAATCAAAAAAAAGAGAATGGTGAAGATATGTCGGTTTAGGATCACTGTCAAGAACTTATGGATTACTGTGAAATCACTCAGAAAAAGGAACAAACAGGATGCTCATACTTAATAACCAAAGTGTGAAAAAAATATTGTATGCCATGGATCAATCACTGCGTCTGAAACGACCTTCACGCCAGGCCTGAAAGAACTCAGCCCATGCAAAAGGGTCAAAAATTCGTATCGGAGGCGATTGCCCTGCGTAGTATAAGCGGTCTGAGTGTTGCTGCACATAATGACGGAAATTCATACTGCCATCCATGGGCATATTTTCAAAACGTTCGCGCATTTCGGCCTGTGCAAGGTTTCGCATGGCCCTGTCGTAATCATCGGAAGGGATCTCTGTGTGAATGAATGCGTGGCGGAATTGTTCGCGGGTTGGCCAGGGGTAAATAACGGTTTCGGCAAGGTGGATGGTGTCCCTGGTCATCAACTGCACTGCAGAATACCTCGACCGTGAAAGCGTATCAGGAATGGCATAATACACATCCTCAAATCCGACAGATGAAAAGCGCAGGGTGTCAGTGTTATAAACCGGTATTGAAAAAAAACCATAATAGTCAGTGGATGTTCCGCGATTGGTATTTTTTACCCAAACCGTGGCAAAGGGGAGCGGTTTCAGGCTGTCCCCGGTTAGTACCAGCCCTGTAAACTGGATAACGCGCCGGGGCGGTTGATTGCTGTAGGTCCGGCCGGAAAAACCAGCAGCCAGAATAACTCCCAGCAAAACAAGGAACAACAGAAATATGGTGCCTCGCATGTTCTTTTTATTTGGTATAAAAGTAATAAGATTCAACGACATCATGAAATGATGCCTTTGAGAATGACCTGATCTTATAAATCTTTAACAGACCGAAGATATGGGTCGCTATCATGGCAAAAAAAAAGCCGTTGCATATATGCAACAGCTTTTTTATGCAAAAACCAATGTAGGCCTATTTCAGAAAACCTTTTTCACGCGCTTCTTTTATACTCGCGTAGATTCCCTTTTTGTTAATGATACGAATCCCTTTTGCTGATACTTTCAGGGTTACCCAGCGGTTTTCTTCAGGAATAAAAAACCTTTTGGTTTGAATATTTGGGTAAAACCATCTGTTGGTTTTTATATTCGAGTGCGATACACGATGTCCTGTAATCGGTCTTTTTCCTGTAATTTGGCAAATACGTGACATGGCCTTCCGATTTTTTTACAAATGAACTAAACGTTTTTTTTTGGAGTGCAAAGGACGGCATTTTTTTTGTTTTTGGCAAATCTTTTTTTAAAAACTTCATTTCTGCTTGATTTTTTCTTTGGCATTGTGTAATTTCGAAGCTCCACAAGTGCAGGCATTTTTCATGAATTATTATGAAATACTGGGTGTTGATATTAACGCCAATGAAGAATCCATAAAGCGGGCTTTCCGTTACCGGGCCAAGTTGTTGCATCCCGATGTAAGCCGGCATTCACGCTCTGTGGAGGAGTTTCAGTTGATCAATGAGGCTTACCAGATTCTCAGCAATGCTGAGAAGCGACGTTTGTACGATATACGGTTATCCCAGGGGCAGGCTATACAGTCAAGACGTGTATACTACAGACCCGGAGCTGCATCAAACGGATATGCAAAACAGCATTATTATGCCTATAAAAAGAAGCAGGAAACTTACCAGCCCACCCGTTTTGAAAAAATCTTCGATCAGTTTTTATTCTTTTTTATGTTGATGGCGGGTTTGAGTGCTGTTTTTTATGGTATTTACCGGGCTGTTGGGGAACCGGTTGAAGGAGTGAACCCTTATCTGGGTATTGTTTTTGGTGTTGGCTTCACTACTTTATTTATATATGTCTGGGATAAAAAGCAGCGGATGGATCATTGATGTTAAAGCCGCATACGTTTCTTTGATGACAGACTAATATCCAATTATCATTATTCTTTATTCAGCTTCCCGGCAAAAAACATAACAGCCAGTATCAAAGCCAGACCGGCAAGTGCACAAATCATAACAGGTAAAACCTGAGGGCTTTCGCCATACAAGGCAGCATATTGTGAAGGCAGGATACTTCTTTCCAGCACCGGAATTTCTTCTCCGCTTGTGCCAATGCGTGTTTCCAGGACTTCTTTCCATGGCCACAGCTTGTTAAGTGAGCCGATCATGAATCCTGTCAGCATGGCCAATGTAGCATTGGGATATTTTTTCAGCAACCAGCCAATGGCGTTCGAAAACGCGATAATTCCTCCAATACCGCCTATACCAAACACCACGATAACCATCATATTCCAATCTTTGACGGCATTTATCATGTATTCGTACTTACCCAGCAAAACCAGAATGAATGCGCCGGATATACCCGGCAGGATCATCGCGCAGAAGGCTATGCTGCCGGCCAGAAAGATAAACCACAAATGATCGGGTCCGGTGGCAGGTGTTGCAATGGTGACATAATAAGCCACCGCAGAACCGGCAATAAGAAACAACCAGGAGAGTGCGTTTCTGTTTTTTATTCTGGAACCCACATAAAAAACGCTACCCAGGATCAGTCCGAAAAAAAATGCCCAGATCATCATGGCGTGATTGTCGAATAGCCACGAAAGAAGACGTACAAGTGAAAAAATGCTGATCAGGATCCCTGAAAGTACCGCCGCCAGGAAATAGCCGTTGATCCTTTCCCATGCCTTGGTAATCCCTTGCTTGCGCAAGGTGGCAATAAGGCCGGCATTGAATGATTTAATGCTGTTGATCAGCTCTTCGTAAATCCCGGTGATCAGTGCCATGGTACCGCCCGATACTCCGGGGATTACATCAACGGCACCCATCGCCATCCCACGTAAAACAAGCAACAAATAATCTTTGGCAGATCGGTTATGCTTCATTTCAAAATCTGTTTATTAAAGGAGAAATGGCTTTTTTGCCTTTTTACCGGGAAGTGGTGGAAAGTGCCGGGGATAAAAACAAAGGTACGGACAGGAGGTCATTACAGTTTATATTTCAGAAATTCTGCGGGCAGGTTTTCGAAAAAAGTATCACCACGAAGTCCAAGACGCAAGGTTTCCAGGGGGATGATTTCGGCAGGCGAGATATTGCCCAGGTTGACCAGCGCACCAAGTTTGCGGATAAACCATATCTGCTGTTGCTTGGCCGGAGCCTCCCAGATGATTTTTTCAGGTGGTATTTCCTGGAGGATATGGTCGATCAGCCCGGTGTCGGCACTTCCGTTCTTTCCGTAGATACCTACTGTTCCGCTCTCCCTTGCCTCACCAATGACAAAACTGCTTCCGGCCTCCAGTTCGCTGCGCATGGCAGATATCCATTCATCGGCCTGTAAGGTCACATCCTCATCTTTTGCCCCTACTTCCGAAACCACCATAAAATGTTTGCCTAGCTGTTTGATGATGTTACATTTTTGTTCCTGCTCCATCCGGATACATCCATCGGATACTTCTGCGGCATCGCAACCGATGGCGTCAATATATTTCTGGTATTCATCCAGTTGATCGCGGATCACAAATGCTTCCAGCAGGGTACCTCCAACATATACCCTGATGTTGTGTTGCCGGTAGATGCTGACTTTTTCTTTGACATTTTTGCTTACATAAGAAGTACCAAATCCCAGCTTGACAAAATCAATAAGGTGACCGGCGGTTTCTGCCAGGTCATGGGCTTGCCTTACTCCAAGGCCTTTGTCCATAACCATGGTTACCCCATTGCTCCGGGGCTTTTCCATGCGATTGGGAAGATGGTCCAGCATATGCTTTTTCTTTTTGGCTTGCAAGGGGGTCTTGCATTTATATCAGTTTGTCAACAGTATCCATGAACGCCTTGCTGTCATTCAGAGCCGGGAAACGGGTCAGGATGTTTTGGATTCCTTCTGAAGTATGGTCAAAGGCTTCTTCCAGGAAAAAGCCGGCTTCATGGTCCTTCCCGCAAAGGAAAAGAACGGCAGCCGTAAAATACAGGATGTTACGGTTTCCCGGAATTGCTTCCATGCCCCTGTTCAACACATCCAGGGCCGGTTGATACTCACTGATGTTGGCGAGGGCTTCGCTGTACTCCAGCCATGTCTCTTCATCATCAGGGTCAATGGAGAGGGCCTTTTCATAGGCCTGTTTACCATCTTCGAACTGACTAAGATTAAAAAATGCGTTGCCAAGTAAAGCCAGGTAATTTATGTTTTCAGGATCCAGTGCAACTCCTTTTTTCAGGTATTGAAGCGCTTCATTGGACGATCCTGCTTCCATGTCACAAACACCCATGCCTATCCATGCATCGGCAAGTTCCGGGTCTTTGCGCACACACTCAAGGTAATACGATTTTGCAATGGTATAATCTTTCAGCTTTTCATAACATTCACCGATGTAATAAAATGTCATGGGGTCACTGTCGTTTTGGCTGATTGATTCAAGATAGGAGTCAATGGCTTCTTTTTCCCTGTTGAGGAGGCTCAGGGTGTATCCTTTATGGAACCAGGAGTGCTCGTGATCGTTGTCGATTGCCAGGGAGTACTCCAGGGCCTCAAGGGCTTTCTCATAAAGCCCTGCATTGATATAGGAAACTCCCAGATTAAACCATGCTTCAACACTATAGGGGTTTCTATCGATCAGTTTTTTGAAAAAAGAAATTCCTTCTTCCGTAAGTGAGAGCAGGTCAAAGCAATATGCGGCCTCATAGATAGCAAGATCGTTGTTGGGATTTACCCTGAGTGCCTTGTCCAGATACTCCAGTGTTTTGTCAAAGTTGCCCATGTTTTCATACTCAAAAGCAATATTGCAATACACGAAATCGGGTTCATCGGCACCCAGAACAGCCTTATTATATTCTTCAATGGCTTTTTCGTAATTCTCCAGTTGGGAGTAAATAGCCCCTTTTGTCAGCAGCACATCATTGTTGGAAGGGTCCAGATTTTCAATGGTGCTGAGGAGTTCCAGTGCGTGGTCTTCCTTATTAATAGAGGCCAGCAGTTGTGCTTTCTTTAGCATGAGCGGGATCGATGATGGATGAACCAAACATGCTTCATTGCATATATTTAATGACTGTTGGTATGAGCCGGTCATCACATAGTAATCAATGATTTCCTCAAAATCATCCACATCAAAATATACAGATTCATTCTGAAGCAAAATAGCCTCATACCTGGTAACCTGCCAGGGCTTGTTTATATGATTATTCATTTCGTCATTCATAGGAGTATGGACATGCAATCTTTTGACAATGTGATGTCTGCGGATTTTAAACTTGCCTATGCCGTGATGCAAAGTTACACAAAAAACGATGAGCGTCTGCAAACGGAAAAAACTTCATCATAATTTAAAGGTAACAAAAAAACGGACAGGATAAAAATAATCAAAAAAAAGCCATACTGTTGTAAATTCTGCTTACTGCCGTGCAACACTCCCGGCTTCTGTGAGAAAATAGGAGAATTATTGGTATTTTTGCAAAAAAAACAGCCATTATGTTTGATAATTTAAGTGATAAACTGGATAGGGCATTTAAAGTCATCAAGGGGCAGGGCCAGATTACGGAGGTGAATGTGGCGGAGTCATTAAAGGATATTCGCCGTGCCCTGGTGGATGCCGATGTGAACTTTAAGATTGCGAAATCTTTCACCGAGCGGGTAAAGGAAAAGGCGCTCGGACGCGATGTGCTAACGGCTGTATCGCCCGGTCAGCTGATGGTGAAAATTGTTCATGAAGAGCTTACGGAGCTGATGGGCAGCACCCATGAAGAGCTTCAGCTGAAGGCGAGTCCTGCCATCATGCTCATTGCGGGTTTACAGGGTAGCGGTAAAACAACTTTTTCAGCCAAGCTGGCCAATTACCTGAAAAGCAAAAAAGGTAAAAAAGTTTTGCTGGTGGCATGCGATGTCTACCGCCCCGCCGCCATTGATCAATTAAAGGTTTTGGGGCAACAAATAGATGTTGAGGTTTATACAGAGCCTGACAAGCAGGATGCGGTGGGTATAGCCAAACGCGCTTTATCCCATGCAAAAAATATGGGTCACCAGGTGGTGGTTGTAGATACAGCCGGTCGCCTGGCCATTGATGAGCAGATGATGGACGAGATTGCCTCTCTGAAAAAAGCGCTGAATCCACAGGAGACACTGTTCGTTGTAGATGCAATGACAGGACAGGATGCGGTGAATACAGCCAAGGCGTTTAACGACCGTTTAGACTATGAAGGGGTGGTTCTTACCAAGCTTGATGGTGACACTCGTGGCGGGGCAGCACTAACCATCCGGTCGGTGGTTGATAAACCCATCAAATTTGTAGGTATCGGTGAAAAGGTGGATGCCATTGAGCTTTTCCATCCCGGCAGGATGGCAAACCGCATCCTGGGCAAGGGTGATATTGTTTCGCTTGTGGAAAAAGCCCAGGAACAATACGATGAGGAAGAAGCAAGGCAACTTCAGAAAAAACTGGCCAAAAATCAATTCAACTTCAACGATTTTCTGAAACAGCTGCATCAGATCAAAAAAATGGGTAATATGAAAGACCTTATGGGGATGATCCCCGGTGTGGGCAAAGCTGTCAAGGATCTTGATATTGAAGATGATGCATTTAAAGGGATTGAAGCCATTATTTACTCCATGACACCGGAGGAAAGGGAGAATCCTGCATTGCTTAATGGCAGCAGGCGTAAACGTATTGCCAGGGGATCAGGCACCGACATTACGGAAGTGAATAAACTGGTGAAACAATTTGAAGATACACGGAAGATGATGCGCATGATGACTGCCGGCGGCAAAGGAAAAATGGCCAACATGATGCGCAACTTGCAGGGTGCGCGCCGTTAGTAGCTGGCCTGAAGTAAAAGCACTTGAAAAAAGCAAACAAATTGAGTTTTTGCAAAAATATGCTCTTACTACCATTTAATCAATTATATACAACAATTTGTTTGCTTTTTGTGAATAATGCAGGTTAGTAAGAAGTAAGCAAAAAAGAAAGGGACAGGGCTTGACCTGTCCAGAGATAAAAACTTTGTGTTCATTGTGTCCTCTGTGGTGAAAAAATAAATACCACTCCTTTGCGGTTTTTGCGCTTATAATTTTGCGGCCTTGGCGTGGGATCTATTGTGCTTCGCGAAGAGCGCAAAGAAAAAGACACGCAAAATACGCAAAGAAAGGGTACAAGCTAAGCCAAAATTCTAACTTTTTGACCTTTTGACCTTTTGACCTTTTGACATTTTTTACAAAACTTTATACACACATGAAAATTATTGACGGAAAACAAATTGCTGCAAAAATTAAGGAAGAAATTGCAGGTGAAGTAAAGCGAATGATTGACCGGGGCGAAAAAGTTCCGCATCTGACAGCCATTCTGGTTGGCGAAGATCCGGCCAGCGAAACTTACGTGAATAGCAAAGCCAGGGCATGTAAGCAGGTTGGCTTTGATTCTTCAACCTATCGTTTCCCTGCCGATGTTTCGGAGGCAGAGCTGCTGGAGGCCGTAACATTTATCAACAAAGATCCGGAAATTGATGGTTTGATCGTACAGTTACCCCTTCCTGATCATATCGACAACCAAAAAGTAATACAGCATATTTTACCTGAAAAGGATGTGGACGGTTTTCACCCGGTGAACGTTGGCCGTATGACCATCGGTTTGCCATCTTACGTGTCTGCTACACCCCATGGAATCATGGAGATGATCATGCGATCCGGCATTGAAACCAGGGGCAAAAACTGTGTGATCCTGGGCAGGAGCAATATTGTAGGCAAGCCAATGAGTTTGTTAATGGCCAGAAATGAAGAACCCGGCAATGCCACGGTAACCGTTTGTCACAGCAAAACACAGAATCTGGCGGAAATCAGTTCCCGCGCCGATATCCTGATTGTGGCCATTGGTCGCCCCGAGTTTGTGACCGCCGATATGGTTAAAGAAGGAGCGGTTGTGATTGATGTAGGCATTCACCGTGTACCCTCTGCTGATACAAAATCCGGCTTCAGGCTTATCGGCGATGTGTGTTTTGATGAGGTGTCAAAAAAAGCTTCGCACATCACGCCTGTGCCGGGTGGGGTAGGGCCTATGACCATCGTTTCACTGCTTATGAATACGCTCAAGGCATCTAAAAAAGAAATATACGGATAATCATTGGCCAACTGTCAACTTATACACCTCAAACCTGAGGATGAAAAACAACTTCTGGAAGGCCAGCTGTTGCCTGTCATGGAGATGTTTTATTCTATCCAGGGTGAAGGCTACCAAACGGGGAAGCCTGCTGCATTCGTCCGTATTGGCGGCTGTGATGTAGGATGCCACTGGTGTGATGTGAAAGAAGCCTGGGATGCTTCTCTTCACCCTCTTACAAAAATCAATGATATTATCGATTATGTGCACGCCTTTCCTGCCAATGCGGTTGTGATTACCGGCGGTGAACCTTTAAACTATAACCTGGAATCCCTGTGTAAAGGTCTAAAAAACAATGGGTCATCCATTTACCTTGAAACCTGTGGTGCTTATCCCCTGCGGGGTCATTGTGACTGGATATGTGTTTCACCCAAAAAAAACATGCAGCCTCTGGATGAACTTATTTCACTGGCCGACGAGTTGAAGGTGATCATTCATGAAATGGATGATTTCCGTTGGGCTGAGGAGCAGGCAGCCCGGGTAAGAAGCAAATGCCATCTCTTTCTCCAGCCCGAGTGGAGCCGCCATGAGGAAATGCTCCCCCTGATCGTTGATTATGTAAAAAAACATCCGCAGTGGATGGTTTCATTGCAGGCACACAAGTTTATGAATATACCGTAATTTTTCTCCGGGCCAAACGTTCTCATATTGGTCGACCCGGCAAAAAACAACATGTATCCAAACCATCCGGGGATGGTCGCCGGAAAGCGGTTAGATTGGCCCTGATCTGTGTTGTCAACATTTGCCTGTCAGGAATCATGCGAAACAGTCTGTTCATATTGGGAATGTGTATACTTTTGGCCGGCATTTTACCTGTCCATGGCCAATGGACCGGTGAGCTGTCGTCCGGCGATCGCCGTGCCATTCGCGCATATCATCGTGCTGAAGAGGCCTTGCGGAAGCATGATCCTTCGTCGGCCATAGATAACCTGCAACGTGCCATAGAGAGGGATAAAGCCTTTGCAGAAGCCCACATGCTGCTTGCCGAGATATATTTTGAAACAGACAGGTTTGCAGAAAGTATCCCATCCTATAAAAAAGCCATTGATCTGGATTCTCATCTATACCGTCCGGCAAAATACAGGCTTTCAATGGCGCTCTACCGCACCGGAAGATATGCTGATGCTGCTGAAATGGCAAAACGCTTTTTGGACATGGGCGGGTATGCTCCGGCCATGGGTGAAAGGGCCGAAGATCTTTTGACACGTAGTGATTTTGCCAATAAGCTCAAGAACAATCCCGTCACTTTTCAGCCGGTGAATCCGGGTCCGGCAATCAACACCCCGAATGCAGAGTACAGCCCTGCACTGACGGCTGATGAGCAAACGCTGATATTCACCAGGAAAAAGCCGCGGAAAGAATCTCCTTCTCCGGGTCAGACAGCATATTATGAGGATTTCTATATCAGCCATTACAAGGAAGGGGAATGGACGCCGGCAAAAAATCTCGGTCCGCCACTCAACACACCCGGCAATGAGGGGGCACAAACCATCACGGCCGATGGTCGTCATCTGTATTTTGCCGCATGTAACCGGCCTGATGTTGTCGGGCGTTGCGACATCTATTATTCGCGCAGGGAAGGTGGGCGCTGGACAACACCGGTGAATCCGGGGCGCCCGTTGAACTCAACAGCCTGGGATTCGCAACCTTCTGTCTCGGCCGATGGTTCGGTCATCTATTTTACCAGCAGCAGGGAAGGAAGCATCGGCCCGATGGATATCTGGAAGGCTACCCGTGATGAACATGGACACTGGACTGAACCCGTGAATATGGGGCCAACCATCAACACCACGGGTAATGAGATGTCCCCCTTTATCCATCACGACAATGCTACCTTGTATTTTGCATCCGATGGCCATCCGGGGATGGGCGGGCTTGACATATTTTACAGCCGGCGCGATGATAACGGGCAATGGTCGAAACCCGTGAATATTGGTTACCCGATCAATACACACGGCGACGAGTTTGCCATGATCGTTGGTGCCTCCGGAACAACGGCATGGTTCTCGTCAGATATGGAAGGCGGCTATGGTGATGCTGATCTGTACACATTTGACCTCTACCCCGAAGCCAGACCATTGGCGCATACTTACATGCGTGGCAGGGTATATGATGCCGAAACCCTTGAGCCTCTCGCTGCCGGATTTGAGCTGTTTACCCTTAATGACGGCCGGCGCATCACCACCGCCACTTCCGATCCCCATGACGGAACATTCCTGGTGGCCATCCCAGTGGGTAAAGAACTGGCGCTGAATGTCTCAAAAACAGGTTATCTGTTCTTCTCAGCCCATTTTAGCTATGCAGATCCCGGATCAGTCGCAGAACCCTATCTCCGCGATATTGAACTGCAACCGATAAAAACAGGCGAACCGGTGGTTTTGAAAAATATCTTCTTCGAATTTGACAGTTACGACCTGGAAAAAGCTTCAAAGCCTGAACTGGACAAACTGTATCATTTTCTGCTGGAAAATCCGTCAGTGCACATCGAAATTGGTGGCCATACCGACAGCATCGGAAGTGATACATACAATATCACATTGTCTGAAAATCGCGCCGGAAGTGTGAGGAGTTATCTCATTGAGGCCGGTGTTTCGCCGGAAAGGATTACATACAAAGGATATGGTGACACCAGACCCGTTGCGACCAACGAAACACCCGAGGGGAGAGCCATGAACAGGCGCACTGAATTCAGGGTGGTTCATGCTGATCATAAAGATCAGGAATAGAATGAAATGCTTTTTGCATAAAACCCCGGCCGCTTTTTTGAATGGCAAAACAACGGGCTTCATATATCATTGTTGATAACTATTTTTTAAAAAACTGTTGGAAGCACATGGGAGATTGCGTACATTTGGACTATGGAAAACAAAGAACAAAAGGTGCGTGATGTTCCTGCAAGAAAGAATAAAAAGGTCTTCTATTCCCTTGATTATTCAGACCATGGCAGAGTGCCCCCCCAGGCGATCGATCTGGAAGAAGCGGTATTGGGAGCCATGTTGCTTGAGCAGAATGCCCTAACCAATGTTATTGATATATTAAAACCTGAGGTTTTCTATAAAGAAAGCCACCAGAAGGTTTTTTCTGCCATTCACGATTTGTTTACCAACGCTCAGCCTGTTGACATACTGACTGTTACAGAGGCACTCAAGAAAAACGGGGAGCTTGATATGGTAGGCGGTGCTTATACCATATCCATGCTCACCAACAGGGTCGCCAGTTCCGCCAATGCAGAGTATCATGCCCGGATCATCCTGCAAAAGTTTTTGCAGCGCGAACTGATTCGCATATCATCGGAAATCATCAAAGAATCCTATGAAGACACCCAGGACGTTTTTGACATACTGGACAAGGCAGAGAAGGAGCTGTTTGCGGTGAGCGAAACCAATCTGCGCCGCAATTATAAAAACATGCACTCGCTGATCAAAGATGCCATCACACAAATTGAAGGAGCAAAAAATCAGGATGGACATATTAGCGGCATTCCCAGTGGGTTTACTGATCTTGACAGGGTAACGGCAGGCTGGCAAAAGGCTGACCTGATTATCCTCGCTGCCAGGCCGGGTATGGGAAAAACAGCTTTTGTAGTTACCATGGCCCGCAACATTGCGGTTGACTTTAAAAAGCCGGTAGCCATTTTTTCCCTGGAGATGACTGGCGTTCAGTTGGTTACAAGGTTAATTGCCAGTGAATCAGAGCTGGCTGCCGATAAGCTCCGGAGAGGGCAACTGGAAGATTATGAATGGGAACAACTGAATTCGCGCCTCAGCTCGCTAACGGATGCACCCCTGTTTATCGACGATACCGCGGCCTTGTCCATTTTTGAGCTGAGAGCCAAATGCCGGCGACTGAAAGCGCAGCATGATGTGCAACTTATCGTTGTGGATTACCTTCAATTGATGTCCGGTGGGTCCGACAATCACCGGGGAAACAGGGAACAGGAAATCAGTAATATTTCACGATCCATGAAAAGCCTGGCGAAAGAGCTGAATATTCCTGTAATTGCTATTTCACAGCTGAGCCGTGCCGTAGAAACAAGAGGAGGCTCCAAACGACCCATTCTTTCCGACTTGCGAGAATCAGGGGCCATTGAACAGGATGCTGATATGGTATTGTTTATATACCGTCCTGAATATTATCAAATTACTGAAGATGAAAAGGGTAATTCCACGGAAGGATTGGCCCAACTCATCATAGCGAAACACCGAAACGGTGCACTAAAAGATATCAATCTGCGTTTTATTCAAAACTTTGCCAAGTTTACTGAATATGAAACAGGGGATTATGGGCTGCGAAGAGATATACAACCATCTGACAGGTTTGATGATCAGCCCAACACATTGACCATCCCATCCAAAATGAATGATATGGATGATGACGATGTGCCGTTCTGACACAAATGATGGTCGACCATTGAACAAATTGACCCCATTCATGATTTAAATTATTACGGGTGTTGCCCGGGGACAGGCATTTCCTTCTTGAGGAATGTGTTTTCCTGCCAAATTAGACTGACTGGCCGGTTGCCAAAAACCGGCAAAATGTTTTCAACTTAAAACTGAATAAACATGAAGAAATATCTGGTTTCTTTTTTCTTTGTACTTATATCATTGCAATCTTTTGGTGCACAAATCCTGGTGCCCATGGATCAATCCCAGCGCAATCATTTGAAAGCTTACGGAATCGCATACTTTGTATTGACTTATGATATTGAAGTCAGTTGGTTACTGAATTACAGGGGTGGCAGTTTTATGTTTGAACACCATCCTGAGTTTGAGCAGGAAATGTTGGTACGTGGTGTAAGCTACCAGGTAATTGCTGATGTGCAGGCTGCGGCTATTCTTCGTGAGATTGCCGAGCCGGAGGTAAATATGGAGGAGGTCAGGCTTCACAAGGTACCCCGAATTGCGGTTTACACACCACCTAACAGTCTGCCTTGGGATGATGCGGTTACGCTGGCCCTTACCTATGCTGAAATACCTTATGATGAAATTTATGACGAGGAAGTCCTTGCAGGCGTTTTGCCCTTGTACGATTGGCTCCACCTTCACCATGAAGATTTCACCGGGCAATTTGGCAAGTTTTGGTTTGCTTTTCGCAATGCCGCCTGGTATCGGGAAGATGTTCGTCTCGCGGAAGAAACGGCCCGTCGGCTTGGTTTTTCCCAGGTTTCCCACCTGAAACTGGCGGTGGCCAAAAAAATCCGTGATTTTGTAGAAGGTGGCGGATATATGTTTGCCATGTGTTCGGCACCTGAAAGCATTGATATTGCCCTGGCGGCTGAAGGGGTGGACATCCTTCACGAGGTATACAATGGTACGCCTCCCGATCCTGATGCCCAGGAACGATTGGACTTTTCCCGCACCTTTGCCTTTGAGAACTTTTCCATCGTGCCCGATCCGGCCATCTATGAAAAGTCAAACATTGATGTACCTAAAACCGGACGTAATCAAAATACGGACTTCTTTACCCTTTTTGAGTTTTCGGCCAAATGGGATCCCATCCCCAGCATGCTTACCCAAAACCATGAGCAGGTGGTCAAAGGATTTATGGGACAGACCACGGCTTTCCGCAAGGCTTTTATTAAACCCACGGTTACCATCCTTGGTGACAACAGATCAAAAGATGAGGCGAGATATATTCATGGAACGAGAGGACAGGGGACATTTACCTTTCTCGGCGGACATGATCCGGAAGATTACCGGCACCATGTGGGTGACCCACCCACCGACCTGGACCTTTTCCCAAACTCCCCGGGTTACAGACTCATCTTGAACAATGTATTGTTCCCCGCGGCCAGGCAAAAGCCTTTGAAGACCTGGCAAGCCAATTGATGCATGTTTACGGGTAGTACGCCGCAGCCCGGTATGCTTCTCAACTATTACCGGGTTCGGGATCTTTTCTTGTACACCAGGAAGGCATAAGGATATTTGTTCTTTTCGTCGGCGTCGAACTCTTCCATTTCCAGCAACTCCCATTTTTCAGGATCAATATCCGGGAAAAATGCGTCTCCTTCAAAATTTGCGAAGACCCTTGTGATATACAATCGCCGGGTGTGATAGAGGTCAATGGTTTGCTCATAAATCTCTGAACCCCCTGCCACAAACACCTCTTTTTCGTCCTTTACCGCCTGGATCGCTTCTTTGATAGAGTGCACCACCCGGCATCCTTTTGCATCGTATTTCTCTTTTTTGGTAACCACGATGGTTTGTCTTCCATCCAGGGGTTTGCCGATGGACTCGAATGTTTTTCTACCCATGATCAGGGTTTTGCCCATGGTGATTTTCCTGAAATGCTTGAGGTCGACCGGCATATGCCAGATAAGCCGGTTTTCACTGCCAATGACATTGTTGTTGGCTAAGGCAGCAATCAGCGATAGCTTCATGTGAAAAATCTTTGGTTCTTAGCAATCAAATCTGTGGCCTGCAAAATGCAGGGTAGGCTAAAAATGTACCTTAAACGGCAATTGGAGCCTTAATATGCGGATGCGGGTCGTAGCCCGTCAGTTCAAAATCTTCGAAACGAAAATCAAAAATATTTCTGATTACCGGATTGATCTTCATCAGAGGCAGGGGTCTTGGTGAGCGACTCATTTGCAGCCTTGCCTGTTCAAGGTGATTCAGATAGAGGTGTGCATCTCCAAAGGTATGGATAAATTCTCCGGGTTGAAGATGACAAACCTGGGCCATCATCTGTGTCAGGAGGGCGTAGGATGCAATATTGAAAGGCACTCCAAGGAAAACGTCGGCACTTCGTTGATACAGCTGGCAGGACAATTTGCCTTCTGCAACATAGAACTGAAACAAAACGTGACAGGGTGGCAGGGCCATTTCGCCAATTTGGGCAACATTCCATGCACAGACCAGATGTCGTCGAGAATCCGGGTGATTTTTGATCTCCCGGATTACATTGGAAATTTGGTCTATACTTCCGTCCGGTGTTGGCCAGCTTCGCCATTGAGCCCCATACACCGGACCCAGGTTTCCTTCCGGATCTGCCCATTCATCCCAAATAGAAACACCGTTTTCATTCAGGTATTTGATGTTTGTGTCACCTTTCAGGAACCAAAGCAGTTCATGGATGATTGACCGGACGTGCAGTTTTTTGGTTGTCATCAGCGGGAACCCCTTGCTGAGGTCGAAGCGCATCTGGTGACCGAAAATACTCAAGGTACCTGTTCCCGTGCGGTCATCTTTTTTTGCGCCTTCCCGAAGGATACGATCCAGAAGGTTTATATATGGTTCCATGTTTTTTTATTCGGTAAAAGGTTTATCCAAGTATCATCCCCACGATGGTTGCGCTCATCAGGCCGGCCATTGTACCTCCCAACAGGGCCCTTAGTCCGAACTTGGAAAGAAGCACCCTTCTGGTTGGAGCCAGTGAGCCGATACCGCCAATCTGAATGCCAATGCTGGCAAAATTGGCAAATCCGCAAAGCAGATAGGTGGCCATAATAATTGATTTGGGATCTGCAAAAGCATCGGCATCTTTCAGTTCAGCCAGGCTGATATAACCGATAAATTCTGTCATGATAATTTTTTCTCCAAGCAGCCGTCCTACAAGCGTGATGTCGGGTAAGCTGACACCGATGAGCCACATGATGGGAGCGAAGGTGTAGCCCAGAATGAACTGCAGCGAAAGTCTGTCGTAGCGACCATCGGTGGCTTCAGAGATCAGGGGGTTGAGATTGAACATATCACCGATGCCTCCCACAATGAAATTGAACATGGCGATAAAGGCAATAAAAACCAGTAGCATGGCTGCCACGTTGGCTGCCAGCTTTAGTCCCTCTCCGGTTCCGTTGGTAATTGAGTCCAGAACGTTGTCACCGATTCTGTCTTTGGAGATCTCCATTGTTTTATCGATCTCTTCTGTTTGGGGATAGAGAATTTTGGTGATCACTACGGCGCCGGGTGCTGCCATGATGGATGCAGCCAGCAGGTGCTGGGCAAAAATAAGGCGTTGAACTGGATCATCACCTCCGAGGAAGCTGATGTATGCGGCCAGCACACCACCTGCCATGGTGGCCATACCACCGGTCATCACCAGTAATATTTCCGACTTTGTCATGTCGGGCAGGTAGGCTTTGATCATCAAAGGAGACTCTGTTTGGCCCAAAAAAATATTGCCTGCCACAGAAAGGCTCTCTGCACCTGACAGCTTCATCGATTTTGTCATAAGCCATGCCAGGCCATAAACGATTTTCTGGATGGCACCCAGATAAAACAGCAGGCTTGTCAGCGCAGAAAAAAAGATAATGGTGGGAAGCACCTGGAATGCAAAAATAAATCCATAGGTTTCTGTATCGAGAAAATCACCAAACAAAAATTCTGAACCGGCTTTGGTAAAGTCGAGAATAACCACGAAAACAGAGCCCACCATTTCAAAAAAGTACTGAACGGGGGGTACTTGTAACACACCAATGGCCAGTAAGATTTGTACAGATAAACCAATGCCCACCACGCGCCATGAAATGGCCTTTCTGTTTGTACTGAATATCCAGGCAATGGCTATCAGCACCAACATCCCCAGCAGTCCCCTGAAAATGGAAATTATATTGAAAGAATATTCAGGGATTTCAACAGTGGTGTGGTCGTTTGTCATTTCTGCCACTTCCTCGGTGTCATCCACCAACATGGGTCCGGTATCTGTTTCCCATAAAGGAAGAGTGTCGTTTAATTCATTTTCGCGGTTGTCAAATCCGGCTGCCATTATCGGCAGCAGCAACAAAACCAGCATGCTGATAAGCATCCCATTCGTCTTCATTACTTTTTGGCTTTTCGTTTATTGATCTCATCACGAATAATGGATGCTTTTTCATAAGCTTCAGCGTCGATAGCTTCCATTAGTTTTTTCTCCAGTTCTTTCAGGGTCATGTGGTTGTATTGATCTGCACTTCCCTGGTCTTGTTCTTCTTCCGGTTTTTTTTGTGCGGATTCAGTTTCCAGTGCTTCATCACCTTCCTGCATCACGATGCCTGCAGCCTTCAGAATGCTTTCATAGGTGTAAATGGGACATTTGAATCTCACCGCGATAGCCACGGCGTCAGAGGTTCGGGAATCGATTTCCACTTCTTTTATGCCATCGAAGCAAATGAGCTTGGCGAAGAAAATCCCCTCACTGAATTTATAGATGATTACTTCTTTGATGGAGATATTAAAGGTGGTGGCGAAATTTTTAAACAAGTCATGGGTTAGCGGCCTGCTCGGCTTCATTTTTTCCAGTTCAATGGCAATGGCCTGAGCTTCAAAGCTGCCGATGATGATCGGTAATCTCCGCTTTTTTCCTTCCTCACCAAAAATGAGTGCGTAAGCACCTGATTGTGATTGACTGTATGAGATTCCCAGAATTTCCAGTTTGATTTTCTTCATATGCATGTCTCCTTCAGAAGATGTCGCAAAATCGTCCCTCGTCCGAAACACAAAAATACGTTTTTTTATCAAACAGACCTTTTCTTCCCCATCTTTTTGAAATTCGCAGTGATTGATAACATTTAAAAATATTTAAGAAAAAAGCATAATTAATGTTATCTGATAACATATAATATTTATTTTTGCTCCCATTCAACATCATCACTCATTTACTAATTCTATAAACAATATAAAAATGCCTGCTGTTTTTTTCTTAGTTCCGATAAGTTCCATTTTGGCACTTGGATTTGCCTGGTATTTTTTCCGGCAAATGATGCGCATGGATGAAGGCACCGACATGATGAAGAAGATTGCCGATCATGTTCGAAGAGGTGCTACTGCCTATCTTCATCAGCAGTACAAAGTTGTAATCATCGTGTTTTTGGTCATCACGGTGATTTTTTCTTTTCTGGCCTATGGTTTAGGTGTACAGAACACCTGGGTTCCTTTTGCTTTTATTACCGGGGGTTTCTTTTCCGGTTTGGCCGGTTTCTTTGGTATGAAAGCAGCTACTTATGCTTCAGGAAGGGTAGCCAATGCATGCCGGACGTCACTTGATGGTGGTCTCAGACTTGCCTTCCGCAGTGGTGCCGTAATGGGACTTGTGGTGGTAGGCCTTGTATTGCTTGACATTTCGGCTTGGTTTATTATTCTGAATATTTTTATTCCTGAAATGGAAGCGGGGTACAAACTAATGACCATCACCGCCATCATGCTCACCTTTGGCATGGGAGCATCTACCCAGGCATTGTTTGCCCGTGTAGGTGGTGGTATATACACCAAAGCTGCCGATGTGGGGGCTGATCTTGTGGGTAAGCTGGAAGCCGGTATCCCGGAGGATGATCCCCGTAACCCGGCCACCATCGCCGATAACGTTGGCGACAATGTGGGAGATGTGGCCGGTATGGGAGCCGACCTGTTTGAATCTTTCGCAGCATCCATACTGGCAACCGCACTGCTTGGTGCGGCAGCCTTTATTGGATATGGACCTGAAATGCAAACCAATGCCGTGATTGCACCCATGCTAATCGCTGCCATCGGCACAGTGCTATCAATCATTGGTGTATTCCTGGTGCGAACAAAAGAAGGAGCAACGCAGAAACAACTCCTGAAATCACTGGGGTTTGGGGTCAATATGAGCGCTGTTTTGATAGTTATAGCCTCTTTCCTGGTGCTCTATTATATGAATCTGCCCAACTATCTCGGACTGTGGGGGTCGATTGTTACCGGTTTGCTGGCCGGAATAGCCATCGGACAGTCCACAGAGTATTTCACGGCATCAGCTTATAAGCCTACCCGTCGCATTGCCCAAGCCAGTCAAACAGGAACGGCAACCCTTATTATCAGCGGTGTGGGTACGGGTCTCATATCCGCTGCCGTTCCGTTGTTTATTATCGTAGTTGCCATTACATTTGCTTTCTCATTTGCAACAGGCTTCTCCTATAGCGTGGCTAGTCTGAATTATGGACTTTACGGTATTGGTATTGCTGCTGTAGGCTTACTTTCCACCCTGGGTATTACACTGGCCACAGATGCTTATGGCCCCATTGCCGACAATGCAGGCGGCAATGCGCAAATGTGTGGGTTGGGCGCCGAAGTACGTCAGCGGACCGACGCACTGGATGCCCTTGGCAATACCACCGCGGCAACAGGAAAAGGCTTCGCCATTGGCTCGGCCGCACTTACTGCACTGGCACTCCTGGCTTCTTATTTTGAAGAAGTGCGTATGATGTTTGTGAAGTTTCTGGACCGCCCCGCCGAGCTGATCAACGGCATCCCGGCTATCGATGCTTCCTTCCTCGACTTCGTGCACCATTATGAAGTGCATCTGATGAACCCTAAAGTGATTGTTGGTATTCTGCTGGGTGTGATGGCTGTATTTTTATTCAGCGGCTTGACCATGAATGCCGTTGGCCGCGCTGCACAAAAAATGGTGGATGAAGTGCGTCGCCAGTTTGCCACCATGCCCGGAATCATGGAAGGAAAAACAGAGCCCGATTATGCCCGTTGTGTCCACATATCAACCAAAGGTGCACAAAAGGAAATGCTTATCCCATCTCTCATAGCTCTCTTAATACCGGTGATCGTAGGTCTGATTTTTGGTGTGCCCGGTGTCTCCGGTCTCCTTCTCGGTACCATATCCAGTGGCTTTGCACTGGCCATCTTTATGGCCAATGCAGGCGGCGCATGGGACAACGCCAAAAAATATATTGAAGAGGGCCATTATGGAGGTAAAGGCTCTGAAAGTCACAAAGCCGCCGTAATAGGTGATACTGTGGGTGACCCATTTAAAGACACCTCGGGGCCCAGTTTAAATATCCTAATTAAGCTCATGGTAATGGCCGCGGTGGTAACAGTCGGTGTAGCTGTGTCCTATTCACTCCTTTGATAATCGTGGCTTACGGTCGACTCTTCTGACGAACGATGCCAAATGAAGACCAACGGCTTTTTGACCGTCAAACATTATTTCTGTCATTAAACAATTTAAGACGTATGGTTATGCCATACGTCTTTGCTTTTTGTGAATAATGCAGGCTAAAATAATGGCGGTTAAATAAACATATTT